>SFGF01000179.1 GCA_004556655.1 Lachnospiraceae bacterium | reverse complement strand
AGCTGCTGCATGTTCAGGGAGATCTCAACGGGCTGGTTGACAGCAGCGGAACACAGGTGGTAACGTATGTTTATAACAATTAGGGAGACCGCCTGCCGGACAGCACAATCAGCACGCCGGCATCGCTGAACCCGTTCTGCTACAGAGGATACTGCTACGATGAAGAGACGGGACTGTATTATCTTGGAAGAGGGTATTATGATCCGGAGGTTGGAAGGTTTATCAGTGTGGATACAATGGATATATTGGGCGTATCTAATGATTTGTCTGATAATAATCTTGACATTTATTGTGATAATAATCCGGTTAATAGAATTGATGAAGTGGGAGATATGTGGGAGCTTGCCCTTGCAGGCGGTGGAACATTAGCAACCGGTTTGGGTTTCTCTTTAGGTGCAATGGGTGGTTCTGTTATGACGGCATAAGGAGCTATGTACCTGCAGGATGGGCTGTGATTGGGACGATTGCGGTTGTTGGTGTGATTTCAATTGGTATTAAGTATGCGAAAAGTAAAGAAGAAGTTGCTCCGTATGCCAGACCTGGACAGAAAAAACAAGGAAGAGAAAATAAAAATAAAAGCAGACGAGATGATAACTTTGAATCAAGGAATAATTGCAGGAATAAGAAGCCTACAAAGCCTAAACGGCGTACTCCATCAAGGAAGGGACATACAAAATATTATTAATATTGGTTATAGTCAAGGAAGGAGAGTACGAAATGTATCATATATGGACTATAGAAAACTGGGAGAAAAATATAGATTTATCAAAGGAAGGTCATAGGTCAGGACTGAGATTGAGATTTGATAAAGGTATAGATAACGAAGTCCGTAGAGCGTGTAAAGAATTTGCTGTATTTTTGAGGAAAGAATACTTTTTCCCCATAAGGGTTGTAGTATATATTAAGAATTCCTTGAAGATTATGGCTATGGACGGTGATAAAGTATATGGTACATTTTGGCGAATAGAGGAAGATTATACAGTTGAACCATACATACGCGTTGCGGCAGGCGATTATATGGATTTATGCGCTAAATGGGGAAAGGATAGTGCTTTAACTGCGATATTAATCACTATAGCACATGAGTTAACACATTATTTTCAGTGGATTAATGGTTTACAGTTAACTCCGATAGGGCAGGAAAGACAAGCTACAAAATATGCAAGATATATTTTAGATGATTATTCCGAGACAAGGGAACATCCATAAGATAATATTGGTACACCTGTTGAAGTTGTTTCTGTTGCAGCGCAGCAAAAAATTTCAAATTCTAAAGGACAGAGCGTGTCGGATGTAAAGAAAACAAGGCTGTCCAATGCAGGTAGGATGGCTCAGAATTATATGGCTGCCAATAAGCCGGGCAGAGGGACACCTTCCGGTTTCTGGACATCTACGGATTATTATTATCTGTACTATGGCGGAAAAGCATATTAAAAGATTAATGTTGTAATTATGCAGGAAGTATCTGAGCAGATGTAAGCCGTAAAGAATACAGAATATTCATGTCAGGCGTGAGGAATGAACTTCTCCGTCTGATATAACATCTGTATCCAGGGAAAGAAGATAAATGCCGAAAATGGCACTGAGGTTTTACGAAACCGTATTTGGGATGGGGACTGAGCTGATATCATCATCAACATCATATTTGATTCATGAAGGCGTGGAACAGTGCAGGAGTTCTGGTAAGTCAAAGAATACAAATAATGGAATAACAAAACCTGTAAGGCAGGAAGAGTATATGAGCACTATGCAAAAATATAGAATTATAAAAGGAATAGTGTAATTACAGGCATTTATGAAAAATAAAACATTTTAATAAAAGGGAAAGCTCTGTAATGGGGATGTAATAAAAGTAAATAGTTATATTTTAACGTCATGTACACATCCAATTACATTTTGTGGATGTGTACATGTTCAGGTGATTATAAAATGCCACAAGGTTCAGGAAAATTAATACATTTGCCAGGAGAGGTTCATAAGTAAATATTTATTCGATTTTGTTCAGACAAATTTCTATAATGGAAGATGAGAAATTCAGGATACTGTAATAGGAGATTATATATGGTAATAGTGACAGTTAAAGATTTTAAAAAGAAATGTATAGAGTCATATATATTGGGAGAAGTGATAGTGCTGGTTCTTGCATTATTAGTAGTACTAGGAGTGTTAGATGTAGAACGAACGCCGTATGATTGGATTGCTTTTGTGGGGTTGAACGTTATGATAGAGGTGTTGGTTACATGTTTGATGTTCACAACCTGCCATACATGGATTATGGATGAAAAAGGATGTACGTTCGTGTTCGTGCTATTAAAACGTAAACGGACTTACACATGGGAGCAGTTAAAGACGAGGTGGGTTATAAAAAAGTCCATAGGCAGTGAGTATGAAGAATGTCTGTTTTTGTCAACACACACTGTTAAAAAAGTAAAGAACGGGTTTTTCAAGGGAGAACGATATCTTGAAAATTGGCATAGCTGGCATCCGGAAACGGTTTTTTATGCATGGCTTCTGACGCCGGAAAAAAGGAAGGGAACAAATTTGGAGTATGTGGCAGAGGATGTGGATAAGAAAGAACTTTTTGAAAAGCTGGAGTCCTGGGGAGTAGAACGGGAAAGAATTAAGTGGCAGCTTTACTCTGGGGAAAATAAGCAGGGAGCTCCTGAAGGTTTGATTTTTATAAAAAACGGCTGGCTGAGTGTGGTGATTTACGTTGTGTGTATGCGATGCAAATCCAATATTCACCAGCCGTTTTTATTAAACGGGAAAACAGGAGAACGGAAACAAAAAAGATGGAAAAAGAAAGAAGGTGAGGGTTATGAAGCAGATATTTCTTACGGTCAGCGGTATTCTCGGAAGCGCCGCCGCCGCTTTGTTTGGCGGCTGGGACGTGGCATTGCAGACCTTGATTCTATTCATGGCAATCGACTGGTTTACCGGAGGGATTATTCTCCCGGCAATCTTTAAGAAAAGTCCGAAGTCAGAAAACGGCGCGCTGGAAAGCCGGGCGGGATGGAAAGGACTGTGCAGGAAGGGCATGACGCTTCTGTTCGTGCTGATCGCGGCAAGGCTGGACCTGCTGATGGGGACAGGCTGCGTACGGGATGCGGTATGCATCGGTTTTATTGTAAATGAAGCTCTGTCCATTATAGAAAATGCCGGGCTGATGGGAGTGCCGATGCCGGAGGTATTGAAGAAAGCGGTTGATGTGCTGCAGCAGAAAAGCTTGAAGGCAGAACAGTAAATATGTAAGAAAAATGAAGGAAAGGAGGGATGGTTTTATGGGAATGAAAGGAATTGATATTGCAAGCTATCAGGCGGGAATTGACCTGACATCTGTTCCCTGTGATTTTGTGATCGTGAAGGCAACCGGCGGAACGGGATATGTGAATCCTGATTTCAGGAGGGCGCTGGGACAGGCTGTTTCATCGGGAAAAAAGGTTGGCGTATATCATTATGCAAGAGAACGGGGCTGTCCGGGAAGTGCGGCGGAAGAAGCGGCATTTTTTCTGGAGCATGTAAAAGATTATATCGGAAGCGCCATCCTTGCCCTGGATTGGGAAGAAGAAGTGAACCTGGGAGTATCCTGGGCGAAGGAGTGGCTGGATGAAGTGTGGAACAGGACCGGGGTAAAGCCGATGATTTATATGAGCAAGAGTGTGTGCAGGGGATTTGACTGGAGTACCGTTGTAGAAAGTGATTATGGCCTGTGGGCGGCACAGTATGCTTCCGGCAGCCCTACGGGATATCAGGAGCAGCCGTGGACAGACACGGAAGGGTTCGGAGCATGGGGCGAACCTGCCATATTCCAATATTCCGGTTCCGGGCGGCTGCCCGGCTGGAACGGAAAGCTGGATTTGAACCTTGCCTATATGAATGACGCTGCATGGGATAAATATGCCTGTCCGGCTGAAAAAGCCAAACGCCGGGATGCGGTGCTGGCGGAACAGAATGGAAAGGATACACAACTGTTTTTCATGGAAGAAGAGGATGACGGATATTTTCGTATAAAGAGTAAGGCAGAAGGGATGTATCTGACCGTGCCGGAAGGAAAAGCGGTCAACGGCGCCGTGCTGGAATTCATTGGTAATAAAGCGGATGGAGGACAGCTATGGAAGCTGACAGATAAAACCTATGGTCATGCACGTTATACATTGCTTGAGACAAAAAATGCAACGGGGAAATATATGAGCGCGGAAGAGAATGGGGAAAAGCCGGGCAGCAGGCTGAAGCTGTGGGATGATCTGCGGCATGATAAACAGAAATTCTGGGTGAAACGTGCAGAAGACGGAAGTTATATCTTTGTGCATATCCATAGCCTTAAGGTAATGGAAGCGGCATAAGGAATAATACATAAGAAGATCCGATAATACATACATTGGCGGTACATTTTGTAAATGTCATGGGCTGAGCTGCTGCATGTTCAGGGAGATCTCAACGGGCTGGTTGACAGCAGCGGAACACAGGTGGTAACGTATGTTTATAACAATTAGGGAGACCGCCTGCCGG
>SFGF01000072.1 GCA_004556655.1 Lachnospiraceae bacterium | reverse complement strand
ACCGATAACTTTCCGTTCTCTTCTTTCTCTGTCCCGGACTTGGTTTTCATCCGCACAGTATTCAAAAAGTATACTGACATAGTACTTTCCTGAAGGTTGCCTTCTGACCGTCACGGCCTTCATCCGGAACCCTTCCGGGATCTGTCTGTGGATCTTCGCCTTTACAACACCGGCTTTCGGGAGTTTGATTCCAATCTGATCTTCAAAAATCATGGCCAGCAATGTTAAAACCAGAATAATCAAAGATAACCATTGCTTCCAGGACGGAACATCACTGAAGTCTTTTTGTGTATCAAAAGCTCCGTTATCCTTCACTTCATGATTTGGCAGAAGCTTATATCCGATGGTTGCATAAAAAATGATACCCACGATCAAAATCGGCATTCCGACAATCGCATATTCAAAGAAACCAAATCCCATGTCAAGCTCTTCCAGAGCACTTTGAGCGATCAGATTTCCGGGAGCGCCAATCAGTGAAAGATTTCCTCCCATTGCAGCAGCAAATACCAGAGGCATCAGCAATCGAGATCTCTTATACCCTGATTTTGCGGCGATCCCGATCACCACCGGAATCAATACAGCAGCCGTTCCTGTGTTTGACAGCACTCCGCTCATCAATCCTACGATAACCATAATCGCAACAATCAGCATACGTTCTGATTTTGCAAACTTTGTTACAATACCGCCGATTTTGTTTGCCATGCCTGTTTCAAACAACGCACCGCCTACAATAAACATTGCTACAAACAGGATCACATTACTGTCTATAAATCCTGAAAAAGCTGTCTTTACATCCAACACTCCTGTTACGACCAGTCCGATACAGACAATCATGGATGTGACTCCCAGAGGAATCTTCTCCAGCACAAACATTACAACTGCAAACAAGAGAAAAAGTAAAGTAATTGATTATACAAAACCTGTTCTTGCTTGTACATTTATGAATAATTATATCCCCATAAAAAAAGATTATTTCATTTAATTTTTTGTGCATTTTCACTCATAATATGATATACTTTCAAAAAGCATCTTCACTTTTTTCGTTAAATTTAAACAAAAAAACATTTTCATAAAACAGAAAGTGAGAAACCACTATGAAGATTATCCAATTAGAATATTTTTGTGCCGTCTGTCGTTACCACAGCATCACACAGGCTGCGCAAAAATTGTATGTGACACAGCCTGCAATATCTAACGCAATAAAAGAATTAGAAAAAGAATTTTCTATTAATTTATTTGCACGTTCAAAAAACCATATGATTCTTACTAAAGAAGGAGAAATTTTTTATCAGAAAGCCAGCCAGCTTCTTGACACCATCAACCAGACTTCTTCCGAACTTTATGATCTTGGCAAACAGATTTCCCCTATTCGTATCGGGATTCCGCCACTATTAAGAACTATTTTTTTCCGGATATGCTGCTTGCGTTTCAAAAAGCTTATCCTTCCATCCCTGTGGAATTATTTGAGTATGGCTCTATTCGTGCGGCGAATCTTGTTTCAGAGGATGTTCTTGACCTTGCACTTGTGAATATGAATTTCTATGAAATTGATAAATTGAATTGTTATCAGATTCTTTCCGAGCAGATTGTTTTCTGTGTATCCCCGGAGCATCCGTTTGCAAAAGCAACAGAAATATCAATGGAAATGCTGCAAAAAGAGCCTCTTATTATGTATAATACGGACTCCGTTCTCAATACTACGTTATATTCGCGCTTTGAAACTCTGGGCATAAAACCCAATGTAATCATGCATGCCAGTCAGTTATATACCATCCGCAGTTTTATTACTCAAAATCTGGGAGGAGCTTTTCTTTATGCGTCCATGATGAAAAATTTGCCCGGACTGATCGGCATTCCGGTGACACCAACAATCCGTCAGGAAATAGGTCTTGTATGGAAAAAAGGAAAATATGTCAATGACAGCGTAGAAAAATATATCGCTTTTACGAAAAAATCTTTTCACAATATTTAAGATTGTGAAAAATATATGATTCTGATGTGTGACAAGATTTGTGCAAAATATTCTGCAAAGTTGTGCACATATTATTTGATTTCCTCATGCTATAATAAACGTGTTTATACCCTTGTAGAAATGGAGGCGGAATATGCTGTTATTCAGTGAATACTTGCGAGAACTTATGAAGGATAAACAGATATCTGTTTCTTCCCTTGCCCGTCTAACGGGCATGGAGCGTACACACCTTTCCAAAGTATTGACTGGCTCAAGGACCCTTCCGTATCATGCCCTTGATGAATTGATCTATCATCTGCGGCTAACTCCATCGGAAGAAAAAAGGTTACGCTCCTACTATGATGACCAGTTTGAGGAGAAAGGGACACGTCATTCCCATGAACTGGTCGGAAAACTGTTCAGCAATCTGTCCTGCCTGGATTTTTCTGCTCCAGCCTTTGAAAGAACCCAGTTACTGATGGATCTTGAACAGTACGCAGGTGAAAAATCTGTATTTACAGGTGAAACAAATGTACAGTTCTTGCTGCGCATGGTACTCTCCGAAGAGATGTCCCGAACAGATGCCCGATTGGAGCTTACGGTTCCACCTTCGGACACCTTTTTACATACCGATCTGATTCATCGTTACATGGATGATAAAATGTCAATGGATATCACTCAGATCATATGTTTTGATGCATCTTCTACAGGAACAGATATCAATCTGCACAATTTGGAGTTCTTCTGTCGGATTTTACCAATTTGCCTGTTATCCAGACAACACTATCATCCGTACTACTATTATGACAACAATATTTCCACACATTATACTGATCCATTCCCATACTTTCTTATAACACACAGTTGTGTGGTATGTTTGTCAGAAGATGACGCATGTGCAATGCTGCTGCGCAGTCCGGATTCAATAGCTTATTACCGGCGGCATTTTCAGTCATTGATCACCTCATGCTACAGCTTGATCCAATATACCAGTAATCCGTTGGAAATTCTTGAATCCTATCAGCGGTGCACGGAACCGGATGGATTCTATATGGCAATGGATCAACCCTGTTTCGCTCGTTTTTATTCAGACGAGTTTATCTTATCCCACATACGGCAGGGGCTGACTGGTTATGAACAAATATTACAGGCAGCAAAGGAACGTTTTTCTCTTCTTCAAATGGTATCTCACTTCTACACCATTTTTTCAGAAGCCGGATTAAAACGTTTTATGATGGATGGGACTTTGGATGATTACCCGGTTGAAATTGTCACTCCATTTACCACGGAAGAACGTCGCTGGCTGATGCGTGAATTAGCAGAAGCAATTCGCTCCGGAAATGTAACCGGATATATTTTCAGAGAAAATGTATTCCCTGACTATCTTTCCATGTGTACTTCTGCTGAACAGGGTATTGGTTTTTTTACCACAAGACAATTTCCTTTATCTGACGGTCTCTGTTCCGTCTGGATCAAAGAGCCAAATCTAAGCAGGGCATTTCATAGTTGGATGACCTATCTTCCTGGAAGTCCTCTGACACTGACAGCAACGGAAACTGCCGATATATTGGAAAAATTGTCTCATAATATTTATGAATCAACTTAATAGGGAGGAATTACGTAATGGATATGAATCAACTTGCAAAATTATTTAGTGAACTCTGTATGATGTTTGCCCTTCTGGGTCTGATACTTTATCTGCCTTTGAAACCTCATTGGAGCAAGATTTTTTCCTTCTGGGATGGATTACTGCTATACTGTGGAATCGGTGCACCAATACTTTATATCTATTTGTTCAGTCTTGATTTTGAAGTTGGCATCGGAGCCATTTTAACAGGTATCATTGTGGGCGGTGGTTTTGCAATCGCCGGTCTGGTAACACTCATCAAATGTTGGACCCGGTGCGGCAATTTACTGGAAGCAATCTTCCTGCCTTTTATCATGCTAATGATGGTCGGCGTTTTTTGTCTGGGGCTGTTGTGCCTGTTGCTTGCTTTAGTTGGGATCTTCCAGAGACCCTACCTGACTTGGGATAGCTTTGAATAATGATTTATTGCCGTATATTATTATCAAAGGCTTAGGATTCTAAATATCTGTAGACTCCTAAGCCTTTTGCTTATCCATCAACTATTCTTTTGTCCCACAGGGATTTTTCATCAGCCTGCACATAACAGCTGCCAATTCTTCCGGTGTCTCTTTCTTCCCATTTTCTTCCCACAATACGAAAACATTAAGAAGTGCTCCGCTGTAAAAATAGAGATCATACAGCGATCCTGAATAAGATGGCGCCACAACTTCTTCAAAATAATGATTCACATTATCCAGAAGAAGGCAATACTGACCCGACTTTCGCAGTGTCAATACAAAAGAAGCATATTGGTCAAAGAATTGAATTGCCTGCAAAATATAGTCATAGTCCCGTATGATATCCATTGTGATAGGACAAGATATAATGCGCTGAAAGCTCGTAAATATTTCATAGATATAATTGTTCATAATCTCGTTTTTGGTATAAAAATAGTGATAAAAGGTCATTCGGGAAATTCCTGCTTTTTTACAGATCATAGAGGTATTAATCTGATTATAAGGTACTTCGTCCAACAGTGCAATAAGCGCTTCACCGATACATTGTCTGGTAAAAAGGTTCCTTTTGGTATACTTTTTGAGTCCGGTATCTTTCATCTACTATATTCCTTTCAGCTACAATTATTTACAGATATCCTGGTATTGTAAATTGTATCATAAGAATAGATACAGTACAATGATAAGTAGTTCTCAAAACCACATTAAATCATATGGCTGTTGTTTGCCCGGCAAACAGTAATCATATATGAACATAATCAAAATACGATAAAACTTATGGAGGAACGTTATGTCTCAGATTATATTAATGGCAGAAACCGGATCTGATATTCCTGCAGATCTGGCAAAAAAGGAAGGGATCGAACTTGTACCGATGCATGTTTCTTTCGGCGACACAACCAAAGAGGACGGAAGTTTCCCGGCATCCGACGTAGTTTCGTTTTATAAAGAAACAGGAATTCTGCCCAAAACCAGTGGCTGTGTTCCGGAAGATTTTACTGTTGCCTTTGACAGAATCCATACTGCATATCCGGATGCTCAAATTCTGTATCTTGCCTACTCCGCAGTTACTACCTGTTCCTATCAGAGTGCTCAGATTGCTGCTGAAGGCAGTGATTATATCAAAAGCCTTGACACCAAACAGGTGTCAGCCGGTCAGTATGTGGTCGTCATAACCATGGCAAGGCTTCTTCGTGAACATCCGGAATGGACCATCGATGACGCTTTGACAACCGCACAGGCTTTATCCGACCAGGTGCATATGTGCTTCGTACCCGACACTCTTGAATTCTTAAGAGCCGGCGGAAGAGTCAGCAACGCCACTGCCATCTGCGGAACGCTGTTAAAGATTCATCCCTGTATTGAAATTCTGAATGGTTATCTGAAAGCTACTAAAAAACAGCGCGGAAACATGAAAAAAATAGTTCCCCGGCTGATCTCAGACTATATAGCACAGCAGAATCTTGGCAAAGAGGAACTCTGGCTGATCCAGACACCGGGATTATCCGAAGAAATCATGAAAGTCGCCGAGCAGACTGCTTATGACGAAGGCATTAAAAAAGTGACCTGGGTTCCTACCGGCGGTGTTATCACCTGTCACGGCGGTCCCGGAGCCTTTGGCGTGGTTGGACTCTCAAAAGAATCCTGATCCATTTTTATAAAGTGTCCTTCCTGAATTGCCGCCAAAGTATCCATACAAAAAAATAATGTATAGACCCTCACGGCAATTTTACAGATACTGTGTATACTCCAGTCTTTCCTTGTTTGGACCTTCTGTCAGGAAATACTTGATACCTTTATCCCAGAACGGCAGGAAAGTAATCTCCTCCAGGATCTTCACGCCAAGACCTGTAATATGCTCATAGGCGGCATCAATATCCAGCACATTCATGGCGATATGATCTACCACGCCTGTAACCTCGGAAACCTGATCTGATTCATACGTCTCAATGATCAGATCCTTCCATTTCAGAAAAGCTACCCTGTTCTTTCCGTTCATTGTTTCATGTACCAATTCAAAACCGATCATTTGATAATAAGCGATGGTTTTATCAATATCCTTTGTGGGGATTCCCAGATGCTGCAGTCCTGTCAGATTATCTTTCCATTCCATAGTAATTCTCCTTTTTCTCTTTTCTTGTGCCGGCATATGGCAAATATCTGTCGTTATATGAAGTATACCATATTTACAAGGATATGGATAGACAGGCGGCAAAGTTGTAGTCAAAGTTTCCGATTGCGATTTCCGAATGCAATTATGTCATCATTTCTTGTCTTTTCTAATGAATGGTTCCTCAACGTTATTTTCTACCAAAATACCGTACTTTTCCGGATGTCTATATGCATTCCCATGAACTTCATTGCATCTGTATTGTCTAAGCATATCGATATCAAGTTCAGCTACGTAAATTCCTTCTTTTCCGTCTGCTTCAAGTATACATGTATCTCTGGAAGAAGGCAATTCCGGCAGATATGCCACACCATCAAATACGGATGAATGTCCGTTACAATCCGGCTTTCCTTCCGGATAATTGCATGTGGCAATTGTCATCATATTCTCATATGCTCTTCCCCGCAGCTGCGCTAATCGATTCATTTCCATCGGACATGCATTGGGAACCAGTACTATCTCTGCACCTTTTAACATGAGGATTCTGGCACTTTCCGGAAATTCTCTGTCATAGCAAATCATAGATCCTACTTTTACTTTTCCAATTCTTGTATCCAGATCAACAACAAAAAACTCATCACCTGCTTCCAGTCTACTTTCATCACCAAAGTCACAGGTATGAACCTTTGCATATATATATTGTCTCATACCATGGCGATCAAATAAAACAACCGTATTTCTGGGCATAGGATCATGTTTTTCTAAAATGGTAATCGCAATTGCCATATCAAGTTCTGCCGCCAGACTTCCAAACGCTTTTACAAACTCTCCATCTGCCGGAACAGCCATACGATTTAGTTCTTCTATATCTTCCGGTATTTCGTAGCCATCGCTCCACATTTCCGGAAATAAGGCAATATCTGCCCCTTGTTCTTTTGCTTTCATACAATATAAAATACCTTTTTTCAGATTGCCTTCCAATGTTCCTGTCGGCAAAATTTGCAGCAATGCAATTTTTAATCTTTTATCATTCATCTATTTCACTTCTCCCTGATATCCCAGCTCCACCAATACCTGCTCCGGTGTTATATTTGACATATCTATCTTTTCTGTATCCCGTTTTATCCCTTGCTTTTAAACATTTATACTTATTTCATATAGCCATAATTTTTGCGATTCTTTAGAATATAATAAATTGTCACTATCAAACTTATCCCTTCAACTGCTATTACCACTGCCCAAAGTCCATCCACATCCAATAACATCGGCAGTAAATATATCATGATTAACTGCAAAATCAATGTACGGATAACAGACAAAATTGCCGAAACCCTCCCGTTACTTAATGCTGTGAAAAAAGCTGATGCAAATATATTAAATCCCATAACTAAAAAAGCTATAGAGTAGATTCTCATTCCACGTATGGTTAATTCGTTCAGCGCCTGATTATATCCAACAAATATCTTTGCCATGGGTACTGTCAGGCTTTCATCCAGAACAAACATCAAGATATTTGTAATTGTAAGTATGCCAACACTTTTTCTAAATATATTTTGAAGTTCTGACTTGTTCCCTGATCCATAGTTAAAACCAATAATCGGTGCAACTCCCATAGAATATCCAATATATATCGCCACAAATACAAAAGATACATACATGATAACACCATAAGCAGATACGCCATTTTCTCCCACATAACGCATTAATTGCAAGTTATATAAAAATCCGACAATAGATGCCGATACATTCGACAAAAATTCGCTCACTCCATTTCCACAAGTTTTAGCAATTACTTTCACTTCGAATTTTGTACCCGTTAGTTTCAAGATACTGGATTTGGAAACCACGAAATAGACAAACGGAACAATACCACCCACTATCTGACTGGTAACAGTTGCCCATGCTGCCCCAGCTATACCTAAGCTACAGATTCCTACTAAAATCCAGTCCAGCAGCATGTTCGTACAACCCGCTATCAACGTTATCGCAAATCCAATTCTCGGTTTTTCAGCAGTAATCAAAAATGACTGGAATAGATTTTGCAGCATGAAAAAAACGATACCAATCATATTAATTCTTAAATACAATACACAGTAAGGAAGCATTGCTTCACTTGCACCAAGAAGTTTAGAAATGCCCGGTGCAAGAAATATACTAACAACAGCAAGAACCACACCTATTCCAATCAGCGTATAAACAATAAGTGAAAAATATTCCTTCGCTTTCTGTTTTTCATCAAGCCCCAGGTGCAACGATACTAACGCATTTCCACCCGTGCCAAACATAAATCCGACGGATGCAACCATCATAATATAAGGCATAACCAGATTGAGTGATGCAAATGCTGTATTTCCTACATAATTTGACACGAAAAAACCGTCTACAATACCGTAAATAGAGGTAAAGATCATGGTACATATTGGTGCAATAACAAATCGAAAAAGCTTTTTAAAAGTGAAATGGTCTGATAGCTGAATACTATTGCCTCTTATCATACGCTTTTACTTCCTTTTCAAATTCTTCTTTAAACTTTTCAATCAGCTCAAGATATTTCTGTCTGTCTTCTTCCGTCCATGAATCCAAAACACGATCTTCCATATAAACTAACGGCTTTATCTTTTGCGCAATCAATACTTGTCCCATATTCGTCATCACGATTTTTTTCGATTTTTCATTCAATTTTTCCAAAATGATGATTCCTTCTTTTTCAAGCTTTCTGATAGCAGAATTAAGGGTCTGTTTACTTAATCCGGTAGCCTTCACAATATCGCTTTGTGTCAACGGCTCTTGCGTATCATAAAGCATATACATAACCATTGATTCGCTATCTGATAAACCAAGCTTCATACTAATATCATGGTATAATCCATTTAGTTCATTATAAATTTTGTTTAATTTTTGTCTGATATTCATAATCATTGTCACCCCGCAACGATATTATAGTACGATTTCGGACTATAATCAAGGTGGGAATTTTCTATGCAGAACAACCTCCAGATTCTTAAGAACCTGAAGGCTGTTTTTATCGATATCTTTCATATTTCCTATTATGATTTTTCTTCGTGTCATTCTTATATCCTACAACTAAGAATTATTCCACATCCGCTTTCTCATCAGCCTGATAGTCAAAGAAATCAAAGTCTGCTGTATGCTGATGCATCATTCGATCCCCACAGGTTATCCCAACAAAAGACCCTGTAAATTCCCCAAATTCAGAATATTCATCAGAAAATTTGCTAGTATCAAAACGCGGGCCTATGGTTTTGTAACTTTCACCATCAACAGACCATTTAAACTGAATATTTCTTCCGTTTATTTCAAGTCGCATCCAGATGTCCTGACCGTCTTCAACATAATTTCTTGCTTCCGGAAATTCCTTCTTTTCCCCATTCTCTACCTGCATTACAGAAATTGCACTGTGATCCAATGTATCACTGAAATATTTACAATCACAAAACCTACAGCCTGTAAAATGTAACCCAACATCAACGTATTTTTCTTACCCAGTTTGTTTCCAACATAGGGAACTGCTGTTGTAAGGAGTATGGTTGGCAACATTCCTGCAATTGTCATCAGTCCAAACAAATTTCCGTTTCCAAGGATATACATTGCATAATAAACTCCGCCGGCATTAAATGTATTTATGGTAATGTAATTTGAAATTGAAAGGATTAGTACAATATAAAAATACTTATTCCGCAGCAAAACAGGAAGACCCTGACGCAATGTTACCTTGATTTCTTTTTTACTTTCTTCAGTAGTTTCTACCAGATTTATTGTAACCATATTAACCGCAATAATCGATACAAAACCAAAAATCTGATATGGCGCATTCAGCCCCATTCGCTCCTTAGTATCACCTGTCATCAACGACTGCATCGATACCGCAGCCAAACTATTCATTGTATAGCAAATAACACCCGTAAATATATAAGTAACATACATATATATTGTTTTCCCGAGCGTACTCATGCCATCCGGTACAGCAAAAACCAGAATTGTACTAAGCACAAAGGGAAGAATGCTAAGCACAAACCACGGTCTGGCCTGTCCCCATTTTGTATTGGTTCGATCAATAACTGTTCCCATAACAATATCAGAAATAGCGTCAAAAATTCGCGCAATCAGCAGCATAGTTCCAACTGTTGCAGCTGCTATGCCTACACTGTCCGTATAATAGAGAGTAATAAATGAAGCAATCGCTGTATTGCAAATATTTCCCCCCATGTTTGACATTCCATAGGCAATCTTTTCAAACATGCCTATTTTCTGATGGTTAAAGGTTTCCATGGTCATTTCCTGTCTTTGAGCTTTTGTTCCCATCATCATATTCCTCCTTCTCTCATTTTAGATATGATTATATTTGATAAAAAAATTATATCTGATTTTTTTCTCTCTCATTAGAGCTCTGATTATCATTTTTTTTATCAAATATTATCTTTTTTATGCTATACTATAGAAAAAACTGAAACTGTCTTGAGAAAGGAGAAAATAAAATGTCCCTCTCCGAAACTCGTAAATATGAAATGTCCGCTACAATGGAAGGCTCTGATGTATTCTTTATGAGAATTACTGAAAGCAAATGTTACATTCCCTTTCACTGGCATAATGGAATCGAAATTATCTGCAATATATCGGGAAAAACCTGGGTCTCTTTGAAAGACCGCACGATTGAATTAAATGAAGGAGAATTTTTTCTGATCAATATCGGTACTCTTCACGCAACCAAAAGCACTCCCGGCAGTATCGGTATTCTTCTGGAGCTTCCCATAGAATTTTTAAAAAAATATATTCCTGATGTAGAATCCTGCTACTACGACATTAATCCACATACACCGGATTTGAAAATTCAAACCAAGCTTGATATCTTTCACAAAATCCTTACAGATATGGATATTATCACCAGTATCAAACCTGAAGACTATATGCTCCGTTTTAACAGTCTGGTCTTTGAGTTGCTGTTCCAATTACAGCACAATTTTCGTATTCCCACGCCTGATAGAAAAACAGGCTCTCAACAAAAGAATGAACAACGCTTATCCTCATTGATCGAATATGTTTATTCTCATTATCATGAGCAAATTTCCATTCAGGAAGTGGCAGATTACGTACATTTGCAGCCGCAATATTTTTGTCGTTTTTTTAAAGAAAATATGGGGATGTCCTTCTTAACCTTTGTCAATGATGTACGGCTGTATTATGTTTACCACGATCTCATGACCACCAATCTTCCTATAGGACAGATTCTTACAGAAAATGGTTTTACAAATTACGCCACCTTCCGCAAATTATTTGATGCCAAATTCCATTGTACCCCTAAGGATCTTAGAAAAACTCATCCAGATATCAAGGTGGATTTTCTTATGACATAAAAATCTATCTCTGTCATCTTGTTTATAATCCAAAGTTTGTGTGTATACCACGTCTTGAAAATAAAAAACGGGCCCTGTTCTGCATGGAAACCTTTTCCACCAAAGGACAATATGCGAATGCATATTATCCGATCTGTGAAATACTATCAGGAAGTACAACCTCCCGCAGATTAGGGCCTCTTGCAAAATCCTGTTTTCCACATACATTAAAAATTCAATCCATTTTTCTTTGCCCAATCGAAAAACAATTGACCATTTCAGATGTTCCAACTGCCATCCATATGTTAGAGCATATCAGCTACTATTCTTTGAAGAGTTACGGACTTTATTTTTAAAGTATATTCTTCATGTGGAACGGCATCTGAAATCTGTGATTTCCTATCACTTCTGTGAAAAATTCGGTGAAAATCCGGCAGAAGAGTTGCAGATATAAATTATATTAAAACCATATAGAAAACGGCAGTCCTGCGATTTCCATCTCAGGAAGCTGCCGCTTCTTTTTTGTTTTCTTCAGTTTTCTCCTGTCCATTGTTTTTCTTTTCTTCCTCCAGTTCCCGGAGCAGCTCTTCGCCGTTTTTATCTAACATTCGCACAAGAAAATCAATGCACCATTCAAATTCAACATTCTGTTTCACAAATATGTGGTCATATTACAGGAAAGCTTTTAGATTCTCATTGGACAGGAATTGAGTATAGATTGACTGTTACCCTGTTATTTTTGTTCGTAAAGTTGAAATACCATTACGCGGAACATATGTTTGTACTATGATAAAAGAAATCTAGTACCAGATAAAAACAGAAATGATACGAAAAGGTGGGATTACGATTGGATCGATGCGATTTTAGCTCTATAATGACATGTTTAAAAAATCATATCAGCGAAAGTAACCAGATGAGCCAGCCTGAATTTTTATATGAAGTATTTGAGGATTTTATGGACAGCCCGGAAAGTAAAGATTTTTCGCTGGATAACGGACTGGTCTGCCGCTGGATGACAGGATTTGTTTCGATCTGGTCGATTGCAGGCACAATCTTGTTATATGCAATCAGGTCAACAAGCTGTCCCGGTTCAAAATTTGACACGCCAATAGCCCGTATTTTACCCTCTTCATATCTTGGCAAACCAAATAATCCAAAAATAAAAATCGAATCTAAAATCAAATTTGTAATTGAAGCTGCAGACAGAGTAAGTAAGAACAAAGATGATTTTCCGCTGGCAATAACGAAGCGGTCAAAAATCCACTGTCCCATCTGCCCAAAGGAAAACAGCATACAAATAGTAATATACTGTCGTCCATATCTGGCGATGACTTCATTTCCCTCAGACTGCCAGGCAAAATACTGTTTAACAAATAGCAAGCATGAAATTGAAATCAGAATCCACGCACAAATTCCGATAAAAATTGAAGCATCCGCTGCTTTGCGGACTTTGTCTGGTCGCTTCTCTCCAAGTGCTTTGGAAATGGCTGCATTCAGTCCTATTGCATTTCCAAAACCCAGTGCAGAGATCATCATCTGAACAGGAACCGCAAGAGATACTGCCGCTAGAGCATTTTCAGACACTCTGGAAATAAAAACTGAATCTACGAAATTATACAGCGAATTAATCAGCAAACTTCACATCAGGATACAGCTTCTGCAAATCCGAAATACTATTTTCAATTCCGCTGCCTCCAGAAGTACAAAACGTATAGACTGTTGCTCCGCTGATGTCATAGCTTTCTATAAATGTCGGTATAATTCGAGGAGCAGTCCCCACCAAATTGGATATCCCAGATAAATAACATCATATCAGATACTTCCTGATTACTAATTACTTCTTCATCCTGATTGTCTACAAAATCCTTGTCAGAACTACCACATGTAACCAAACAGGCGGTGAGAATAATTCCCAAAATAATCGACAAATATTTCTTCATTGTGTCACCTCTACATTTTTCCACCATATTCAGGAAAGTGACCACTCTGTCCGTAATCCTCTATATGTTTAAGCTACTATATCATTATGAATGAACCATGTGCCAAGTCCTAACTGTGGTATCTTTATTCCGTTATTTAATGTTAATATATTATTAAACATCGCATTGTCTCCTTTTCCCATTATTTCTTTTCATCCAGCAAAATCACACCTTGCTCCGGATTTTTATCGATTGCTCCAACAATCTTATGGGGAACATATGGTTCTTCCAGATATGCAATATCCTTGACAGTTAATTTTACTGCAAAAGCTCCCGCTGCGTCATCTAAATAACTTGTTTTTGTAGCTCCAATAATCGGCGATACAATCCCCTTTTCCCACTGCCATGCAATGGCGATCTGTGACATTTTACAGTTATACTTTTCGGCAAGCTTCGCTACACGTTTAACTATCTGCATGTCTTGCGCTTCAGTCTTGTCATATTTTCCCATAGCAACTTTATCCGTAGTTCCACGGAGAGAATCTGACTTCCACTGCGGTCTTGCCAGATGTCCGGCTGCAAGAGGACTATACGGTATTAGCGAAACATTCATTTGCTTACAAATTGGTATCAATTCCCTCTCGTCCTCTCTATAAAGCAAATTATAATGATTCTCCATTGCCGAAAACGGTGTCCATCCATTATCTCTTGCAACTACCTGCATATTGTGAAACTGATACCCATACATCGCAGATGCGCCAAGTGCCCGAACCTTTCCTGATTTTACAAGTTCATCCAATGCTTCCATGGTTTCTTCTATCGGCGTATCATAGTCAAATCTATGGATGATATATAAATCAAGATAATCGGTTCCAAGACGTGACAGAGTTCCGTCTATTTCCCTCATGATTGCCTGTCTTGATAAACGACCTTCATTAAAATATACCTTGGATGCAATCACAACCTGATTCCTTGCTATGTTTTTCTTCAGCGCTCTTCCCAAGTATTCCTCACTTGTTCCTGCTGAATATCCATTTGCAGTATCAAAAAAGTTATATCCCAAATCAAGTGCATGCCTGATAACCTTCTCACTCTCAGCTTCATCCAGCGTCCAGTCATGCATGGTTCCGGCTTTTCCAAAACTCATACAGCCCACACATAATTTTGACACTTCTATATCTGTATTCCCAAGTTTACCGTATTCCATAACCCTCTCCTTATCTTAATCCAGCATACTCTTTCTCTGATACTGTCTCACACCACTCATTGGAGCAATCCACTCCCGGCACCTCAATTGCCAGGTGGGAAAACCATTCATCCGGAGCCGCCCCATGCCAATGCTTCACTTCAGCAGAGATATTAATACAGTCGCCCGGTTTTATTTCTACCGCTTCCTTGCCTTCCTCCTGATAGTAACCCCGCCCGGCTACACATACTAAGATTTGTCCGCCACCACTTTTCGCATGATGAATATGCCAGTTATTCCTGCATCCGGGTTCAAATGTCACGTTGAAAATGCCAACCTGCTCTGTGGATACCGGTGCGAGATAGCTTTGTCCAACAAAATATTTTGCAAATGCATCATTGGGCTGTCCTATCGGAAACACCATCGATTTTGCATGTGCTCTCATACCCTCATCTTCATATTGCAGATCCCCTTCCTTTGGCTGCCATACTTCCTTTGCCAGATTAAAAACTGCCCAGGCTTTTGGCCAGCCTGCATAGAATGCCACATGGGTAATAATTGCCGCAATCTCTTTTTGTGTCACACCATGGTCTTTTGCATTTTGTAAATGATATTTTAAAGATGAATCTGTTATCCCGGAAGACATTAACGCCACTACTGTTATGATACTTCTTGTCTTAAGATCAATATCCTGATTATTCCAGTTCTCATCGAAAAGAATATCATCATTATAGTGTGCAAATTCCGGCGAAAACTCTTTAAGAGCATTCCTTCCTGCTGTTTGTGTAATTCTTTTCATTTCATCCACCTTCCTTACGAAATACTTTTTATCCACTCTGCAATTTCCGTCTTTGTAGCCTTATGAAATACTTTACCTTCTACTATCTCTGCATCAGGTGCAGATGGCTTAAGCTCACTTACCGTATTTCCAAATCCACTTCCACCGGAAGTTGCAAACAATACAATCTTTTTACCCGAAAAGTCATAGCTTTCCAAAAATGTATTAATAATTGTTGGTGCTACATACCACCAGATTGGGAAACCTATGAAGATCTCATCGTACTGATCAACCGGAACATCTGTATCGGATATTTCCGGTCTGAACATTTTGTCACTCATCTCCACACTGCTTCTGGACTTTTTATCCATCCAATTTAAATCCGCCTTTGAATATGGTTGTTTTGGTACGATTTCATACATATCTGCATCAGCAGCTGATGCAATCATCTCTGCAACTTTTTTTGTTGTTCCACTTGCACTGAAATATGCAACTAATCTTTTTCCCATAGGTAATCCTCCTTATTGTCAAACAAAAAATGTGTAAAGTATTTATCATCCATACCTTACACATTTATTATATTCCTCAGTATTATATTATGTCTAATGCCTATATCAAATCATTTTCTATGCCTCAAAAGCATTGATTTCTTCTATGAATTTATTCATTGCCACTGAATATGGTATATTCCTTCTCCATGCGATTACCGTACTTGCGGTTATTTGAGGATACAATCTTCTCTGAACAAGCAAATCCTCTCTCCAGTACTTTGCAGCACCTTCGATTGAAACCGGATATCCCAGTCCATGAATTGCCATAACACCAGCATTCGTTCCAAGATTGCTGATAAAAGAGATATGAAGCCTATTGAAATCCTTGCCAAACCAGTTGGCAAGTTCGCTCTGCACGTTCCGTCTTTTCGGAAGGATGAGCGGTTTGTCCAAAAGATCATCTTTTGTAATATATTCTTTGCATGCTAACGGATCATCCGGTTTTATCCCAACAACCCAACGGTCACTGTCCATGATTCTGATATAATCCAGACCTTCTGTATTTACCGGTTCCAGAAACAATCCTATGTCCACTAAACCCTGATTCATCATATCATATACCGAATCTGCAGTTGCTGTATGTAAAGCAATCTGCACCATTGGATATTTTTCCTTATATACCTTACAAATTTCAGCCAATGTTTCTACAGCCGCAAACTCACCACATCCGATTGTAATAGTACCTTCTATCAATTCTTCTTTCGCCATTAGCTCATCCATCATTTTTTCTTCCAGATCAAGGATCTCCAAAGCCCGTCTTTTTAATAATAATCC
The DNA here is from genome assembly GCA_004556655.1 of Lachnospiraceae bacterium. Classification (GTDB taxonomy): domain Bacteria; phylum Bacillota; class Clostridia; order Lachnospirales; family Lachnospiraceae; genus Oliverpabstia. Next base: position 527 of record SFGF01000072.1, on the reverse strand, counting down.
CGTCTCTGTAAGTGTGACACTTCGATTTCCCCTTATAAAAAGGGCCTTTCCAATCTCATCCTCCAATGCAGAAAGCTGTCTTGAAAGTGTTGGTTGAGTAATATTCAACTGTTCTGCCGCTTTTGTAAAGTTCTGTTCTTTCGCCACCGTCAAAAAATACCGCAGTATTCTAATATCCATCTTTATATACACCTCTTATATAAAAAGAAAAAAATATTGCAGTGGAATAGAATTGATTATCATCCAGATGTTCCATTTTACATCACCTCAATTTCATATACACTTTATTTTTCCTACAACTTCGTTCGTGTATCAAACCAGTATGGATTGATACATAGACGAAGTAAACAGAGGATAGGCACTTGTGCCGCAAGGGGGGAATAACCCTCTTGTCCGAAAGCCTGCTTTCGCATATCTCCCCGATTGAATCAATCTTCAATCGGGAGACAGCTCCGCAGGACGCACGATACATGGCATTGAAAATGCATGTATAGAAGTGCGCTCTTAGCTTTGCTAAGAGATTTATT
>SFGF01000008.1 GCA_004556655.1 Lachnospiraceae bacterium | reverse complement strand
CAGACGCAACTCTGATATAATATCATCTGTTTTCTGATTTGTCAATAAGTTTTTTCAAATATTTTGATTTTTCCAAACTTCTACTTTTTCCGGGATTTCAGATATCCCGGCTGTTTATCGACAATTTCAAAGACAGCTTTGTCAGGATACCACCACGAAACCCATTTGTCAACCTTTTTTCAACGTTTTTATTCCCAATCTCATTTGCAAAAGTAAATTCCACTTGTCGGTTGAATTTACTTTTGCGATTCATCTTTTGATTTCTCCCTGAATTCAGAAAAATCTAGAAAAAGATATTCAATACGCCTAGTAAAAACCCAATCAATGCTCCCAGATTCACAATTGTATTCAATTCCTTTTTCATTACAGCCAACACAATATGTTCCAGTTCCTCCACACTCATTGCATTAATCTTTTCTTCCACCATCTGCGAAATATTGATCTTTTCCAATACATTTTCAATTTCACTGTTCAATGCTTTTTCATAGACAGTCTCCACCAGATTTCTTATCTGTTCCTGATCCATACCTGCTTTTCCAAGAAGTTGTGACACGGACATTTGTTCAATATTATTAAGCTTTCTGTCAAGTTCGGGTTTGATGTATGACTCTCCTCTTTCTTTGATCCAGGTTTGTATTTCATTTCCCATGGTTCCCAGAAGAGAGGAAATCATTTCATCTGAAAGGAACATATCCAGCATTGTGCCTTTTGTTTTTTCTCTTATGATTTTTCCACCCTCATCGGCTATAATAGAACCAATCTGTATATTATCCAGAGAATCCACAATCTCTTTACTTAATCCAGCGGATATTTTTTCCTTTGTACAATTATATGCTTCGTCATTTGCACCTGTCAGACTTCTTAGTCCATGTTCTATATCTGTATCAAGATACTTAACGACACGATCAACAACACCGTTCTTTGTTTCTTCACTCAGGAAACGTCCTTTTATATCCTCTTTTGTAATTAAATTCTTTCCAACAATATTTCCAACTGCCTTTGCCAGTCTTGGCTTCCCTTTTGGTATTGCCCCAGGCGTAAATGGCAGTCTATGACCACAAATCCGTATTTCCTTTCTGGGATAAAACAACATTTTCACGGCTACATAATTCGTACAATATCCGATGATTGCACCGATGATCGGGCCTGAAAGATATTTGATCCACATAATTCTCTCTCCTCATTTCATATCTGTTTATTTTTCTTCCATCACACTTTTATAAGCCGGACGTATAATTTTATCCGTGCAGATCAGTTCTTCAATACGATGTGCACTCCATCCAACGATCCTGGCAACCGCAAACATTGCCGTATAAAGTTCCTGAGGAATTCCCAACATTTCATAAACAAAACCACTGTAAAAATCAATATTGGGGCTGACACCTTTAAATATATGACGTTTTTCAGCAATAAGCTGCGGTGCCAGTTCTTCAATATTCTGATACAGCTGCATGTCTTCTTCTCTTCCCTTTTCCATTGCCAGCTTTTCCACATAATGCTTGAACACTTTTTCTCTGGGATCGGAAAGAGAATATACGGCATGTCCCATTCCATAGATCAGACCTTTACCGTCAAATGCCTCTTTATTCAATATTTTTGAAAGATATGCGGCTATTTCTTCCCTATCACTGTAGTCACTGACATGATTCCGGATATCTTCCATCATCTCCATAACCTTTATATTGGCGCCTCCATGCTTCGGACCTTTCAAAGATGACATAGCTGCTGCGATCGTAGAATAAGTATCCGAACCGGATGAGGTCACTACTCTTGTTGTAAAGGTAGAATTATTGCCGCCGCCGTGTTCCATATGAAGAATCAGTGCGGTATCCAGCGTCTTTGCCTCGACTTCCGTATACTTCTGATCCGGACGCAGCATCATAAGCAGATTTTCAGCCGTAGACAAGGAAGGATCCGGATGATGGATATATAAACTGTCATTTTTAATATAATGATTATAAGCATGGTATCCATACACGGCAATAAGTGGAAATTCGCCGATCAACTGAATACACTGCCGCAGAGAATTTTGTACACTGGTATTCTTTGCCTGTTCATCATACGACGCCAGTGTCAGAATGCTTCTGGTCATAGAATTCATAATATCCTCACTGGGTGCTTTCATGATAACATCTTTTGTAAAGTTGGTAGGGAGTATTCGACATTTTCCAATCAGTTCAGCAAATTCCTTCTCCTGTTCAGGTGTGGGAAGTTCTCCCATCAAAAGAAGATACGCTATTTTTTCATATCCGAATTTTGTATCCCCAATACTATCAAGCAGTCGTTCTATTCGATACCCACGATACCACAATTCTCCTTCACAGGGAATCTTATGTCCATCTACGATTTTGGAAGAAACAATTTTGGAAATATTAGTAAGCCCTGTAAGTACACCATTTCCATTCTCATCACGAAGGCCCAGATTTACTCCATATTCATCATATAATCTGGGAGCAATCGAATCATTTATGCGGCATACCGATTCCAGTCTGGCTGTATAATCATTCATCATCTCTGTCTTCACACGCATCCTCCATTCTTTCCAGTTCACTGCTCATCACGGTTTCCAGTTCTTTCATCAGTCGTAGAAGCTGTATCAGGTTTTCTTTTCCATATTTTTCAATCACTTTTCCATAATAGTCTCTTAAAATCTGTTCCTGATTTTTTAAAAGCTTCTTCCCTGATTCTGTAATTGTCACATAAGTACCTTCACTGCCATTGCCGTCATGTGACCACAAAAGAAGACCTCTGTCTCTCAGATTTCCTACCATTTTAGATGTCTGACGAATTGTCATCTGCATTTTTTCTGCAAGATCCTTCAAATAAGTCCGTCCTTCATAAATCTCCGTTAGTTCTTCTGTTTCCTGAATAATATGCAGTGCAATATAATCCGGAATACTCAACTCTTTAAAAAAATTACGAAGCTGATCTTTGTTAAGAAGATATCTTCGATACATCAACTCATTAGAAAGCTTCAAAACATCAGGTGTCTTATTTACCGTATTTTTTTCATCCTGCATATCTAATCCCTCCTTCTGGATTTGTCAGCACTTTCATTCATTGAGTGCTAATTATCAATTTAAAGAAAGAGTCCCCCCCAGAAGGAACTCTTATTAAACTGTTTATTATTAAACCATTATACAGTGAAAATAATTTCTGTCAATGCTTTTTATATTTTTTTAATAAAATGATTACGGATACCTTTTATACCGGAATCATTTTAAGCACTGCTGTATGTCCATAGGTCAGGGGTTCATTGTGCATAAAAAACACAATTCCCTCAGAAGGAGCATACACTTGGGCAATTTCTTCCCCATCAACCGGATTCAGGATTTTTGCTAGTATCATCCCTTTATGTACCTCCTGTTCTACATGAACAAGAGGTTCAAACAGTCCTGCTTCGGGAGCACGTACCGATATCATATCCTGATCGTCGATAATCTGTGATAAAAAACGTTCCTTTCTGGAATATCGGATATAATCACATTGACCCAGAAAAGTAAGCACTGATTCCACTCCTCTTTGCGCACTCTCATGATTAATCTGTGCTGTACTGGTCGTATATAAACTAAATGCCTTGGTATTCCAGATCTGCCAATTATAATTTAATGTTGTTGTATCATAAGGTCTTGTATTTCTGACCACCACATACGGCATTCCGAATTTTTTCGCAAGCTGAACATCTTCAAACCCTGTTTTCATAATATTGATATGAGGCATGAACTCCCCTGGCATATAATTGGACGCAAACTGAATCCCACACTCATACTCCTGTATTTTTTCAAAAATACCTCCGGCAATTCTCTGTGTCGTTTCTCCTTTCACATACCCGGGAAACATCCTGTTAATGTCCGTATTGTCAATGGGCCAGAAACGCTTTTCAATATTGATCGAATAAGGATTTGCAGATGGAATTACTAAAATCTCATATCCAGGAATCAGTTTATCTTCACTTTCCAGCTGTTTCAGTCTTTTTACAAGCTGAGAACAACAGTACAGCTGCTGATATTCATTTCCGCGCATATTTCCAATGATACAGACAGCCTTTTTCCCTGTTCCAAAGACGTATCCCTGTACTTTAAAATTATCTCTGTACAGTGAGTGATTTTCATATATCGTTACCGTTCTCATCTTTTCTTCCCGTCCTTTTCAATATTCTGGCTATCAGAGAACCTTCATCCACTACCGGATATTCTCTTATCGTAAATAAAATTCCGGCCGTGGGAGCTTTGAGTCTCTCCAGTATGATTCCTTTAAGTGGATCCACAATCATTCCAATAGGATCTCCATCCTGCAAAAAATCTCCGTGTTTCGCCTGACTGATGAAAATACCAGCTATGGGAGCATTCAAAAAGCATACAGCATCCTCTCCCCGGGCAATCATAGGCGTGCACACAGATTCTGTCGGACCACTCCACATATTCATGTCTTTCATAACAGAAAAAATACCATTTACAAGTTGTGTGCAATAAGATTTTGTAATTCTCATGCCCACACCCATCTCCACCACCAGTGTGGGGGTGTTTCTGCTGTTCAGACTATAAGCAAGAGTGGATTCCAGAACTGTGCTGCTTCCATGGATCCAGATCAAATCCACATTCAGTTTTTCTGCAAACGGAACCAGTGTTTTCGTATGAAGCTCATTGATCCGCACCTGCGGTATTTCTGTAAGGAAGATATTGCTTGCATGAATATCAATACAAAGATCCGAACCTGCCAGGTCTTCCACGATCTTTGCCGCTACATATTCTGTCATAGAACCATCTTCATTTCCCGGAAACACCCGATTCATATCCAGATCAAAGGCAGGAATTCCTCTGGTGATAGAATCAATGCCCAGAGGATTCATAGCCGGATAGATATCCACGATACCATTCAGACATTCCATATGTTCCTGAAGACGTCTGGAAAGTTCATAACATACATACTGTCCTTCCAGCTCATCTCCGTGAATCCCTGTCACGATGCTTATTCTCTTCTTTTTCTGATCCGTACCGGATTCGATCCGATTTTTCCTGATCTCCAGTTTTTCCAGAACCGGCAAAGATACTGATGCAACTGTTTTTATCACCTAATATTCCTCCATTTTCACGTATATATGCTGTTGCTGGCTCCCTCCGCCTACAAAGATCCCCTGACTCAAACTACAGTCTTCAGCATCCCGTCCATAAGCGAGACAGATATAATCCTCATCAACAACTCTGTTATTGGTAGGATCAAACCCTTTCCACCGTCCCTGATTCCATACCTCGATCCATGCATGCGTCTGTCCTTCTCCCGGAATCGTACCTGCAACATATCTGGCAGTCATATTCTCATTCCTGCAAAGAGCCAGAAGAATATGCGCATAGTCCTGACAGACACCACAGCCCTGTGCAAATGCTTCTTCCGCTGTCGTATGAAAAGATGTGGAACCACTCTTGTATTCAAATACTTCTTCAAGTTTTTCCATTAAAATATTTGTTCTTTCCCAAGGATCTTCTCTTCTTTTATCTGAAAGTTTCTGTGAAAATTTGATCAACTTTTCTCCTGATACCGTAAGCTTTGTTGCACTGCGGTACATTCCCAGCTGATGATACTCCCTGATCTCCGGCTCTGCTATTTTTTCTGTCATGACGATGGAATCTACTTTTACCAGAAACCAGTCATGCTCCTCGTCACTCCTCCCGATCAGAAGAGAATTTCCAAAAGAATCCCTGCCCCGGCTGCCTCCGGAACAGGGCCATACCTCGTATTTGCATGATTGTACTTTTTGATATATCATTTCTCTCGGAAAACACCGCAGAGTATAGGAATGTCTGGTGACGGGTGAACTGTAATGACAGCACAGTTCATACGTCAGTTTCCATATTTTCAAAATCACACCTCCAAAACTGGTTTTTCTCACAAGAACTGCTCGATTTCCACTACAATTTTATGATAATCAAGCTCATCTTCCACCAGAAAATCTACAAGGTGATCCAAGACTTCCTGTCGATACTTAAGATTACAGCGTTGTACTCTTCCAATCAGACGATGGATCTCCCTTGTAAGACTTTCTCTATCGCTGTGAAGTCTGCCATAAAGATCAATTCTTTCCACTCTTTTTCCGACTTTCAGAATATTACGTACATTTTCACTGGCGATCTGATCATCGATGATCCCCCAGAAAGCCATCAGATTGTCCAGTATTTTCTGAAATTCCATCATGGGAGCATTACTTCTTTCCGCTTTCTGCATTTCATAAATGGAAAGCTGGATATAAGACAATGCTTCGCTACCTATTTCCTCTCTTAGTACGATTGCGTTGTCATACGCACGTTTCAGGTTACTGATCATAGAGTTACAGTCTTCCTCATCAAACGGATATCTTTTTAGAAAATCTTCTGGAGATGTATAAATCTGTGGAATGTCCAATTCTTTACAAAAATCCGTATATTTTTTTGCAAGCTGATCTATCATCGTATCATATGTTGTAAAAAACAGCCGCATAGTGGTGTAAACCCTTTCTGTATAACGACCAAGCCAGTACAGCCGGTCTGTCTGTTCTACGGAGATAATACCCATGTGTCTTTAAATCCTCCTCCCTGTGAAGAATTCACAATAAATGAATCCGGGTTTCTGGAAAAACGCGTGAGCCCGCTCTTCCACACCTGTGTCTTCTTTCCTGTCAGAACAAAAGCTCTCAAATCTGCCTTTCTCGGCACTGCCTGATCTCCTTCAAAAATATCAAGATCTTCAAAATCTATTACTTCCTGAGCAATAAATCGTCTCGGTTCTTTTTCCATCATAGCCAGAAACTGCTGTTTTTGTTCTTTGGTCATCTTCTCCGCAAAGACAACACCATATCCGCCGGCTTCCGCCACATCTTTAAGAACCAGCCTGTCAAAATTGTCCAGAACAAATTTTTTGTCTTCCTCATAAAATGGAAGATAGGTCGGCGCATTTTGCAGAATCGGTTCCTGATCCAGATAATAGCGAATCATTTTCGGGACAAAATAGTAGATTCCCTTATCATCCGCTATACCATTGGCCGGTGCATTCAGCAAAGCTACATTTCCTTTACGATAAACATCAAAAATATGAGGAATACCGATCACAGATTCCGGATTAAAATTCATCGGATCCAGATATTCATCAGAAATTCTCCGATAAACGGCACCCACTCTTTCCTTCTTTCCTGAATAGTCCATAAAAAATAACTGATCATTTTCCACCGTCAGTTCACTTCCGTTTACCAGATGCGCTCCCGTCTGCTCCGCAAGGTAAGAATGTTCAAAATATGCCGCATTGTATCTGCCCGGTGTGAGAATTACATTGATTCCGCCAGTATTTACTTCATCCATCGTCTCTTTCAGCATCTGCGCATAATTACGGTTATCTTCCAGATGTACCTGCTGAAAAGTCTGGGGTGAACATCGTCTGCAAAGACCTCTGGCAATCATCGGATAGGAAGCCCCGGACGGAACTCTGAGATTATCCTCGAGAATATACCACTCTCCATTTTTCCCTTTTACAAGATCTATACCGGAAATATGAGAATACACTCCCTGAGACGGAAGAATCCCTTCACATTGGATCAAATACCCGCTGGATGCATATATAAAATCCTCCGGCACCACTTTATCTCTGATAATCTTTTTTTCAGAGTAGATATCTTTCAGAAACAGATTCAGGGCATCTACCCTCTGCATCAACCCCTTTTCCAAAATGGTAAATTCTTCTTTGGTTATAATCCGCGGAATTGCATCAAATGGAAATAACTGTTCCTTAAATTGATTATTTTTATATATGCCAAACTTCACACCATATCTGGCAAGCAATTCGTTAATCGTATCTGTCCGATCATATAAATCTAAATCGTACAATAATGACTCCTCCCTCCGATATTTCAAAATTCTGTATACAGGAAACGCTTTTCCTATGATACAAAAAAAGACAAAGACGCTTTGCTCTGTACAAAACGTCTTTGTCTTTACTCTTATTGAATAAATATACCAAACTCTTCCAGCCTTGTCAACTGAGGTATTTATTTATTTTTCGGCTGACCCTGAATCAAAAATCCAACTGCATCCCGTATGGTTTCCACCGGAATCAGACATACATCCGTAATATTCTGCACACTCTTCATACAGACTGCCGGAAGAATGATTGTAGTAAATCCCAGTTTTTTTGCCTCCTGGACTCTCTGTTCCGCCATACTGACCGCCCGGACCTCACCGCTTAATCCTACTTCCCCGAAAACAAGCACTTTATCATCAATCACAATATCCTTGTAACTTGACACGATAGCCAGCAGAATCCCCAGATCAATAGCCGGTTCATTCATACGGATACCTCCTGCAATATTCACATAGGCATCGCTGGAGGAAAGATTCATTCCCAATCGTTTTTCCAGTACAGCCATCAGAAGATTCACACGATTAAAATCTGTACCGGCAGCGGTTCTTCTGGGAATTCCAAAACCGCTGGAGCACACCAGTGCCTGAATCTCTATAAGGATCGGTCTTGTTCCTTCCATGGAACATGCCACTACGGAACCGGACGCTCCCTCCGGTCTTCCATCCAGCATAAACTCGGATGGATTTTCCACTTCTACAAGACCTTCTTCTCTCATTTCAAATACGCCAATCTCATTAGTTGAGCCAAAACGATTTTTTACCCCTCTCAATATCCGATAAGACGCATGTCGATCCCCTTCAAAATACAGCACCGTATCCACCATATGTTCCAGAACTCTCGGTCCGGCGACATTTCCGTCTTTTGTTACATGACCGACGATGAAAATAGAAACACCCATTCCCTTGGCTATCTGCAGAAGCACACCCGTAGATTCCCGAACCTGAGAGACACTTCCCGGTGCCGATGCGACCTCTTCATTATACATGGTTTGTATGGAATCAATCACTACCACATCCGGTTTTTTGCGTTCGATCACCTGCCGGATCGTATCCAGGTTTGTCTCACAAAGAAGCAGCATCCTGTCACTGAATGCTCCAATTCTCTGTGCTCTGAGCTTGATCTGCTTGAGAGATTCCTCACCTGATATATAAAGAACCTGAACCTGATCTGCCAGATTGCGGCACACCTGTAAAAGCAGTGTGGATTTTCCAATCCCTGGATCTCCGCCTACCAGTGTCATAGAACCACCCACGATACCTCCGCCCAACACCCGATCCAGTTCTTTACTCCCTGTATGTAATCGCTCTTCTTCATTGATCTGTACCTGTGAAAGCGTTACCGGTTCTGCCGCTTTCACACTTCCCATTCCCTTTACTGATGATTTTCCCTGAGAGGGAGAAACCGTCTCCTCAACAAAGGTATTCCATTTTTTACAGCCCGGACACTGCCCCATCCATTTGGGTGATTCGTATCCACATTCCTGACAGAAAAATACTGTTTTCTTTCCTTTTGCCATCTTTCCACCTCTCACAACCGTTTCGAAAAAAAGGAAGCCGGACTGTTCATCCGACTTCCGTCTTATCTTTTATAATACTTTATCGATTTCAACTCTTACTGCTTTATCCGGACTAAGATCCGCACTGAACGATAACTTTCCGCCCAGATTCGTTTTCATATTGCCTGCAACCACATCATCAAGGGTAACTCTGTATTCGCTGTCTGCCTCCATCTCCACAGTAATCTGTGTGTTTTCAGTTCCTTCTACTGCAAATACCATACCGTTGGTTCCAATCTTCATATCCAATACGGTAGTCCCCGGAACGGATTCATATACAAACATTCCATTTCTTTCAAGCTTGGTAATCTCCCGGAATGTTTTCACTTTATATAAATCACCATCATACTCAAAATCAGAAAGTTTAGACTTTGTATCAAGCTCATAATTACCAAAACTAATACCTCCAGCCTCTTCGGTTCTGATCAATTCTTTGATTGTAGACATAAATATCCTCCTAGTTCTATCTCTTGTGTTTTCATTCTCGATGTAAATCTCTGCGCTGTTTCTCATAGATTAGGGCAGAAAAAAACTTTCCCTCAATACTATTATATAACAAATTTACAAAAACTTCTAGTCAGTGACAGAAAATTTTATATCTTTTTTAGACATTGACACAATTACCCTATCCCCTGCATGGATATTTCCTTCCAGAATTTCTTCTGCCATCCGGTCTTCAATCTTATTCTGAATCGTACGCTTCAAAGGACGGGCACCATATTTACTATCGTATCCTGATTCCGCAAGATAATCTTTTACACTGCTTCGAACGATCAATTCTATATTCATCTGATCCTTACAACGTTTCTCAAGCTTCTTCAGCAAAATATTCACAATCTGTCGGATTTCTTCTTTATTCAACATATGAAATACAAGAATTTCATCAATTCGGTTCAAGAATTCCGGTTTAAAGATTCTTCGGACCTCTTCCATCACACTGTTTTTCATGTATTCATAATCTTTCTTTGCGTCTTCACCTGAGACAAATCCCAGTTTCTTTGGTTCCACGATACTCTGTGCACCGGCATTTGACGTCATAATAATACAGGTCTGCTTAAAATCCACCTTTCTTCCCTGGGCATCCGTAATATGACCGTCATCCAACACTTGAAGAAGGATATTAAATACGTCAGGGTGAGCCTTTTCTATCTCATCAAACAGGATCACGCTGTAAGGATTTCGTCTTACTTTTTCCGAAAGCTGACCACCTTCTTCATAACCCACGTATCCCGGCGGGGAACCGATGAGTTTGGAAACACTGTGCTTTTCCATATATTCGGACATATCGACCCGGATCATTGCCTGTTCTGTACCAAACACAGCTTCCGCCAATGCCTTGGATAATTCCGTTTTTCCCACTCCGGTAGGTCCGAGAAACAGAAAGGAACCAATAGGTCTTGCCGGATCTTTTAATCCCACACGCCCTCTTTTAATGGCTTTTGCAACTGCGGTCACTGCTTCCTGCTGTCCCACAACCCTTTTATGAAGTGTATTTTCCAGACGTGCCAGCCGCTTTGTCTCTTTTTCAGCCAATTTCTGTACAGGAATCTTGGTCCATCCTGAAACAATCTGAGCTACCGTCTCCTCGGTCACAGACAAGTTCTTATTCCTGTAGCGGCTTTCATACCGTTTTTTTGCTGTTTCATAAGACTTGCGTGCATCATTCTGTTGTTCCTGAATCTCTTTTGCCAAAGTAAAATCACCGGCTTTGATTGCATCCTCTTTTTCCTGCGTCAACCTGCGTACTTCTTTTTCTCCCTCTTTTAAAGCTTCCGGAACAGAAAATCCCGTAAGCCGTACTTTTGATGCTGCTTCATCGATCAAATCGATCGCTTTATCCGGAAGAAAACGATCTGAAATATAGCGTACTGCCATCTTTACTGCCGCATCCAACGCCTCATCTGTGATTTTCACACCATGATGCTGTTCATAAAATGGCCGCAAACCTTTCAGTATCTCTACCGCCTGTTCTTCTGTCGGTTCTTCTACCGTTACCGGTTGAAATCTTCTTTCAAGAGCTGCATCCTTCTCAATATACTTTCTGTATTCTTCCAGCGTAGTGGCTCCAATGATCTGAATCTCTCCTCTGGACAGAGAAGGCTTCAATATATTAGACGCATCCAAAGCTCCCTCTGCTCCACCGGCTCCAATAATCGTATGAAGTTCATCAATAAACAGCAAGATTCCTTTATGCTCCATCACTTCTGCAACAACTCTTTTGATCCGTTCCTCGAATTCTCCACGGTACTTAGAGCCTGCCACCATGCCGGATAGATCCAGGACAACCACCCGTTTGTCTTTTACTGTCTCAGGTACCAATCCTTCAACGATCCTCTGTGCAAGTCCTTCAACAATCGCTGTCTTACCCACTCCCGGTTCACCAACCAGACATGGATTATTCTTTGTCCGTCTACTCAGAATCTGAATCACCCGGGCAATTTCATCTTCCCTTCCCACAACAGGATCCAGTTTTCCCTGGCGGGCAAGTTCCGTAAGATCACGGCTATACTGATCCAGTGTAGGCGTCCCAATCACTGCTTTACTGATTCCGCCTTTTTTTGCTGCCTCTTCCCTTGCAGCAGCACCTTCTTCTCCCATGGCAATCAGAATCTCCGTCTGAAGCTTTTGAATATTGATTCCCATAGTATGAAGTAGTCTGGTACCTACACAATCAACTTCATTCAACATAGCCAAAAGAAGATGCTCTGTTCCTACTCTAGTACTTTTGAAATCAACAGCCTCTCTTTGACTGTTCTCTAACACTCTTTCCGCCCTCGGCGTATATCCACGAGAATCAGCCACCATGACATCGGAAGCAGGAGCGATTAGTTTCTCGATCAAATCCAGAAGTTTTGTTTCACTCAATCCCATATCTCTCAACACCATTCCGGCTGTTCCCTGTTCTTCATGAAGCAGTCCTGCCAGAAGATGCTCTGTTCCTATATAACTGTGCCCGCACTTACGTGCAATTTTTTCCGCATACAGTATCGCAGTTTTCGCCTGATCCGTATACTGTGTCTTCATGTATGTTATTCCTGCCTTTCCTTTACTTTTCAAGAATGCGCATAACTGTCATCCCATTCCTGATATATTTCATCAATCAACTGATGAGCTTCCTGACGGGTAATATTCCTGCACCGCCCCTTTGCCAGTACGATTGTCAGATCCCGACGAAGCTCTTCCATAGCAAATAATTTATCGGAATCAATACAGATAACAGCGCCCTTTCTCCTGTCAATAGACACGATACCCTCCTGTCTCAATACAGCATATGCTTTATTTACCGTATGCATGTTAATCCCTATAATATCTGCCAGCTGCCTTACTGATGGAAGCACATCTCCATCATGAAGACGGGATGTGGCAATTCCCAGTATGATCTGGTTTCGAAGCTGCATATAAATTGCTTCGTCACTGTTGAAATCTATCTCTATCAAATCAATATGCATATTATCACCTGAACTGTTATCCTTTGCTTTACATGACCATAGATCCACCAAATATTCCTGTGAATCTTGTTTTTCTTTTGCTGTGATACATATCATATAACACATGACTATATTTTTCAAGTAAAATACCTATCGAATTTTCATAATAGAGGGATAGATTTGTTACATCTGTATTTCCTAAACCTGGCTTATCTCCTTATGAAACTTCATTTTCTGTACAATTCCGATAATCTGCCCAGACAAAATAACAGTAAGGAAAGAATAAGCGATTCTCTGTACCGGAATATAGCTAAGAGATAATACAAGCACAACCAGATCACACAGCAGATACACCCAACGAATATCCATATGTGTGACCCTTGCTATACTCATGGCAAGCGCATCATCCCCACCAGGAGCTCCTCCCACCCGTACGCAAATCCCTGCACTGACACCGACAAACACAGCCCCCAGAATTGCTGCTGCCAAAGGTCTTTCTGCCAGTTGCGGAAACAGTGGGTCAAACAGTTCAAAAATTCTGTAAGAAATGGAAAATCCAGTAGCTGCTGCTATAGAATATATGATAAATTTTCTCCCTAAAAACTTCCACCCCATTAGATAGCACAGAAGATTCAGTACCATACCGCTAATAGACGGCGATATACCAAACCAGTGTTCCAGTAAAAGAGTCAGGCCCAATATCCCTCCTTCTGTCACGCCGGAAAGTGAATGAATATTATATAATCCAAATGCCAACATCGCACTGCTGAAAAAAGCTATGATGCAGGAAGACAGTCGAATCTCTTCAAAATAAGATTTAATTCTTGCAAACATTCGTTTAATTACCCCCAAATTAATAATTAACCATATTAGTATATCTGTTGTGAAAAAAAGAAGAGCTTTTCATATCCATGCCTTAACAGCACAATACTAAAAGCCCTTCTTCATCAGACGGTTCTTTTTATGTTTAGTTTTAAGTATCCTATCATGTTCTTTCGAAATTGTCAAATTCCAACCAATAAACCCGTTCACTTTTTTTGTCCCGAGATTGACTTGCATTTGCAAGTCAGCACCTCGCGGGATAATGGCTGGCTGAACTGTAACCTTCTCTTCTTTATTTTCATACAATATAATAAATCACAGAAAGGAAGTTTGTATGAATAACCAGAATTGTCATCATGAAAAGCAAAAACATGTCCATGAATTAACCGGCAGTACTGCAATCGTACGCGAATGCAATGACTGTCATAATCATAGATTCTGTACTGTTTCCGGCGAAGCAATCAAAGCAGGCAACAGCCATATTCATGAAGTAAAATTCCATACCGACTTTTCGGATGGCCATTTTCATGAATTTTGCGGTATGACTTCACCTGCTATTGAAGTAGGTAACGGAAAACATGTTCATTTTCTGAAAGCCTTCACGGAAGAAATGGATGGTCACAAGCATCAGTTCCAGGTTGCAACATTGATTGACAGCCCAACTGATTTTAAATACTGCGAATAGTTAATAAACTTTCAGCAATCTAATAAGCCCTTCATACTGTACCGAACAGTACAACATGAAGGGCTCTTTCGTATATAGCTTCCGTTCTGTTTTATCTTGTCAATTCCAGATACAGATCTTTATATTGTTTTGCGGAATTATCCCATGAGAAGTTTTTCTGCATATTTCTCTGAACCATCTCATCCCAGCACCAGCGATTTGTAAAATACAGAGTTTTCGCTCTGTTGATTGCATCCAACAGTAACCCTGCATCGTATCTGTCAAATGTAAATCCATTACCAGTATTATAATACATATTGTATGGTTCCACCGTATCTTTTAATCCACCTGTTTCACGTACAATCGGCACAGTACCATAATGCATGGCAATCAGCTGTGTCAAACCACACGGCTCAAACTGAGACGGCACCAGGAAAGCATCCGCTCCTGCATAAATCTTATGAGCACGGGTTTCATCATACATAATATTGGAACATACATTTCCCTTATAAGCATTTTCATAATAACGGAAAGAATTCTCATATGTGTCATCACCGGTACCAAGTACTACAACCTGTGTATGCTCATCCATAATCTGCGGAAGGATTGCATTCACCAGATCCAGTCCTTTCTGGTCTGTCAGTCTGGAAATCAGACCGATGACAAACTTATGATCATCCTGTACCAGACCCAACTCTTCCTGTAATCTGGCTTTATTCTCTTTTTTCTTATCCAGAACATTCGTCACATCATAATTTGCATACAATCTCGAATCTGTAGCGGTATCCCAGATATCATAATCAATACCATTTACAATTCCTCTTAATTTGCCGGAATGGTATCTCAGATGAGCATCCAGATCCTCTCCGTAATACGGTGTCTGTATCTCACCTGCATAAGTATGACTCACCGTTGTGATAATATTTGCATACGTTAATCCGCCTTTTAACATATTGGCATCGTTATATCCGGTTTTCAGTGCATCTTTATTGAACACATGATCCGGAAGCCCTGACCAGTAACGGATCGTCGGGATATTGTAAACTCCCTGGAAACGCAGATTGTGAATGGTCAAAATCGTCTTTGCAGATGTCAGCTTCGAACTTTCAAACATAGTTCTCAGATACACAGGAACCAAAGCTGCCTGCCAGTCATGACAATGGATAATATCCGGAATCCAATTCATATAATTCAATGCTGCCAGCGCAGCTTTTGCGAAATAACAATATCTTGGAATATCATCAATCAGATTGGTGTAAGGATTGCCATAGCCGAAAAATTCTTCATTATCGATAAAATCATATACAACACCTTCCCAGACATATTCCATGATTCCTACATAGTATGATCTGCCGTCCTCACACAGATCCATCTGGAAAGATCCCTTGTACACCATCTTTTCCTGATATTTCCAGGGAATACATTTATAACGGGGAAGAATTACTTTCACATCACAGTTTTGTTTCACCAGTGCTTTCGGAAGTGCATACATAACATCTCCCAAACCGCCGGTTTTTACAAACGGATAACATTCGGAACCAATGAATGCAATACTTCTTCTTGGTGTTACAGGAATTTCCAATTTTGGTTCTTCTGCCTTAGGCTCTTCTGCTTTCGGTTCTTCTGCCTCAGGCTCTTCCGCCTTTGGTTCTTCTATCTTCGGTTCCTCTGCCTTTGGTTCTTCTGTCTTTGGCTCTTCCGTCACTTCTTCTACTTTCTGAATTTCTTCCACCTTTTCTTCTTTCACTGCTTCTGTCCGCACATTTTTCTTACTTGTTCGCGCCGGAGTTTTTTTCTTATCTGCAGTTTTTGTTACACTTTTCCTTGCCATATGGTACCTCCAATTTTCGCTTTGTTACAATTACCCGTGACTTTCTTCAATATTATACAGTGAGAAATCACAGTTGTGCCCTTCCATCATCTCTTCCAGAATATGATTTCAGCGCATTACTCTTTAATAGAATTGTACCATAAATACGCAAACAAGCAAAGATTATTATTTTATATCTGGCAAATATCTTCTCTTTTGCATCCATTTTCAGTTTTTTCGCATATAATAAAGTAAATCTTTAAAAACATAAGGGAATACCCATGAAAAACTGTTCCAACCTGTTTTTGCTGACTACACTTGCCTGTCAGCTTTCCGAATGCCTCAGCGAAAAAGAACTGGCTATTCTATCTGCAGATCTTATGACACTTGGCGATATGCTGGCATCCCTTCTCGCTCACAAATCACTTTGTGAAACAGACGGATAACATTTCTGATAAAAGAATTTTTCAAAAAAATCAAAAAGCTATTGACGAAAGTAAAATAAAATGTTATAGTATCTCTTGTCGTTTGGCGAAAGCGATAACGAACTGCGGGAGTGCTGGAATTGGCAGACAGGCAAGACTAAGGATCTTGTGGGTGTATGCTCGTGTGGGTTCAAGTCCCATCTCCCGCATTTCAAAAAGCCCTTGATTTTCAAGGGCTTTTTTATTATCAATAATTCATAATTTTTAAATATTGAAACTCCATTCATCTATCTGTTTCTAAAATAATTCGTTCTTCATAATGCTTTCTCACTTCTAAAGGAGGCAGATGTGCAGGTTTCGTGCGATTCAAAAAGCACTGATACCATGCATTCATCCACTTGTTTGAAATTGTATAATAATTATTTACCCACCACTTTTGTCGCTGCACTGCCTGTAGATATCCATCTGTTGATTTTAATGCATTTTCTGCTTCCTGTAATTCTTTCTCTGCCTTTTTCAATCCTTTTCTTGCTTCTTCTAATTTCACATTCCACTCGGCTGCCTTTTTTCTCCCCTCTCTTGCCCTTTTGCCCAAAGGAGATTTTTTTGCATCTAACCGTACAGCAATATACAAAACTAATATTGCAATTAACAGAAGCAATATTCCTTCTCCAACCCAGAAACCTACCGTTCCTCCAATAGCTACCGCAAGACTTAGAATAACATATATAAAATATCCAACTGTCAGAAATGCTAATTTAATACTCCATTTACTGTTGTCTGCTTCTGCCATGGCCAGTAATGATTGATTCACCATATCTGTGTCCATTCCTTTCAAAAACCAATATGCACACAATACCACCAGTGATATACAAACAGTTCCTATCAGCATCAGTAAGGTCCAGATAAATCTGTTACCAAAACTGACCCTTTCAATGCTTTCCTGATCGTTCTCCATGTCTTTATGTATTTTTTTCAACTTTTTACTGGCATCAGAATATTTTTGTTGTTCAGGAAGATACAGAATTTGCTTCTGATAATCTTTTAGTCGAGAAATAGGACGATCTCTAAAGTTTTTTTCACGAAGTTTTTTATCATAAACATTTGGATCATTTTTATGCAAATCATACAACTGAGCTTCTTGTGGTCGACAAAACAAGCTGCTGTACTCCTTATATACATATTCTCCCCCAAAAAAATGAAAACAAAAACCATCGTTCTTGTCCTTAAAAAGGAGCTTTTTATCATGTGCACCAAACCTCTTATCATGGTTTGTCTCCGGTCGCCAAATAACAGGTAAACAAGGATCCGGCCACTGATCAATCACCAGGTCATGCTCCTCCAGGTAATTCATTGCTGCTTTATCCTGTGTTACTCTTAAACAATAAAAATAATTATTAACAGAGCTTTGTAAATCCTCAGAATAGGAATTCGAAGACCCATCTGTTATCCTTTCGCGTTCATAACGACCATATAATTTTCGCTCATTAATGAAGTCCTCTGTATTTTCCCAATAATTATACGCAAAGCTATCCTTGTTATGACCACTTGCTTTATCCTTCAGATAATCATGATAAGTATAAAATTCTTTGTCGTCTGCTTCTTCGTGTCTTATGTTAACCATAAATTCCCGCCCCATTACATCCGTGCTGTATAGTGCAATACTAACATTCAGGAATTTACATGTCAATATACATAGGATTTATTATTTTCTGATAAGATGTAATACCTTTTTCGATGTATTTAAAAAAAAGATTGACTTTCTTTTGTGTATTTGATATATTACATATCGTAGGAATTCGGTATTCCACTTGCGGGAGTGCTGGAATTGGCAGACAGGCAAGACTAAGGATCTTGTGGGTGTATGCTCGTGTGGGTTCAAGTCCCATCTCCCGCAGTAAAGAAAAAAGCTGAAATACTTGATCAGCCAAGTGTTTCAGCTTTTTCTTTGTTTAGAAAGTAATTTCCAATTAATCTTAATCAGCTCAACTCCGCTATTCTCGTTATTCCCACGAAGATCTCCTGGATTTTATACCATGTCTGATAATCCACTACTCCTGTCTGCGGCAATCCAAACACGGACTGAAAAGCACGGACTGCATTGGCTGTATTTTCTCCATAAATTCCGTCAGCTCTCACTGAGGGAACCGCCGTATAAATCTGGCTAATGGTATTTAGCTGTTCCTGAATCTGACGCACTTTCAGGCCGCTCGCTCCAATATCCAGATTATATCCCGGCCAGGAAGCCGGTATTCCGGATATTTCCTCAGCAGAATTAATATACATATCGTCTCCGTAATAATGACGGATAATTTCTATGGCAGTATAGTTCTGATCTCCCAGCGCTTTACTGCCCCACTGGCTCAGCCAATCCGGACAACTGACTCTCTGCCCATCGCAATACTGTGTCAGAATCGGCTGTCTTACATTTGGCCTTGAAAGATAACTTTCAAACAATTCATCCACCACATCTGAAATACTGTCAAAAATATTTCTTCCATGCATCCATTTGTGATCATATGCTGTAGAAGACGTAATGGTAAAATCATAACCTTTATTTCGATACCACTCCGTATATACCCGATTCAGCGTAAATGACATAATTGCCAATACATTAGCCTTGATTGTCTCCAGCGGCCAGGTGGCATAGATTTCACTGCACGCTACGTTCTTAATATAATCTCTGTAACGAACATAATAATCCCTTGCCGTGGAATCACCGGGTGCTCCATCATGAACTACCACATATTCAGGAACCACAACCCGACTCAGAACGATTTCTCCGCTAGTATCCATCGGTTTGATCTCATCTTCCGGTATTTTTTCCGGATATTCTCCAAACAACGTATGTGCCGGTATAACAATATCTTCATAGGCACCTTCCTCAGAAGGCTGCATCAATACGCCCTGGATACTGGTTTCCCCGGAAAGAAGTTCCGAACCGGATATTTCCACCGGTTCAAAACCCGGAGCCTGTATTCTAATATTATACTCCGAATACGGCTGTTCTTCCGATGGTTCAAGACTGTATTCCAGCGGAGGGGTCGGCAATTCCAGAAATTCCGTCTGTCCATTAGCATCTGTCTGTACCTCCTCCAGCGTTTCCCCGGGTACACCAGTATAAGATATGGTAATTCTTGCCCCGGCAATCGGTCGGTTCTGCACTTCCGTTCTTACCTGAACCTGCATTTTACCTGTGTCTATGTGATTTTCCTGCATTGCTTTTACTCCTGCTCTGATCATACGCACCTTCTATTTTACCAGTCATCCCAGTATATGCAGGATTAATAAAGAACGTTCCGAAAATTTTATCCTGCCGCCTGCTGCTTTTTTTCCGGCAACTGTGCCAGAATGATTGCCACAAAAACAAGAACGCATCCAAGGAATTCTCTTAGTGTCAGTTTTTCATGCAAAATCAACCATCCGGTGAGAACTGCAAATACAGACTCCAGGCTCATAAGAAGAGAAGCCACTGTCGGATTCAAATGTTTCTGTGATATGATCTGAAGCGTATATGCTACACCACTTGATAAAATTCCCGCGTAGGCAATCGGCAGCCATGCATCCAGTATCTGTCCCATCTGTGGCTGTTCAAAAATCATCATTGGAACTGCACTCAGAATTCCACAGAGAAAAAATTGTATACAGGATAATTTCACTCCGTCCACTTTCGGTGAAAAATAGTCTACCGCCAGTATATGTAAAGAAAATACAAACGCACATAATAATACCATCAGATCCCCAAATGCGATAGAAAAACCGGAAGTAATACACAGCAGATACATTCCTACCACTGCCAGCGCAACTCCGATCCAGGTTTTTGTACCTACTTTTTTTCCAATAAAAAGTCCCAGAATCGGAACAATCAGAATATATAGAGCAGTAATAAAACCAGCTTTACCGGCACTTGTATATACAAGCCCAATTTGCTGCAGCAAAGTAGAAAATGTCAGTATAATTCCACAGAAAATCCCACCTTTTACCAGAACCTTCCTGTCCTCTTTCTTTCTCTCTTCTGCACTTTTCCCTTTATCCATAAAATGGATTACCGGCAGCAAAATAATGCTTCCCAAAAAGCTTCGAACAGAATTAAACGTATAAGGACCGATATAATCCATTCCCACACTCTGAGCTACAAAAGCACTGCCCCATATCAATGCCGCCAATATCAACATCAGATTATATTTCAATTTACCGTTCATGATTCTCATCCAATACATCCTTCCATTTATAAAACTTAATTAGCCTTTCCTCTTGGGTCTATACAAAATAATTCTCACGCCAGTCACCTCAAAATCAAAAATAATGGGTCTGGCGAGAGTTTTACTTTCTATAGATAAATATTACATATATAATCTAAAAAAATATATTCTTTTTCCTCGTAAAATGGATCATTTCACACGCTTTTTTTCTATATACCCACACCACTGTCAATCCATCATGTTCAGAACAATCCGCGCACATCACTGAAGGTAACAAATATCAGCAAAGCCATTAAAAGAAGAAGTCCGGCAAAATGTACCATACCTTCCGCTTCCCGATTGACTGGTTTGCCGCGGAGACCTTCAATGATCAGAAATACCAGACGTCCTCCGTCCAGTGCCGGCAGCGGAAACAGATTTACAACGCCAAGATTGGCAGAGATTAATATCATCATATTGATCATCGTAAGCCATGTGATCAGTGTTCCTTCACTCTTACTCTCTTCATAAGCATCACCGATTACATTTACTACACCTACAGGTCCCGACATACTCTCCATTCCGATTTTCCCGGTAAAGAGCATTTTGAATCCTTCAATTGTTGTTCCAATCCAGTATTTTACTTCCAAGGCACTATATTTGATTACTCCCAGAGGAGTTGTTTTCACACGTCCCAAATTATAACTGAATCCCTGTTCCACATAGTTAACAGATTCCGGTGTTACCTCTACATCATATTCCAAGCCATCTCTGAGATACGTAAGCGTCAATGTCTGATCATCCAGTGGATGCTCTGTAAAGTATTCATTCAGTTCTGCTCCGGTTTTCAGTACATTGCCATCAATCGCATAAATGTAATCGCCTTCTTGCAGATCGGCTTTCTGCAGTACGCCGCCCTGTACCAATGATAAAATCTGAGGCTGTTCCTCTGTCGGATTGTAACTGAAACCAAGCATGTATCTTTCCTGTGTCTTCGGATGATACTGAATGGTATGCTCTTCCCCGTCACGTAAAAATGAAACCGTAATGTCTTTATCCTGCAGTCCTTCCAGATTCAGATATGTGTATAATTCCCTGGCAAGGTGAATGGATTTTCCATCAAACTCCGTAATCACATCTCCTGCCTGAAGACCGGATTCCGCTTCCGGAGAACCTTCCACTACTTCCAGAATCTCCGGTGGATCATATCCCACGACACTGATAATGATCATGGCTCCAAAAAATGCCAGAATAAAGTTAAAGATCGGTCCCGCCGCAATGACAGACATCCTGCGCAGAACAGACTTACTGTTGAAACTTCCTTCTGTATCATCATCTTCGTCCTCACCCCGCATCATACAGGAACCGCCAAAAGGAATCGCTTTCAGTGAATACCTTGTGCCACCTTTCTCTGTGGATAACAATCTTGGACCCATACCCACAGAAAATTCTTCTACTGCAATACCATTCAGTTTTGCCAGAAGAAAATGTCCCAGCTCGTGAATAATAATTACGATCCCCAAAATCAGAGCTGCTATTATAATACTCAATCTTTCCACCTGCTTTCAATCCACTCATATGTCTTCTCTTCTGTCTCAAGGATCTGCTCCAGTTCAGGATTTTCAATTATTTCATGACGCTGCATAGCTTCTTCAATAATCCTGTAAATATCCAGAAATCCGATTTCTTTATTCAAAAATTTTGCCACCGCTCTCTCATTTGCCGCATTAAACACGGTAGGCATACTGCCGCCAAGACGGGATGCCTGGATAGCGAGAGGCAGTCCACGGAAGGTTTCCATATCCGGATTATCGAAGGTAATTTCTTTCAACACTGAAAAATCCAAACGATCTCCCGGAAGATATCTTCTTTCCGGATAATAAAGCGCGTACTGAATCGGAAGTTTCATGTCCGGTGTACCAAGCTGCGCCAGCACAGCCCCATCCACAAATTCTACCATAGAGTGAATGATACTTTTTGGCTGTACCACAACCTGGATCTGATCCAGTTCCACGTCAAACAGCCATCTGGCTTCCATGACTTCCAGCCCCTTATTGACCAGTGTGGCTGAATCTATGGTAATTTTTCTCCCCATAGCCCAGTTCGGATGCTTCAGTGCATCCTCCACCTGCACATGTTCCAGTTCTTCCCGCTTTTTACCACGGAAAGGTCCCCCGGAAGCAGTGATCAACAATTTGTGTATCTCTTTCTGTTGAGATCCCTGTATTGCCTGAAAAATAGCACTGTGTTCACTGTCCACCGGAAGTATTTTTACTCCATTTCCTCTGGCAAGCGGCATAATCAGATGTCCGGCTGTCACGAGGGTTTCTTTGTTGGCCAGTGCTATATCCTTTCCTGCCTTGATAGCTGCAATAGTAGGACGGATACCGATCATTCCCACTATGGCCGTTACCAGAATATCCGCCTCAGGGAGAACCGCCAGTTCCAGAAGTCCATCCATGCCGCTGACCACTTCCACATTCAGATCTGCCACTTTCGTTTTCAATTCCGTCGCTTTTTCCTTATCCCAGACTGCCACAAGACGGGGATGAAACTCCCGAATCTGTTTTTCCAGAAGTGTGATATTAGCTCCGGCGCTCAGTGCCGCCACTTGAATATCACCATTTTCCCTTACCACTTCCAGTGTCTGTGTGCCAATAGAACCTGTAGAACCTAAAATTGCAATGGTTTTTCCCATAGTTTTCCCCTTTATATTTAAATCAATGTAATTGCCAGAAAATAAATTATCGGCGCTGTGAAAATCACGCTGTCAAATCGATCCAGAATTCCTCCGTGACCGGGAATTAAAGTTCCATAATCTTTAATATTCTGCTGTCTCTTGATGGCGGATGCTGCCAGATCCCCAATCATGGATACCAGAGCACCTACCGCACAGATAATTGCGTAAATCAACGGCGTATGGGCAGAATTTGCATTATATCCGGAGATTGCCCATGCATACAAGGCACCAAGAAGGGCAGCTCCCACTACACCACCAACAGCACCTTCGATAGATTTTTTCGGACTGAGTACCGGTGCCATCTTATGTTTTCCGATCAGAACCCCTACACAGTATGCACAGGTATCACATCCCCAGGAGCACAGAAAGATCAGCCATACCAGAAAAGCGCCTCCCTCAAGCATCCTGGTCTGAAGCACATAAGATAACATCACACCCACATAGACAATCCCAAAAAATGCCGAAACGATCTGTCCTGTCTGATATTTGGGATATGTAAATACATACACTGACATTACCAAAAGTATCCCAAGAATCACAGCCGGCAGATGATACTGTGTCGGCAGCAGCCACACCGACAAATAATACAAAATCACACTGATATAACTGATGATCTCCAGCAAATTAAACCCGTCTTTTCTCACACCAACAGCTTTATACAACTCCTGCATACCGATCAGGGATACACAGAGCAGAGTGATAAACAGTACCGGTCCGCCGCAGATAATCGTTGCCAGAGCAATAATCACCAGTACGATTCCACTCAAAAGTCTCGTCTTAAACATTTCCTATGCCTCCTTTACTCCACCGTATCTTCGATCTCTTTCATTATATTTTTCTATAGCTTTTACCAATTCATCTTTCTTAAAATCCGGCCATGGAACATCTGTAAAATAAAACTCTGTATAAGCCAGCTGCCAGAGAAGATAGTTGGAAAGTCTCAGTTCTCCGCTGGTACGTATCATAAGATCCGGATCCGGAATCCCTGCCGTATCAAGATAATCGGAAATCATACTTTCCGTCACAGGTCCTGTAAGAACACCTTGCCTTTGATCTTCCAACATCCGGTTCACAGCGCGGGTGATTTCATCCCTGCTGCCATAGTTTAATGCAATCTGAAAATGTAATTCATCAAAATCCTTTGAAAATTCTTCTAATTCCCGGATCCTGTTCTGGATATCCTCATCAAAAGCAGAGGGGTCACCGATCACCCGGACTCTCATATTATTTTTCTTAGAAATTTTTATACATTTCTTCAGATAATTCCGAAACAGATTCATCAACCCTTCCACTTCTTCTCTGGACCGTTTCCAGTTCTCCGTAGAAAATGCATACACCGTCAGATATTTTACTCCCAATTCTTTTGCGACTTCACAAATGTATTCCAGATTTTCGCAGCCCTTCACGTGACCATAATTTCTGGGCATTCCCTTACTCTTTGCCCATCTTCCGTTTCCATCCAGAATGATGGCTATATGATTCGGTACTCTCATAGTTCCTCCTTAAAAAGAGGCATCATACAATGGAGCTATATCCATATGTGTGATGCCTCCCTCATGACATTCAGATTTATAATATTATACGGTCAAAATTTCTTTTGATTTCACTTCAACAGCAGCATCAACTTTTTTGATGAACTTATCTGTCATTTTCTGTACTTTTTCTTCCAGTTCATCGATCTCATCCTCAGAAACATCTGTCTTTCCAAGCTTTTTGAGCATATCATTGGCATCCCGACGGATATTACGGATTGCCACTTTGGCTGCTTCTCCTTTTTTCTTAACATCTTTTACCAGATCTTTTCTTCGTTCCTCTGTAAGTTCCGGGAATACCAGACGGATTACTTTACCATCGTTTGTTGGATTGATTCCAAGATCAGACATGTTGATTGCTTTCGAAATTGCTTTCAAAAGAGAACTCTCCCATGGCTGAATCAGAATCATCCTTGCTTCCGGAACGGAGATATTTGCCACCTGCTGAATCGGTGTCGGACATCCATAATAATCTACCATAATACGGTCCAGTACATGAGGATTGGCTCTTCCTGCACGGATCGTACCAAACTCACTGTCCAGATTTGCCAGTGTCTTTTCCATCTTCTCCTCGTACTTTGCGATTCTCTCATCCATATATTCTATTCCTCCTGATTTTTATATTTACCGGACATCTGCACATTTGCAGCGCCAATCATTTTTCCATAACAGATTTACTATATTTCTTATGATCAATCAACGACAACACGGGTCCCTGTGATTTCACCACGTGCAGCTTTTACGATACTATTCTCTGTATTCAGCCCAAATACCAGCATCGGCATTTTATTTTCCATACACAGGATAGATGCCGTCAGATCCACTACTGCCAGTTTCTTATCGATTACTTCCTGTATATGAACACTGTCATACTTTTTCGCCTGCGGATTGGTCTTTGGATCACTGTCATAGACACCATCCACCGCTTTCGCCAATAAAATCGTCTCTGCCTCTATCTCGATAGCACGCAGAACGGTAGTTGTGTCTGTTGAGAAATACGGATGTCCTGTTCCTCCCGCAAAGAAAACAACCTTTCCCTGAGCAAAGCACTCATTGGCTTCATCTTTGGAAAACAGTTTTGTAAATGCTCCGCATACAAACGGAGTCAGAATCTCTGTCTTCATTCCCACAAACCGGAAAATCTCAGAAACATAAATACAATTCATAACAGTGGCAAGCATCCCGATCTGGTCTGCTTTTGTTCTGTCAATCGTCTCACTGCTTCTTCCTCTCCAGAAGTTGCCGCCGCCAATCACGACACCGACTTCCACACCCTCATCAACAAGAACTTTTACCTGTTTTGCAACCTCTGTGACAGTTGCCTCATCAAATCCGGTCTTTTTTTCTCCTGCCAGGGCTTCACCGCTTAATTTCAGTAATACTCGCTTCATATTAGCCGCTCCTTATTATAAATGTTTAAGAATATCCGATCATTCACAGACCACAATTATTCACTTAAGCCGCTCAGATAATCCTGAATCGCTCCGGCATCAAAAACAACGGTCTCTTTTTCCTGATTACTGCTTACTTTATCATATACTGAAAAGCCAATCCAGCCAACGAAGAGAACACAAACTAATGTAATAGCAGCCATCTCCAGGCGATGCATTCTTTTTTGTTTTTTAATAATTTTCTGGCGGTTTGCCTTATCTTTTTTATATTGGTCAACTTTAGCCTGACTCATGTCTACACTCCTTTGTCTATTTACGCTTTGTGCTCATTATATCATATCTTTAAATAAAAGGAAACCATAAATGCGATAAAATCCTCTATAACCAAATCAGGGACTCACCGTATGATTGATACGATCAGCCCCTTATGTTTTTCTATTGTTCCGGAAAATCTTAAAGAACTACGATTACTCCTCCGTCATTCGCATACATGGAACTTACACCCGCCGTATCCAGCAAAATTACATCTTTTACCTGAATACGCTCAAGAATCGCTTCTTTTACCATCTCCGCTCTTTCCTGACAATTGCAATGAGAAATAGCAAGGACTTTCTCTTTGCTCCCGGCTGCTTTTTCCACAATATAATCCACCATTTTCACCAGAGCTTTATTGATCCCTCTCGCCTGATCAAGCTGGCAAATTGCTCCTTCCGGTGTTGAACCCATGACCGGTTTGATTTTGAGAGCAGATGCCACAAAAGCCTTTACCTTACTCAGTCGCCCATTCTTCCTCAGAGTTTCCAGATTTTCCAGCACAAAAAATGTATGCTGGCTCTCTATATATGCCTCCACGGTATCAATAATCTTCTCAAATTCCATACCGGATTCTTCGCATTCCTGAATCTTCATAGCGATCAATGTTTCTCCTATCGATGCGCTTCTGGAATTAAATACATAAATTTTCTTATCCGGATGGCTTTCCAATGCCAGATTTTTTCCCAATACTGCACTGTTGTATGAGCCGCTTAACTCTGCCGAAAGAGTTACTGCATACAGATGATCCGCATCAGCCATAAAACTTTCTCTGTATCTTTCCGGAGACGGACAGGCTGACTTGGGACACTCAGGGCAGGCAGCAACTTTCTTCAGGAAATCTGCCTGATCAAATGTTTCATCATCTACAATATCCACCTCGCCAACGGTCAATGTAAGAGCTGCAGATTCAAATCTTTCATCTTTTTTCATTTCCGGTGTCATCTCACCACAGCTATCCAGAATAATCTTAAAACTCATATACTTGCCTCCATACGCCATCTTTATTATCATAGAAGTGGAAGTGGATTTTACATTTTCCCGTATTTACTCCCACCAAACGTAGTATCGAATACTATATTACAATATATCATAGTTTTCTATTCTTGAAAAGAGGTTTTATATGTTCTTTTCATATATTTTATATTATAATAATGATGCCAGGGGCAAAAGACAATTTTATTTTTTATGGAGGTTTTTATGCTTGCACTTCGTATTCTTGATTTAAAAGATTTTACAAGTAACTTGTTTATCGGTGACGTATTTAACCATTTTTATTTTGTGGAAGCTTCTTTTACTACATTTCTCACATACACACTGGATGGCCAGCTGCAAAAAGAATTCTATGATAATGACAGCCGTCCGGACCGGATGTTCTGTTTCTGGGAAGAAGTAAAGCCCCAGTGCTATTCTATCATCAAAGGAAAACGGACTCCTCTCCGTTTTAAAATTGTTTTCCAACTGTCCCGTGAAAATGTTGAAAAACTGCTGTCTCAGTCCGGTCTTTCTTACACACCTGATGATATTTTTGGTCTTTACCTGAACTGTCAGTTTGACGGGGAACATCTGATTTGTACTACCGGTACTTCTCTGCGCACATTTACTCTGGATAAAAGTATGGACAGAGTGTGGGACGATATGATAAAACGGTATTTCAGACAAAAAAGATTCCCTTTTGAAGAAATGTAATCATTTCCTCAAAAGGGAATCTCTCAACAATTTGCGATTACTTGATAATGGATTCCTGCTGTTCACTCTGTGCTTTATCCAACGTAATAACTACTGTCTTCTCCACATATTCACCATTATTCGCTACTTTTACAGTCATCTCTACGGTTTCTCCCGCTGCATAATAAGTAAGCTGATTTTTCAAATCTTCTATAGATTCTATACTCGTACCATCAAATTTTGTAATAATACTGCCCACCTGGATTCCTGCTTTTTCAGCAGCACTGCCTTCATTTACTTCAGCCACATACACTCCCTGCGGTATTCCATATGTTTTGGAAGTATTGCTGTCCACTGTCTGACCTGAAATACCTATGGCAGATGCCTGATCTTCGGATACTTTGGCTCTTGTAGTACGAGTCATAAGTTCTTCAATGATCGGAGAAGCCGTACTTACCGGAATCGCATATCCCATACCTTCAACTTCAGTGGAAGCCAGTTTTGCGGAATTGATTCCGATCAACTCACCCTGCATATTCAGCAATGCCCCACCACTGTTGCCAGGATTGATAGCGGCATCCGTCTGAATAAAGCCATTCTCTGATTCTGAATCTCCCACCTGGCGGTTAACTGCGCTTACGATACCTGTAGTCACAGACTGACCACATCCAAGAGCATTACCGATTGCCACAACCTGCTGACCTACTTTCAGAGAATCCGAATCACCAACCTGGGCTATTTTAATCTGTGACATGGTGTCTTCGGAAATATCAGTAAGTTTTACAGCAATCACAGCCAGATCATTGTCTGAATCTGTTCCCTTTACAACTGCTTCATAGGCCTGATCATCAATAAAACATGCTGACAGGGTATCTGCATTTTCTACAACATGATTGTTCGTCACAATCAGAAGTTCTTCGTCATTCTGTCCGATGATAATACCTGACCCCTGGCTTTCCACTTCCTGTTCCTGAACACCGGAACTTCTCCCGAACATACTGAAATAAGACTGCACTTCCTGAACAGATTTATTGGTAATAGCAACAATAGATGGCATTGAACCCTCAGCAATGTCCGACACATCCAGTGACTGGCTGTCAGCCGTGCCATCATTTGTCGATGTTGCTGTCTGCAGGGTAGTTGATTTTTCTTTTGTCTCTGTTCCTTCCGCCGAAGCACTCACCGACTGATTTTCTGTTTTATTCACAGTTGCACCACTCGCATAAGCTATACCTGTAAATACACCACCTGCAATACCTCCGAACAAAACGGCACTCAATGCAATCGCACCGATTTTTTTTGCCAGTTTTTTCATATTCGAATTGTCGTGATGTTTTCCTCCGTCCGGCTGATATACCGGCTGATTCTCATTTTGGTTCCATGGATAGTTTTCATATTCTGACATAACACATTCCTCCAATTCATTTTCATATATAAATCAAATCTTATTTCCTTTCTTCATGGGTACAGTATATAAATTCTTTGTGGTGAAATTGTTATAAAAATATGTTTATTCTGTGAAACCTGCTTTTAAAGATCCATAAAATCCGCTTTTCGAATCTGACCCAACTGTGTTATAATAAGAAAAAGTCTTGTTTTGCGAGATTCTCCGCATAAGGACATACAGACAAATAAAAAGGAGGACATCTTCATGCAGAAAATAACTAGTTTTACCATAGACCATCTGAAACTCCAGCCCGGTGTATATGTATCACGGAAAGATCCGGTAGGAGATTCTCTTATTACTACTTTTGACATTCGTATGACCTCTCCCAATGAAGAACCGGTCATGAACACTGCAGAAGTTCACGCAATTGAACATCTCGGAGCCACATTTTTGCGTAACCATAACAAATTTGGTTCTAAAATTATCTATTTTGGTCCCATGGGCTGCCGTACCGGATTTTATCTTCTTCTTGCCGGTGACTATGAATCCAAAGATATTGTCCCTCTTCTCACAGAAATGTTTACTTTTATCCGGGATTATAAAGATGAAATCCCAGGAGCTTCTGCGAAAGACTGTGGTAATTATCTCGACATGAATCTCCCCATGGCAAATTATCTTGCGAACCGTTTTCTCACAGAAGTACTCACCGACATCAAACCGGATCGTCTTGTGTATCCTGAATAACAGAAAAGAGTGAATCTATGAATCATGACATGAATTTATCGGAAACAATCATCGAAACATGTGACATCTGCCATCATCACCATCCCAAATTGCCTTCGGAGACCCCTGCAGATGAAATTCTCTATAAACTGGCAGATTTGTATAAAGTGTTCGGAGACCCCACCAGAATACGGATTTTGTATGCGCTTTCCGGCGGGGAATTATGTGTCTGTGACATTGCAGAATTGTTGGGAATGACCCAGAGTGCCATTTCACACCAGTTAAGAGTACTGAAACAGTCCTCTCTGGTAAAATTCAGACGTGACGGCAAAACTGTATATTACTCACTGGCTGATGCACATGTGGCTACCATACTGATTCAAGGACTGGATCATGTTCAGGAATAAAAAAGAGACTTTTAAAGTCTCTTTTTTATTCCATATTATAACTATTTTTGTCGATATGTAGAAAGAAAGTCTCCCAGTTTTCTGGTGGCTTTTTCCAGATCAGCCACTCTCGGCAGGTATACGATACGGAAATGATCCGGTGCATGCCAGTTGAATCCGCCCCCATGTACAATCAGAATTCTCTTTTCACGAAGAAGATCCAGTGCAAACTGTTCATCATCATATATATTAAACTTTTCCACATCCAGTTTCGGGAAAATGTAGAATGCCGCCTTTGGTTTTTTTGCTGTTACTCCCGGAATATCATTCAGAAGTTTGTAGATACATTCTCTCTGATCATAAATTCGTCCACCTGGAACCAGGTATTCTTTCACGCTCTGATAACCGCCCAGTGCTGTCTGAATAATAGCTTGTGCCGGCACATTGGAACAAAGACGCATATTGGAAAGCATCTTAAGGCCTTCAATATATCCTGCTGCCGCTTTTTTATTACCGCTAAGTACCATCCATCCCACACGAAATCCTGCAACCATATGCGATTTGGAAAGTCCACTGAAAGTTACACAAAATACATCTTTCGGAGCTATGGACGCAATAGATATATGCTCCAGCCCATCCATAACCAGTCTGTCGTATATTTCATCAGAGAAAATGATCAATCCGAACTCTTCAGCCAACTTTACAATCTCTTCAAGAATTTCTCTCGGATACAAAGCACCCGTTGGGTTATTCGGATTAATAATAACGATGGCTTTTGTTTTATCCGTAATCTTACTTCTCATATCTTCAATATCCGGATACCAGTCAGATTCTTCGTCACAGATATAATGTACCGCTTTTCCACCTGCCAGCGTAGCTGTCGCAGTCCAAAGCGGATAATCAGGAGCCGGGATCAGTATTTCATCTCCATCATTTAACAAAGCCTGCATACACAGATTGATCAATTCACTGACACCATTACCGGTATAAATATCTTCCATCGTAACATCCTGAATTTTCTTCAGCTGGCAGTACTGCATGATTGCTTTTCTCGCTGAAAACAGTCCCTTAGAATCAGAATATCCCTGACAATCCCAGAGAGACTGACGCATATCCAGGATCACTTCCTCAGGAGCATTGAAACCGAAAGGTGCCGGATTTCCTATGTTAAGTTTCAGAATATTCAGCCCATTCGCTTCCATCCTGGCCGCCTCTTCAACCACCGGTCCTCTCACATCATATAATACATCGTCCAGTTTGGAAGATTTTTCAAATGTCCTCATATCATTGCCTCCATTTCCTATCAGTTTTTATTCTGCCTTTAAGTTTATCATTTCACAGACAGAAAATCAATAAAATATCCCCGGCAATTCCGGGGATATCCTATAATTATTTTAATTTCCCAACATCATTCGGTCATTTGCAAATTCTTCTCCGCTGACCTGTTCAAATTTTTCGAGAAGTTGATGTACTTCCAGATTTTTCTTTTCTTCTCCCGATACATCATAAATAATACGTCCCTCATGCATCATAATCAGACGATTACCCAGACGAATTGCGTCTTTCATATTATGAGTGATCATCAGAGCTGTAAGATTCTGTTCAGCAATGATTTTTTCTGTAAGCTCCAGCACCTTTGCAGCTGTTTTCGGATCCAGTGCGGCTGTATGTTCATCCAAAAGAAGCAGATCCGGTTTTCTCAGTGATGCCATAAGAAGGGTCAGTGCCTGTCTTTGTCCTCCGGAAAGGAGACCGACTTTACTTGTCATACGATCTTCCAGTCCCAATCCCAGTTCTTTCAAGGATTCTCTGTATCTGGCTTTCTCTTCCTTCGTAATGGCCCACTTCAGTCCCCTCTTTAGGCCTCTTCGGTACGCAAGCGCCATATTCTCCTGAATTTCCATATTAGCAGCGGTTCCCATCATAGGATCCTGAAAAACCCGTCCCAGGAATTTTGCACGTTTATGCTCCGGCCACTGTGAAATATTCTCGCCGTTCAGAATAATTTTTCCTTTATCAATCGGATATACACCTGCAATCATATTCAGCATTGTAGATTTTCCGGCTCCATTGCCTCCGATCACAGTAACAAAATCGCCATCTTTCAATTCCAGGCTTACACCGTTCAGGGCTTTTTTCTCATTGATTGTACCTTTATTAAAGGTTTTTTCCACATTACTTATAATCAGCATTACCGGGTACCTCCTTCTGTATAGGCACGTTTTGTTTTCCATGATTCAAGGACTGCCGGAATTGCCAGGAATATTGCAACGACAATTGCAGACAACAGCTTCAGATCATTGGAATTCAGTCCCATCCACAATACTACCTGAAGTACCAGATAATAGATGATAGCTCCCAACGCTACTGACAGCAGTTTAAATCCAAAGTTTTGTGCGATTTTTCCAAAGACTACTTCTCCGATAATGACAGCTGCTAACCCGATTACGATAGCTCCACGTCCTGCATTGACATCCGCAAATCCCTGATACTGAGCATAAAGACCGCTGGCCAGAGCAACGATACCATTAGAAATCATCAATCCCAGTATTTTACAGAAATTCGTATTGATTCCCTGGGCACATGCCATCTTTTCATTACATCCGGTTGAACGAACTGCACAACCCAATTCCGTACCGAAGAACCAGTACAAAATCGCAATCACAACCAAGATAACAATCGCAACAATCACAATGGTATTTTTGTAAAATGGTACACCTTTGATATATCGAAGGGATACCAGCAAATCATACTTATCAACACTGATTGCCTGATTTGCTTTATTATCCATTATCCTCAGGTTAATTGAATACAGTCCCAGCTGTGTAAGAATACCTGCCAGAATCGCAGGAATCTTCATAGTAGTATGAAGAATTCCTGTAGCAAGACCTGCCAGCATACCTGCGATAAAAGCACAAAGCAATGCTACTCCTACAGAGTGTCCATTCAGCATCATCATAATACAGACGGCCCCTCCCGTACACATAGTACCGTCTACGGTAAGATCAGCGAGATCAAGAATTTTGTATGTAATATAAACCCCGATCGCCATAATTCCCCAGATCAATCCCTGGGCACATGCCCCCGGCAATGCATTAAAAAGTTTTACAATCTCCACGATTCTTCCTCCTGTAAATATAGTACGAAAGGCGGCAAAAGAGAACTTCCCTTTTGCCGCCTTATCCGGCAGATTTCTGCCTGCTTATTCTATTACTCTTTTGCGATAGCTTCGTAATCTTCCGGAATCTCAATATTCAGTTCTGCGCATCTGTCTGCATCATATTTCTTTGTAACATTTTCTGCAGATGCAACTTCCATTGTAGTGATATCAGCGCCATTTACAAGGATATCATAACCCATCTCACCAGCTTTGTATCCGATATCATAGTAGCTGATAGAAAGTGTTGCAACACCACATCCGGAACAGATTCCTTCTTCACCTGCGATGATCGGAACCCCTGCCGGCAGACATACATTATTAATAACTTCTGCATTGGATGCTGCTGTATTATCAGTCGGGATATAAATAACATCACTTTCTGCTGCTGCATTGGTTGTTACAGATGCGATATCATTGGAATCTGTAAATGTATAATCTGTACAGGTATATCCCAGTTCTTCCAGAGAAGCGCGGATCGTAGTTGCCTGATATACAGAGTTTGCTTCAGCTGAGCAGTACAGGATACCAACATTCTTTGCATCCGGGAACAGCTCATTCAGCATAGCTGCCTGCTCTGACAAAGGAGCAAGATCACTTGTTCCGGAAATATTTTTCCCTGTAACACCTGTCCAGTCATCAATTTCCAGTGCTGTAGCATAATCTGTTACGGATGTTCCGAGAATCGGAATATCAGCAGTACCTGCTGCTGCTGCCTGCAGTGCTGGTGTGGCATTTGCCAGGATCAGATCCACATCAGAAGCTACAAACTGATTGATGATGGTTGCACATGTTGCAGAATCACCGGAAGCATTCTGCTCGTCAAATTCTACATTACCTTCACCAAGCTTTTCAACCAGGGCATCTTTAAATCCCTGTGTAGCTGCATCAAGTGCCTCGTGCTGAACCAGCTGGCAGATACCAATACTGTATACTTTTCCATCCTCAGCAGCATCGTCTACTGGCTCTTCTGCGTCTTCTTCTTCGGTTTCATCTGTAGTTTCTTCTGCGGTAGTTTCTTCACTTGCAGATGTATCAGCCGTATCCTTTGCATCAGAAGAACCGCAGGCTGCCATAGATGCTGTCAGCATCATGGCTGTCAGGATTGCAATTATCTTTTTCATACTATCTCTCCTATCTCTATGGCATCGCTTTAACGCTTTAAATTGCCATGTAATGTACAAATTGTATCTCATAACTGCCGATTTGTCAAATCATAATTGTTAATTTTGACATCTTTTTTACGAATCCATAGCAGCTATTCAATTCAACATTTTTTTCAATTCATCCATAAAAGTATTGACATCTTTAAACTCCCGGTAAACGGAAGCGAATCTTACATAAGCCACTGCTTCCAGATCCTTCAGTTTATCCATAACGATTTCCCCGATCACACAGCTGGGAATCTCTCTCTCTTCCATATTAAATAATTCTGTCTCCACAGAATCAACAAGTTCATGAATCTGTTCCGCAGATACCGGTCGTTTATGACACGCCCGAAGAACTCCTGCTTCGATTTTAGAACGATCATACTGCTCTCTGTTCTGATCTTTTTTAATAACAATCAGAGGAATCGTCTCCACTTTCTCATACGTTGTAAATCGTTTTCCACACCCATCACACATTCTGCGCCGCCGAATCGCTGTATTATCATCTACCGGTCTGGAATCCACAACTCTTGTATTATCCTGGTTACAATATGGACATTTCATTGTATTTACCTATCCTTTCTCTCATTTTAGGTCACGCATTTTTCTTTTTTTACTATAATATAATCACAAATCTTACGTCAAGAAATTTATCTGCATTTCATATAATGTAACAAGAAGCAAACGGTCCGATGGAATGGGAGGATTTCTATGCGTATTTTTGAATTGAAGCAAAAGGAGATTATTAACTCTTGTACATGTAAAAGTATGGGTTGTCCTGTTGATGTGGAATTTGACTGCAAGACCGGACAGATCACCCATTTGATCGTACCCGGCCCGGGACGTTTCTGGGGCTTTTTTGGAAGAGACTGTGAATTTTGTATCCCCTGGGAATGTATCTGCCAGATTGGGGACGATATCATTCTTGTAAGTATCGAAGAAGACAAATGCCTAAAAAAGCTGTGAAAATGCGAGAAAAAATCTCATTGTTTGTTGTGTTTCACAATGCTCTTATGATATAATAAAAGTGACTACATTACAGAAAGCTTTCATGTACACAAATGAATGGAGGAGATATCATGCTGATTCAATTTTCATTAACCAATTATCGTAATTTTAAAAATACCGCTGTTCTTGATCTGTCCGAAGCAAAGATCACTGAGTTTCCTGAGCATCTTTACCGCAGTTCTGATAATATGGGAATTCTTCCCATGGCAGCTATTTATGGGCCAAACGGATGTGGTAAAAGTAATTTTCTGAAAGGACTCTGGGATCTCAGAAATCTGATTCTTGATGCTCCCTCTATGAAGGAATTTTATCCCTGTTTCTGTTTTGACCCTGCCAGCCGGAAAAAACCTGTCGAATTTGATATTTTGTTCCGGGTTGACACCAGAGAATATGAATATCAGTTAAAAATACAAGATCAGATTGTAACAGAAGAAAATCTGTTTGGAAGGGATTTGACAGAAAACACATTTGACGTTCTGATTGACAGAGACAGTGAAGGAGTCTTTTTGTGCGAAGCCTGGGAACAGACAGATGTCTCCCGTCTGGAAGATTCCATTCCTCTCCTCTATTTTCTGGGAATCAGTAAGACTGACCATGAGATTACATCCATTATCCGTTTTTTTAAAAACATGATTTTCTTTTCCGGTCACCGGATAAAACAGGATCTTATCGTCTCTGTGATAAAATCCCACACCCTGAAGGCCAGTTTGTTGGCTCATCTTCCGGCTCTCAATCTGGATATCACTAATATTCATCTTTCCGATGAAAGTATCCTTTTGACTCATTCACAGCAGAATCATCAGGCAGATCTTACCTGGGAAGAGGAATCTGTCGGAACCCGCCAGCTCCTGTGTCTTTTTGCCTGCATCATTCAGGCTATGGAAAATCATACGTTAATCCTTGCAGACGATCCGGAAATCCATCTGCATCCAAAAACTGTAGGATATCTTTACCGACTGCTTTCCACACCAAAAACAGATACTGAGGGAGCTCAGCTTATTGCCGCCACCCATGAAAACTCCAATATGAATAACAGTATTTTTCGTCGAGATGAACTGTGGCTGGTTTCCAAGGATAAAGAAGGTTCCTCTTCTCTCTACACTCTGGCTTTGTTTTTAAAAGAAAATGGGGAAAAAGTACGTAAAGACGAAACATACTTCAAACAATATCTGGAAGGACGATACGGTGCTTCTCCGATGATTACCCTGTAAATTATACCTTGTGGCTCGCACGGAAAATACTGCATAAAGGATCGAATGGTCCATTTCGACAGTATTAATAGAAGTAACTTACTGATGAAATGGACCACCTTATTCTTTTTATTTTCTCATATATAATAATATGTCATTTACGCACGAAGATATGTTCTCATACTTTTGAGTGCGTTTTTTTCCAATCGGCTTACCTGCGCCTGGGATATCCCGATTTCTTTTGCCACCTCCATCTGTGTTTTTCCCTCGTAAAATCTCAGTGTCACAATATGCTTTTCTCTGTCATTCAGTCTCTGCATAGCTTCCTGTAACGCAAGATTTTCCACCCAGTTTTCCTCCCGGTTTTTCTTATCACTGACCTGATCCATCACATACAAAGTATCTCCACCTTCTGTATATACAGGCTCATAAAGGCTTACCGGACTTTGAATGGCGTCCAGCGCATATACGATTTCTTCTTTATCAATACCTATCTCCGATGCAATTTCCAAAATTGTTGGTTCTCTAAGATTATTTTTTACATAATTCTCTTTTGCATAAATTGCTTTGTATGCAATATCCCGAAGAGAACGACTGACACGGATCGCATTATTATCCCTAAGATATCTTCGTATTTCTCCTATGATCATGGGGACCGCATAAGTAGAAAATTTTACATTCAGAGTCGTATCAAAATTGTCAATTGCCTTGATCAGCCCGATACATCCAATCTGAAACAAGTCATCGGCATTTTCATTACTGCTGCCAAATCTTTTAATCACGCTTAAGACCAGCCTGAGATTTCCCTTGATATACAATTCCCGGGCTTCTTTATCCCCCTGTTTAATTTTCTCAAAGAGCAATTCTTTCTCTTCCTCGGTAAGTACGGGAAGCTTTGCCGTATTTACCCCACAGATTTCAACCTTGTTAAGTGCCATAATAAGAATCCTCCTGAAGTCACAATATTTGTTTCTAATAAAATGATTCTCATATGCACTTTTATCTATTCACTTCTGATTGAAATTAAAAAAAGTTTTAGTCCTTGACAAATTAAAAAATAAACAGGGAAACCGGACAGGGGACAGTTCTGTGTCCTATTTTTAGGACACAGAACTGTCCCCTGTCCGGTCCCTGTCCGGTCTGCCGTTACGCTGTGAGAATTTCACACAGTTCCCCAAATACCGCCGAATTGAGTCCCATGGCAGCAATGGAAGCAACTGCATTTCTTCCCTGTTTCTTCACATTTTCCATAATATTTGATTTTACATTATATTCCATCTGTGCTTTTTCAAGCATTTTATAACAACGTTCTTCAAGATCCAGCTCAGCCAATACAAGACCTTCCGTAAATGCAATACAGATTTCTTTTTCAACGGATGTTGCAGGTATTTCTACGATCAGGCTGGTGGTTGCCCGACAATATGTTACTTTCGCATCAACAGCTACTCCATCTGCCGTAACTTCAGCTATCGTTTTACCAACTCCCATGAATACCAGCTTCCAGCTTCTGCTTTCCGGAATCACAGACAGATTGCCCATAGCTTTTCCTATCACAAATCGATCTTCGGCTCCGCCGGTGAATGTGAGCTGTGTGGCTGCCCAGTTCTCTTCTGCATCAACAGCTGTATCTCCCTGATCTTCCCACAAAGTAAAGTTCCCATCCTCTGCCGGGAATATTCTTACCTCCATAGCTTTCGGATTTTCAACGCTGTTATCAAAAACGCTCATGTCCTTCATTGGCACGATCGCACCTGCTTTCATGAGAACCGGCATATCTTCTATGCCTCTCCACAGATTAAGCATTCTGCCACCGTGGTATACCGTTCCATTAAAGAAATCTACCCAGAGACCTTCCGGAAGCCATGTGGTTACTTTTGCTGCTCTTGCCGTCTTATCCTGTGGTTCGGTAATCGGAGAAACGAGGAGTTCGGAGCCAAAGTAATATTCATTTGGTACTTCATAAGCTTCCTTCTGTTCCGGCTCCATATAATACATCGGCTGAATCAGCGGCAAGTCATCCACATGTGCTCTGCGGTTCATGGTATACAGATATGGAATCATCGCATGACGCAGACGAAGATACTCTTCCATCACACTTTCTGTGATCTTATCAAATTTCCATGGTTCTTTTCCATTGAACGGATTATCTGTACTGTGCAGACGGTTGATTGGTGAAAATACTCCGTACTGTACCCAACGGGCCATCAATTCATCATCACGTACCCCCATCATATGACCGCCGATATCATGACTCCACCAGCCATAACCAATATTGCTTGCTGTATTCGTAAAATAGGGCTGGAAATCCAGAGTATCCCAGGAAATCACAGTGTCACCTGAAAATCCTACCGGGTACCGATGGCTTCCGACACCTGCATATCTGGAGAATGTAATCGAACGGCTGCCCTTCCAACTGCTGTCCAGATAATGATAATGGTTCAGCATCCACAGCGGATCAAGTCCCGGAACCTTTGTGACTGTTCCCTGCTGCCAGTCAAGCCACCAGAAGTCAACCCCTTCCTCTTCCAGCGGATGATGAAGATCTTTTAAATATACTTCCATAAACCGTGGATCTGCCGGATCAAACTGCACAGGAAGCTCACTTTCCGGATCAATTCCCATTTTTTCTGCCACACGTTTATACGGCTCTTCAAAAGCGCGAATTCCGTCTGCCGGATGCACGTTCAGTGTAATCTTCATTCCATGTTCATGAAGCCAGCTCATAAACTCTTTTGGATCCGGGAAGAAGTTTTTATTCCATGTATATCCGGTCCATCCGCTTCCGTACTTCGGTTCTACATCATCCACAAGATGCCAGTCCATATCCACAACAGCTACTGAGAAAGGAATCTCTTCCTTTTCAAAACGTTCTACCAGCTCTTTGTATTCCTCTTCTGTATAACGATGATAACGGCTCCACCAGTTACCCAACGCATATCTGGGAAGAAGAGGAGTTTTTCCGCACAAGTGATAAAAATCTTTCAGACATTCCTGGTAACGATGACCATAACCAAAGAAATACATATCGGTGATATCCTGTTCTCTCGGTGCAATCCATCCATCTTCCGTCAGCACCATAGAATGACTGTCGTCAATTACAGAAAATCCACATTTGGAAATCACACCATGTTCCATAGGAATTTTACCGGAAATCTTATCTTCCAGTGGTGTTTCTCCTTTACGGTACAGCATAGGATTCAATGTTCTTGGTCCATCCGTCATATCCAATGTTCGGGCGGTTCCTCCCAGATCGCCGGGTTCTTCACCAAAATGCCAGGTATTTTCCCAGCCGCCGCCCATATTGTTTACTTTGATCTGCAAACCGTTTGCCGCAAATGCTTTTCTGTTATAATGTAATTCAATATTTTCTGTATAAACAGACAGTTCTTCTTCTGTCTCTATAACTTTAAACTGGGGAACCGGAAAATCTCTGTTCAGT
The DNA here is from genome assembly GCA_004556655.1 of Lachnospiraceae bacterium. Classification (GTDB taxonomy): domain Bacteria; phylum Bacillota; class Clostridia; order Lachnospirales; family Lachnospiraceae; genus Oliverpabstia. Next base: position 25,496 of record SFGF01000008.1, on the reverse strand, counting down.
ACAGACTGTGTTGCTCTGTCCTCAAACTTCCCCTGTCCACTGTATTCCAGACGGATCAACGATGATGTAAGCACAGTGATTCTGTATTTTTCTCCCTGAATAACCGCTTCTTTGTTACATACCGGATGAGACTCCAGCTTATAACCTTCCATGCCCATTTTTGTCACACTCCTTTTTCTTTTTTCAGGAATTTTCATTTCATTTGCCCATAACCACCGCCAATCTTTGGTTTCATTCTCCGGTATTTGTTACGGCATAATAAAAATCCCCATGATATGTATAAAATCCGCTTTTTGCAGTAGATTTATTATAATACATATCACAGGGAATTTCCTCTACTAATTTAACCAATAAATATACTATTTTGACTTTTTATCTGATGTGGAGTGACAATTACAGGATCCTGCACAACCACCGCAATTTCTGCCGCATGTTATGGATTTTCCTGCTTTTATTGCTTTTATCATTTTTCGGATAACAAGTGCTACTGCCACTGCCAGAATCAACGCCACAATGATCGAAGACAAATTATCCATAATAAACCTCATCATCTTTTCATCGAAGCTACAATTTTATCAGCTAATGCTTCAACCTCTGCATCCTGCTCTGTCTTCAATGCGGATTTCACAGTCACACTTTCTTCCAGAAGCTCAATGTTTTTCATTCCAGAAAAGATTTCTTTCATCTGCTTACCTGCCATTGGTGCCCATGTTCCGTTCTGCAGCAGAGCAACCGTTCTGTTCTGAAGACTATGTGCTTTCAGTTCTGCCAACACAGTCTCCATCTTCGGGAAAAGACCGGCATTGTAAGTCGGGCAGGCAAATACCAGGTGACTGCACCGGAAAGCTTCTGATACCACAACAGAAGCATCCGTAACAGATACATCATACATGGCAATATTTTTTACGCCTTTGTCTGCCAGTTTGGCTGCCAGTACCTCAGCCGCATTTTCTGTGTTGCCATAGATAGAAGCGTAAGCGATCATAACCGCTTCATCTTCCGGTGTGTAGCTGCTCCATTTATCGTATTTATTAATAAACCATCCCAGATTTTCTCTCCAGATTGGTCCATGAAGCGGACAAATCATCTTAATCTCAAGGGTTGCTGCTTTTTTCAGCAGATTTTGAACCTGTACTCCATACTTTCCGACAATGTTGATAAAATATCTTCTGGCATCGTCCAGCCAGTCTCTCTCAAAATTTACTTCATCTGCAAAAATATTACCGTTCAGAGCACCAAAAGTTCCAAAACCATCTGCTGAAAACAGAATTTTGTCAACTGTATCATAAGTCACCATAACCTCCGGCCAGTGAACCATAGGTGCCATAACAAATGCAAAGGTGTGTTTTCCCGTGCAGAGTGTATCCATCTCTTTCACAACAGTCGTTTTGGAATCCACATCAAAACCAAAGAACTGCTTCATCATAGGAACGGTCTTGGCATTGCATACGATTTTTACTTCCGGATATCTGCGTACCACTTCACCTATCGTAGCGGCATGATCCGGTTCCATATGATTGACGATCATATAATCAAGAGTTCTCTCACCCAGAACATACTCCAGATTTTCAAAGAATCTGCTGCTTACGGAATGATCTACAGTATCAAACAGAACTGTCTTTTCATCAAGTAATACATAGGAGTTATAGGATACTCCTCTCGGAATCGGATATACATTTTCAAATAAAGCCAGCCTGCGGTCATTTCCACCTACCCAAAACAAATCTTCTGTCACTTTTTTTACACAATACATGGCATAGCATCCTTTCTTATCTTTCTTGTAAATCAGTTATAATCAATTGCCATTATAACGGTTATTATTTTGGTTGGCAAGCCTTTCGCAAAAATACTATGCTCTTATTCATATCGAACAATTTCTTTTTTCAGTCTCCGCATGATCCTTTTTTCCAGTCTGGAAATATAAGACTGAGAAATCCCCAGCATATCCGCAACTTCTTTTTGCGTCTTTTCTTTTCCGTCCGGCTGATTCAGCCCGAAACGAAGACAGATGATCGTCCGTTCCCGTTGTGATAACTTGTTTATTGCCTTTCCCAGAAGTTTACATTCTACCTCATGTTCCAGATCTTTATAAATCACATCCTCATCTGTCCCCAGAATATCCGACAAAAGAAGCTCATTTCCATCCCAGTCCACATTCAGCGGTTCGTCAATAGAAACCTCCACCCGTGTTTTACTGTTTCTCCTTAGATACATAAGAATTTCATTCTCTATACAACGGGAAGCATAAGTAGCCAGTTTGATATTTTTTTCCGGATTAAAAGTATTGATTCCTTTGATCAGACCAATCGTCCCAATGGAAATCAAGTCTTCCATACCCACTCCAGTATTGTCAAATTTCTGTGCAATATACACGACCAAACGTAAATTGTGCTCAATCAGACTGGTCCTGGCTTCCTGACTGGCCTGTTCATCCTCTTCTTTCATAAGTTTCTGTATAATTTCCGATTCCTCCTGAGGAGAAAGTGGTGCCGGAAGAACATCCGCACCGCCGATATAGTATATTTCTCCCGGACGTTTCCATACAACTCTTGAAAAACCGGAAACCATTCGAAACCGAAAATGACTGGGTAACACTGCTTGCATCATAACAATTCCTCCTAACTGTCTATTAGATTTGGATGCAAAATCATCTGATAATTTCCCTGAAAGGGACTATGTTCACTGGAAACAGCAATTACCGGCCGGCGAATCACTTTATGTACTCTTCGTCCTTCCAGACAAAGATAATCCAAAGTGACAGCCAGTATCATGCCCTGACTACAGCCAAGACTGGTAAACGGAACGAAATGAGGGTGCAGATTTCCAAAGTTCCCGCTCAAACACCCGGAGGCAAACTGTTCCAGTTCTCTCATGGTATCCTCATTAAGCAAACCTTCCAGTATATCCATTTTTGCGATACACACCGGTTTGCCGCTGACAGGGTCAGCCAGCCTGTTTCCCGTATCTAAAAATGCGGTTCCTTCTTTGCATTTTCCATTTGCATACAGCCAGATCTTATATGTCCGGTCTGCTTTTTTCTCTGACCGGGTATAAACCCGGATACCGGCAGCGAGAAACAGATAACTGATGGTTCCTGAAAAAAGACATACCCGTATACCCCAGGATCCTGAATATCTTTGTATCAGCATCATCATTCCTCCCAAAAGGAAAGCTGCCATATACAGAACCAGAATCCCCTTAACTAGTTCCCGGATTTTTTTTAATTTACATCCAAACCTTACCATCAAAGTATTAATTACCACATGTACCAGTATCGTATTCATAATCCGGCTTCCTGGGTGTATAGCAAGCAGGCAGACACCGCCCGCACCGATAAGCGCTCCCAGAAGACTTCTTCCCAGTGTGGCAGAACTGTGAAGCAGCCGATTGACCAGCCGGAGCAGGAAAAAATCCATCACATAATTCATTGTAAACAGGACATCTATGAATATTTCATAGTACACAAAACACCCCCTATCCCTGATGAATACGTACTTACTGGAATAAGCAAGTATTATTATATGGGATAGGGGGTGTTTATTTTGTCAAAACGGGTGTGTCGGATTCTGAATTCTCTCGACAGTCATTACCCTTCTTTTCATTTTTTATGTAAAGCGCAGTATCAGTAATCATGGTTTCATTTTTTCAAGAAACAGTTTTAAATCCTCCAGTGCCAACTGCCCCGGCGCCGATGCCTGACCCACCGCTGCGAAAGTCACAGCGGAACCAAAGACCTGACCACATACCCGGCTGATTGCTCCCATTCCGCTCATGGACATGGTGATCACAGGTGCCTGCCCTGTCCTATTTGCATGGACCGTAGCGGCAAGAAGCTCAAGTACATCCTCCGGGCAGACCGGCATTACTGCCAGCTTTCTGATAGCAGCTCCGCTCTCTTCCATCTGGGCAAGAATATTTTCCATTTCTTCCCGCACAGGTGTCTCATGGAAATGGTGATTGGAGGCAATCACTTTTTTTCCCTTATTCTGAAGATCCGTAATCAAGTTTCTCATTACAACTGAATCTTTATACAATTCTACATCAATCAAATCGATATCAGGAGCCTGAGCCGCTTCTTTCAAAATGTTAACATAATCTTCTGTCGAAACTTGGCAATTTCCACCTTCTCCGGCTGTTCTGACTGTGAAAATAAGCGGTATCTGTTGTAAAATGTCACGCATTTTTTTTGAAAGCTCTGTCACTCTTTTTCTATCTCTCAAATAGCAATAAAAATCTGCTCTCCATTCCAACAGATCCGGCTGCTTCTTTGCAGCATTTTTTGTCTGCTCCAGAATCTCCTCATCTGTAGTACCCATAACCGGAACACAGATTTTCGGAACATCAGATCCGATTTCAATATTTCTTATCTTTACTGTTTTCATATGGTTTCCCTTTTCTTTCCGCTGTTATTTATGGTATGATATAATGAGTTACCCGACAAATGGGATGAAACTACGAATTTCTCCGTGCTTCACACTCTCGAAATTCTAATTTTATTTAACATATTATAATATAAGGAGTTTGCCATGACAATACCAATTACCGGACATACCGGATTTACAGGCCTTCTGGGGAGTCCCGTCTCACACAGTATTTCCCCTATGATGCACAATGAAAGTTTTCGTACACTGGGTCTCGATTATGTCTATCTATGCTTTGATGTAAAGGAAGAACAGTTGGATACAGCCGTAGCGGGACTACGGGCAGCAGGAATTCATGGATTCAATCTGACCATGCCCAATAAAAACCGTATGGTTGAACTTTGTGACCAGCTTTCTCCTGCTGCTTCTCTGATCGGTGCAGTCAATACGGTGGTCAATCGCAACGGACAACTGATCGGACATAACACGGACGGGATCGGCTTTTGGCGTTCAGCAGAAGAAGCGGGATTTTCATCCCCCGGAAAAAATATAACTCTGATGGGAATGGGTGGAGCAGCCACCGCCATTGCTGTACAGGCTGCTCTGGACGGTGTGAAAGAACTGAACATATTTGCCCGCCCCACCAGCCGTTTCTGGCAAAGAGCCATTCATCTGACAGACGATATGAATAAACAAACAAACTGTAAAGTACAACTTTTTGAACAGCAGGATACCTCTTTGCTGAAAAAATGCCTGGATTCTTCTGATATTTTGGTAAACGGCACTTCCGTGGGAATGGCACCAAACACAGATGCTTCTATTATTCCCGATCCTTCCCTGCTTCATCCGGAGCTTACCGTCGCCGATGTGATCTATAATCCACGGGAAACTCTACTTTTGCAGCAGGCTAAAGCTGTGGGATGTCCCGTATTCAACGGTATGTACATGCTTCTGTATCAGGGAGCGGAGGCTTTTCGATTGTGGACAGGAATCGATATGCCGGTAGAACATATCAAAGAGTGCTATTTTAGATAAAATCGGACAGGGGACAGACCTGGAATCGGACAGGGGACAGACCTGTGTCCCAGAATATGGGACACAGGTCTGTCCCCTGTCCGATTTAATATTTTGTTTCCAGATTAAATCCAAAATATCTTACAGCATTATTATAAGATATTCCCTTAATAATTTTCTCAAGACTCTTCATATCTTTCGGGTATTCTCCATTTTCTACCCATCCTCCAATCAGTTCACAGAGAATTCTTCTGAAGTACTCGTGTCTCGGATAGGAAAGGAAACTTCTGGAGTCAGTAAGCATACCATTGAAGTTGCCCAGAAGGCCCAAATTTGCCAGAGATGTCATCTGTTTCATCATACCGGTTTTATTGTCATTAAACCACCATGCAGAACCCTGCTGAATTTTACCAATGGCATCAGAGTTCTGAAAACATCCCAAAATAGTTCCCAGTGCTTCATCATCATTTGGATTCAGGCTGTAAAGAATGGTTTTCGGCAGATTGCCTGCCTCATTCAGTGCATTCAGGAAATCCGCAGTCTCACTGGATGGCGCATAATTATTGATGCAGTCATATCCGGTATCAGGACCCAGTTTTTTATACATGGTTGTATTGTTATCACGTTTACATCCATAATGGAGCTGCATTGCCCATCCTAATTTTGTATATTCTCCCGCAACAAACATCATAAACGCTGTCTTAAATTTCAGTTCATCCTCACGGGAAATCTGCGCACCCATCAGACGTTCGGTAAAAATATCTTCAATTTCTGCATCGGAAGCCGGAGCATACATCACGTATTCCAACGCATGGTCAGAAGCACGACATCCCATTTCGTCAAAAAATGCCATCCGTTTGGAAAGCGCTGCCCTCAGATCTTTAAATGATTTGATTTCCATATCCGCTGCTTTTCCCAGCTTATCCAGGTATTCTATATAATCCGGTTTTTCCAGATTCATAGCTTTATCCGGTCTCCATGCCGGGAGTACCTGTACTTCAAAGCTGTCATCCTCGTCTATCATCTTGTGCCATCTCAGATCATCCGCCGGATCATCTGTGGTACAGATCAAAGTAACATTGGACTGACGGATCAGATTACGGACACTCATGGAATCCTCCTGCAGTTTCGCATTACACAGATTCCATACCTCTTCTGCCGTATCTCCATTCAATACTCCATGATAACCGAAAAATCTCTGCAGTTCCAGATGACTCCAGTGATACAGTGGATTGCCAATGGCTTTTTCCAGAGTCTCAGCCCATTTCTGGAACTTTTCACGATCCGGTGCATCTCCGGTAATATAATACTCATCCACACCGTTGGAACGCATCTGACGCCATTTGTAATGATCCCCTCCCAGCCATACCTGTGTAATCGTATCAAACTTTCTGTCCTCAGCGATTTCCTGGGGATTGATATGGCAGTGATAATCCAATACCGGCATCTTTTCTGCAAACTCATGATACAGTTCCTGTGCGGTTTCTGTGCTCAATAAAAAATTTTCATCCATAAATGGTTTCATTTTCAAATACCTCCAAATAATATTATACGTAACCCATCAGACTTGGGAGCCACAGGGAAAGCTGTGGTACATAAGTCACAAGCATCAATACAGCAAAGATAGCCGCAAAATATATCAATAGCTGCTTAAATACTGTCTCAATCTTCACTCCGCCGACTTTAACACCTACAAATAGTGTAGTTCCAACCGGAGGTGTGATAGTTCCGATACAAAGGTTGAATATCATCATAATTCCAAAATGTATAGTATCCATACCCAATGTCTGACATACCGGAAGGAAGATTGGGGTAAAGATCAGGCAGGCAGGCGTCATATCCATAAAAGTACCAACGATCAGCAGAAGAACATTAATCATCAGAAGAATTACGATTTTATTATTGCTGATTGCAAGAAGTCCGGACGATACCAGTGAAGGAATATTGGTAAATGCCATTACCCATGACATAATTGAAGATACACCGATCAGGAAAATGATGATTCCTGTCATCTCTGCACTCTCTTTCAGAATCTGAGGCAACTCTTTTAGTTTAATGGATTTATAGCCAAACAGTGAAAGCAACAGGCTGTACACTACAGCTACAACAGACCCTTCGGTTGCCGTAAAAATACCGCCGATGATACCGCCGATAACTATGATGATCAGCAGCAGACACGGCAGCGCCTGCAGGAAAATATTTAATTTTTCTTTTGCCGTAAATTTTGTAGAACTTCTATATCCACGTTTTTTCGCTATACAGAAAATTACCAGCATACAGGCCAGTCCCCAGAGGATTCCCGGAATATATCCTGCCATAAAAAGAGCTGCTACTGAAGTACCTCCGCTGACCAATGAAAATGTAATCATAACATTACTGGGAGGAATCAGAAGACCCGTCGGTGCAGTAGCGATGTTGGCAGCTGCAGAAAAGTTCGGATCATATCCTTCTTCTTTCTCTATCGGTCCGATGATGGAACCCATAGCGGATGCAGCAGCTGTACCAGAACCGGAAATTGCTCCAAACAACATATTTGCCAGAACGTTTGTCTGTGCCAGTGCACCCGGTGTACGTCCTGTAATCACTTTTGCCAGATTAATCAGACGAACTGCGATTCCACCTTTGTTCATAATATTACCAGCCAGAATAAAAAATGGAATTGCCAGCAAACTAAATACGGATATTCCAGAAAAGATTCTTTGAGCACCTGTTAAAACAGCAACACTTGTATCCATAATCGGCAGAATCGCACATACAGAAGAAATTCCCAAAGCTACGGCAATCGGTACTCCCGCAATCAGGAGAACAGCCAATACAACTAAAATAATCAATCCACACACTAATGCAGTATTCATAAAGTTATCCCACTCCTTTCTATGAACATCATTCTTTTACTTCTCTTTGCTGTCCTTCCACACCTGCAACCAGATCAATGATATTCAGGATGGAATACAACACGATCAGGCAGCCTGAAAGAGGTATAATCGTATATACCACTCCCATCGGAATTCCGAGAGAAGCTGTTGACTGAGTCATAGTCAGTTCCATAATGGTAACACCGCCATAAATCATTACACTTCCTGCCAGAAGCATAATCAACACTTCACTGAAAATATTCAGCACTTTCTGACCTGCTTTTCCAATCTTGTCAGCCAGAAACCCCATACGCATATGGTCTCTTTTTCCAAACACCAGCGCACTTGCCAGAAGTGCCATCCAAGTAAAACTGTAAGTCAGAAGCTCCTCGGATACAGTACTCGGATTTTTAAATATAAAACGTGTTACAATCTGATAAGTTCCAATCACTACCATAGCAGCAAAAAGTACTGCACATGCGGAACTTAAGACAACATCAATAGCCTTGCGGATTTTGTGTAATACTTCCATCTTATTCTTCCTCCTGTGCATATTTTTCATTTACTTTCTGAATATGATCATATAAATCCTGAATGTCTGGATTATTATCGAGCATCTCCTGCTGTACGCCTGACACTTTATCCTTAAAAGCCTGTACATCCACGTCAATAAACTCCACACCCATATCATTCTGAGCAATTTCTTTGGCTTCGTCCACCTGCTCATCCCAATATTTCATCTCTTCTTCAGTGGAAATAAGTGCTGCTTCTTCAAAGATCTCATATTCTTCATCACTAAGACCTTCCAAAAATTTCAAATTGCCAATCAACATATCCGGAACCATCTGATGTCTATTATAGGAATAGTACTTTGCAACCTCTCCATGTTTGTTGTTTGTAAGTGCCAGTTCATTATTCTCTGCTCCGTCTATTACTCCCTGCTGGATGGCCGTATATACTTCACCAAAACTCATGGGAGATGCGGCTGCACCAAATGCATTTGCCATATTTACACTGGCCGGACTCTGCTGTACACGCATTTTCAGACCTTTCAGATCCTCTGGTGTATAGATTGGTTTCTTTGCATAAAAACTTCTTGTTCCGGCATTATACCAGGTTAATACACGAAAACCGGCAGCATCTGTAGACTCATATACTTGTTTCATATAATCCGTGTCATTCATAACTTCATGGTATGCTGCTTCAGATGTAAACAGATATGGCATACTGAATACTTCGTAAACATCCGCAAAATTCTCCAGATTGGCTGTACCGGCTACTACGAAATCAATCGCTCCGGTCTGGGTCAGCTCAATTGCTTTCTGAGCGCCTCCAAGAAGCTCATTCGGATAAATCTGAACTTCATATTTATCACCCAGATTTTCTTCTATATATTCTTTGAATTTTAAAAGTCCCAGGTGTTCCGGATGGGTTTCTGACTGTGCATGAGAAATTCGGATGATACGCTTCTCACTCTTTATAGATACGCATCCGGTCAGTCCAGTCAAACTTCCCGCAAAAAGCCCCACACAGAGGGTTAAAGCACATATTCTTTTTAAGCCTTTCATTTTTCAATTTCCTTTCACTTATTTAAACTCCTTCGTGATTAGAAATCAGTTGTACAACGTTTTTCAAGATGGCATTTCACTATTGTTTTCTGTCTGATTTTTTCTCCGCCGAGTAAAGCCATCATAGAATCAATTGCTGTCTTACATAAAATTTCACCTCTGGCATCCACCGAGGTAAGTTCAGGCTCACAACTGACAGAAAGCTCCGAATTGTTATAACCTACCACACTGATCTCTTCCGGCACAGAAATTCCCCTTGCTTTAGCGTATTTAAGCACACCAACAGCAAGCCCATCCTCTGTGGCAATGACACTGTCAAAATCCAGATCTCTCCGTAAAAGCAGCATATCTCTAGTATAATGAATTGAATTCTCCGTGAAAAACTTCAAATCCCCAAGAACTGGCATTTTATTATGCTTTAAGGCATCCTCATATCCCTTCATTTTCTGAATGGCACTGAATGAATGCGAATTACTGAGAAATAGAATCCGTTTTCTTCCAGAAAAAATTAACTCTTCCGTAACATCGTACACAGCCTGATAATCATCTGCAAGTACACAGTAAATATTGTCACTATCGATATATCCATTGATCATAAACACCGGAATCTGAGATGCCACATCCTTTATATAAGAAACATCTTCATTGATTCCGCCTGCATAATTAGAACCAATCAGTACAAGCGAATCAATACGCTTTTTCAAAATCAGTTCCACAGCCTGACGTTTATCTTCTTCATCATAGCCGCTGCAGTACAGAATACAATCGTACCCATATCCTCTCAGATTTTTCTCCAGATAAGCTACTGCTTTCGCCATATAATCATCCGATACATCCGGACAGACAAGTCCGACCGTCTTCATGGAATTCAAACCAAGCCCTCTTGCAAATACATTCGGCGTATAATGGTTTTCTTCCATCACTTTCCGCACTCTCTCTTTTGTCTTTTCACTGACCTTTGGACTGTCATTCACTACTCTGGATACTGTTGCAATAGATACATCAGCCAGTTTTGCAATATCGTAGATATTCACAATCTCACTTCCTTTTTCTAAATTCGAAGTGTAAGCCCTTACACTTTCTTTCATTATATCATTCATTTCCAGAAATACAATCCACTATCGCCACCTCATTTTTCACAATCTTTGTTTGCCAATTTTATGCATTTTTTATAGTTTTTTTCTTTTTCTCAAATTCATGTTGACGGAGTTTTCCTTTAGGTGTATTTTGAATGTAAGCCCTTACATTTTCAACAATCTTCATGATGAGAAAGGATGTTATTGTATATGCAAACATTTCTTAAAATTCATCCTGATGACAAAGTAGCAGTTGCTTTGAAACCATTATCCGCTGGAGATGTTCTTACTGTTGACGGAATTAAGATTACTTTATTAGAAGACATTCCCCAGGGGCATAAATTTGCCCTCTGTCCTCTGGATGAAAATGAACCCATTATCAAATATGGTTCTCCTATCGGTGTTACAAAGACAGCCATACAGCCCGGTGGCTGGATTCATACTCATAATATGAAAACCGGACTGGGAGATCTTCTTTCTTATACTTACACTCCACAGATTTCTCCCCTTACTCCCACCGAGGAGCGATATTTTCAGGGATTCCGAAGATCAGACGGAAAAGTCGGTGTGAGAAATGAAATCTGGATTATACCAACCGTTGGTTGTGTAAACAATATTGCTACTGCCATTGAAAGGAAATCGCAGATTTACAAAAAAGGAACTATTGATGATATCGCTGCTTTTCCTCATCCCTATGGCTGTTCTCAGATGGGAGATGATCAGGAACACACCCGGCAGATTCTTGCGGATCTGATCAACCATCCGAATGCAGGCGGTGTTCTGGTGCTTGGACTGGGTTGCGAAAACAGCAATATCGGGGAACTGAAAAAATATATTGGTTCCTATGATGAAAATCGGGTAAAATTTTTAGTATGTCAGGAATCTGAAAATGAAATTGAGGACGCACTGAACAAGATCACCGAACTGGCCGAATATGCCAGCAACTTTCACCGGGAGCCGATCAGCTGCAGTGAACTGATCATCGGCATGAAATGTGGCGGTTCTGATGGGCTGTCAGGTATTACTGCCAATCCCACTGTAGGACATTTCTCCGATCTGCTGATTTCCAAAGGCGGCACTACGATTCTCACCGAAGTTCCTGAGATGTTCGGTGCGGAAACTCTGCTGATGAACCGCTGTGACAACGAAGAGTTGTTTGAAAAAACAGTCTCTCTGATCAATGATTTTAAAAATTATTTTACAAGACACAACCAGACGATTTATGAAAACCCCTCTCCAGGCAATAAAAAAGGCGGTATCTCCACTCTGGAAGATAAATCCATGGGATGTACACAGAAATCCGGTTCCGCACCGGTAAAGGGAGTCCTCTCCTATGGAGAACCTGTATGTCAGAAAGGTCTTAACCTTCTGAGTGCTCCCGGCAATGATCTGGTGGCTTCCACTGCTCTGGCAGCTTCCGGCGCACATATTGTTCTGTTTACAACAGGAAGGGGAACTCCGTTTGCTTCCCCTGTGCCTACTGTCAAAATATCCAGCAACACTCCTCTATATGAGCACAAGAAGAACTGGATTGATTTTAACTGCGGATCATTGGTGAACGGTAAACCATTATCTGAGCTTGGTGAAGAACTCTTTGACTATGTGATTGCCGTGGCTTCTGGAAAAAAAGTAAAATCTGAAGAAGCCGGTTTTCATGATATGGCTATTTTCAAACAGGGTGTGACATTATAAGAAAGGGGAACTATCATGAAAAGATTATCTTATGAGATTTTAAAAGAGCAAAATTACGATGGTTATCTGCTGGAAAATGCCCATGAGAAGGTACTGCAGTTCGGGGAAGGCAATTTCTTACGTGCTTTTGTAGATTACTTTATCGATATTCTGAACGAAAAGACAGGCTTCAACGGAAAAGTGGCCGTTGTTCAGCCACGTCCAAAGCATTCTCCTGTCAGTATGGCAAATCTGATAAACGAACAGGAAGGTCTGTACACTCTGTATCTTCGCGGCTTTGAAAACGGAAAGAGAGTCAATGACAGACGGATTATTTCCTGTGTAAGCCGTTGTATGAATGCTTACAGTGATTACGAAGCAATGATGGTCTGTGCCGACAACCCAGAGCTTCGATATATTACCAGTAATACCACAGAAGCCGGTATCGTCTACGATCCTTCCTGTCAGTTTACAGACAAACCGGCAGCAAGCTATCCGGGAAAACTGACACAGTTCCTGTACCGCCGTTTTGAAAAATTAGGCGGTGAAAATGGCAAAGGTTTTGTAATCCTTCCCTGTGAACTGATTGATGACAACGGAAAAGTACTGAAAGACTGCGTTCTTAAATATGCCACACAGTGGAATCTGGGAGATGACTTTATCCAATGGCTCAATGAAGAAAATCTCTTTTGCTCCACACTGGTTGACCGTATCGTAACCGGATATCCAAAAAGTGAAGCCAATGCGCTGAATAAAGCCAATGGCTATGAAGATAATGTGCTCAACACCGGTGAAGTTTTTGGCTTCTGGGTTATCGAAGGACCTGAATGGTTAAAAGACGAACTTCCATTTGCCAAAGCTGGGCTTCCTGTTTTGATCACAGACAATCATAAGCCTTATAAACAGCGAAAAGTTCGTATTTTAAATGGTGCACACACTTCAATGGTTCTGGGTGCTTATCTGGCAGGACAGGACATTGTTCGTGACTGCATGGCAGACGAAGTAATCTGTGGATTCATGAATAAAGCAATCTATAATGAAATTATTCCTACACTCACGCTTCCAAAAAATGAACTGGAGAGCTTTGCACATTCTGTAACAGAACGTTTTAAAAATCCGTTTATTGACCATGCTTTGCTATCTATTTCTTTAAACTCCACTTCCAAGTGGAAAGCAAGAGTACTTCCGACTGTAAAAGATTATTTCAAAAATACAGGAAAACTTCCAAAATGTCTGACTGTATCTTTTGCTCTTTATGTGGCTTTTTATCGCAATGGAAAGGAAATAACCAATACTGGACTTGCTGCTATACGTCCGAATGGTGATAGCTACACGATTTCTGATGATCAGGCTGTTCTTGAATTTTATCTTACACATAAAAATGACACTTCCCGTCAGCTGGCTTATGCCGTATGTTCAAATGAACATTTCTGGGGAGAAGATTTAACAAATATTGATGGTTTTGCTGAAACTGTTGCTGACACGCTGGAAAAAATAGAGCAAAACGGAACTTACGAAGTAATGAAAGAATGCCTTTAACCATTACCTAACTTTGCAGCCATGATACAATCTTCCTCTAATCAATGCTGTCACATTTATGATTGAAAAATCATAGGTGCAATGGTGACTGATGTCCAAGGGATTTTTTAATGTTTAGTTTTCATCATTCTGAAAATATGCTAAGATAAATGAAACATTTCCATCTACATTAAGGAGATATCTCATGAATAAAAATCTACAGACCCCTTTCAGTACCAGACAATACATGGTATCAAGAGATTTTGAAATTTATTATTATAATGATCGTCAACCCCGCGATGTAAAAAGTCATGCGCACAGATATTATGAATTCTATTTCTTTCTTCAGGGAGACATGGTTTTGCATATTGCTGAAAAAGAATATGTGATTCAGCCAGGAGATGTGATCGTACTTCCACCGGATGTCCACCATTATGTCACTGTCATCAACCCGGAAACGCCTTACCGAAGATTTGTTTTCTGGATTACCCGTGAGTATTGTCAGCAGATGATGGAGCTTTCGCCTGATTATGGTTATCTGATGCAGCACGTTGCAGTTACCGGTAAATATATCTATCATTATGACGTGATCGGATTTCAGGCACTGCAGTCCAAAGTATTCCGTCTCATTGAAGAACTGAAATCCGACCGATTCGGCAAGGCAGCAAAAGTAAACCTTTGTGTCAATGACCTCGTCCTTCATCTGAACCGCACTATCTATGAGATGGAACATCCGATGACTCCAAAAGAAAATCGACGTCTTTATGAAAATCTGATTCAATATATTGAAGATCATTTGGATGAAGATCTTTCTCTGGAACATCTTGCCAATGAATTTTATGTGAGTAAATATCATATTGCACATGTTTTTAAGGATAATATCGGACTTTCCATCCATCAATATATCACGAAAAAAAGACTTTCCATATGCAGGGATGCACTTTTGGGACAGATGGAGATCAGCGAAGCATATTCACGATGTGGATTTAAAGACTATTCCAGCTTTTTCAGGGCATTTAAAAAAGAGTATGGAATATCACCGAAAGAATATCGAGAACTGCATCGATTGGATAATTGATATGTTGGTTTCGTGTGATTTATAACGTGATGAGGCAGATAGATGCCTGGTAATATCACCCATATCATACAACCTGTATTCTACCAGTCGGTACCATTTTGTATTGTGAACAAAACTGGAACAAAAGCAGTGCTCCGTTTAAGAAACATTGGAACAAGCGAGCCTGAATATCCACTGCCTACGGGGACTTGACGCGAAGGCTTTCCTGAGCGTTTTAGTCGGAGTTGGCAGTTAGATGAAGGGGAGCGTCCTGTTTCTTAAACGGAGCACTGTTATTTGTTCAATTTTATTTCATAATACTTAAAATGTTACCTTAAGTGTCTTGATCTCATATGGTTTCATCATGAAGGAGGCTTTATTACCTGCAAATTCCACTGGTTCTGCTCCTTCCTCCATCATGTTGCATTCCACCACAGATTTTACTTCTTTTCCGAAGGTAAGCTCTACCGGTGTTCTTCTGTTATAGCATTCATAGAGTCTGATGATGGTATCATCGGAATCTTCAGCCTTTTTCACTACTTCTACAACAACATTATCTTGATTAGAAGATACCATGGAGTACTCAGGTGCCAGTGTTCCTTCCTCATTTTCTTTCCATACAGAAGTCAGAGGATTGTTGATCTGGTATGCCTGTTTCACAGTACCTGCTGTTCTCCAGTCTCCCTGATGCGGATAAATCGAGTAAGTAAACTCGTGTACCTCTTTATCTGCTTCCGGATTTGGGTAAATGGCGGATTTCAGCATGGACATACCAATCACGCCTTCTCTCACGCTGACACCGTATTTGCAGTCGTTCAGCATGCTGACACCATAACCGTCCTCAGATACATCCATCCATTTATGATGACATACTTCAAATTTTGCAAAATCCCAGGAAGTATTGTCATGAGTATCTCTCTTGACATTACCATACTGGATATCAAAAGTTGCCTCATTTGTGTGAACATCGATCGGGAAATAGTCTTTCACAAAAATCTGATGCTCTTTCCAATCGATCACATTGCGAATATCGATTCTCGGAATATCGTGATACAGATAAATATACTGGGTAATCACGGAATCCAAATATGGTCTTTCCACTTTCACACAGGCTCTCACCGGTCCGTTTTCTACCACTTCCATAGCAGATACCTGATCGATATCCCATGATTTTTCTTTATAATAGTTGTTTACATCCCAAGCATCATAATTGTGTGGACGATCCTCGTAGCTTATGATCACATTACCGGCCTGTCCAGGTTTCAGCACTTCTCTTTCTGCTTTCTTGTCATAGATTCGGGCAAATTGACCCTTCTCATTATATTCTACAACAAAGAAATCATTTTCCATAAGAGATGTAGAAACATTCATGGATGTAACATCCGCAGTATCTGTTTCTTCTTTTACTATATAGGTTTTATAACCTTTTCCCGGCACACCGGCCGCAAAGAATACATACGTGCCTTCCGCTGTTTTCTGAACTGCGAGTTTTTCATCCCCGTCATACACAGCCGGAGCAACAATACCTTCCGGTAATGTAAACTCCGCAAGATCAAATGCCGGAGCACTGTTTGGATTATATACAACCAGAGAATGTTTCGGCGCATTAATATTTTCCGCAATATGTGCCAGCGTTTTTCCTGTCATTTCTCGGTTTTTGGCAAGAATTCCTTCATACTCTTCTTTGGAATCATCATACACTTCTTTGATAGATGAACCCGGAAGAATATCATGGAACTGATTTCTAAGGATTACTTCCCAACCCTCATGCAATTTCTCAGCCGGATATTCTCCTCCGGCATTCTGGCTGTCCAGAACAGCATACATTTCCTCGTTCTGGTATGCAAACTCGGATTTGCGGTTATATTTTTTATTTCTTGCCATGGAAGTGTAGGTACCTCTGTGATATTCCAGATACAGTTCTCCTACCCAGGTTGGCAGATATTTTTTACCACGTACATTGTGATCCAGATCCTCAAAGAATTCCTTTGAAGTAGCCATCTTTGTTCTGGGAACTCCCGGGATACCTTTTTCCAGTCTTCTCTGATTCTCCAGCATATCTTTCGTTGGGCCGCCGCCGCCGTCTCCAAAGCCGAAGCAACAGAGAACTTCATCATTCAGGTACTTTTGTCCGTATCTTTTCCATGCACCTTTCATCTGTGTCGGGTTGATATATCCATTATAAGTAGTATAATGTTCAGTCTCAAATCCACCCTCCACAGCACCTTTATCATAGTCACGGGTTGGCACAAAATGAGTCAGTACGCGGGTTCCGTCAATTCCTTCCCACTCAAAAGTATCACAAGGCATCTTATTAAACTCATTCCAGCTGATCTTTGTAGTCATAAAATATTTCAGACCACATTTCTGCATAATCTGCGGAAGTGCTGCTGAATAACCGAATACATCCGGCAGCCACAGGATTGAATTATCTGCATCGAACTCTTCTTTGAAAAATCTTTGTCCATGTACAAACTGACGAACCAGTGCCTCCCCGGAAGCAATATTGCAGTCTGCCTCTACGAACATACCACCTTCCGGCTCCCATCTTCCTTCTTTCACTCTTTCTTTGATCTGTTCATATACTTCGGGAGCATTTTTCTGAACATATTTGTAAAGCTGCGGCTGACTGGACATAAAGACATATTCTGGATATTCTTTCATCAATTCCAGAACCGTCGAAAAGCTTCTGACAGCCTTATCTTCTGTTACACGAAGAGTCCACAGCCATGCACAATCAATATGAGTATGACCTACACAATAAATAACCGGTGATTTTTCACTGTCACAGTGTTTTTCATAAAATTCTTTGGTGATATATTCCTGAGCTTTCTCCAGACTGTCATAATACTCTTTCGAACCTTCTTTTCTCATGTCCAGAAGATTTAAGGATTCATTGACTGCCTGAATGATCGTGATATATGCCGGATCTTCATCAGAAAGCAGTCTTGCGGTATCATAAGGCACCTTCAGATCATAATAATATTTCTCTGTTTTTCGATCCAGAACTTTCAATGCGGAATCCAGTCTAAGGCTGAAATTCTGATCTCCGGTAAATGCAGACAGGATAATCCGATAAGTCCTCCCAGCCTCTGCATTTTCTGACAGGATAATCTCTCTGTGATTAATATCCAGTCCCTGGCGAAGTACACCATCCACAAAAATTGTAAACTGCGGATTGGTAGCATCCCAATCGCCTTCTTTTCCGGTGGTGATCTCATATACCACACATTTTCCGGCAAACTCTTCCGGTACTGTCACAAAGGTCTCAAACCAGTAAAACTCTCTATGACCTCCCCAGATCTGTTTCGTAGAGAATTCTTCCCATTCGGAAGTGTCAAGATGTGCCATGTCAGGGAATCTTTCATCACTGCGAGTCATTTTGTAAGAAGGTATCTCCATTTTTTCGGGATATACCTGCTGCTGAAGATACTCCAGCATTTTACCAATTCTTTCTTTCAGTAAAACCATATTGTCCTCCTATAAATCTTTTATTTTGTTAAAAAAAGGAGCATCAAATAAATTGATGCCCCTTTTCAATTCACGTTCAATTATAGTATAAAATTTTGTCAGTTTTGTATCATCAGCCTTTTGCAGCACCGGCCATGGTAAATCCTTTGGACATGTAGTTCTGTGAAAGGATATACAACAATACAGATGGCAAAGCATAAATGATAGAATATGCGGCCAACGGCCCATAAGCGATAGATCCATGCTGACCAAAGAACTGATACAACATAACCGCTGCAGGCTGTTTATCAGCGGAACTGATCAAAATGTACGGGATGAAGAAGTTACCCCAACTACCGGAGAATGTGTAGATAAATACAACACAGATTCCCGGGAACATCAGCGGAGCCACGATTTTAAGAATAGACTGCATGGTGGTTGCTCCGTCCACCCATGCGGCTTCTTCCAACTCTACCGGTACACCGTCCATAAAATTCTTCATCAGCCAGATACCATAGGGAAGACCGGATGCGGATAGATACAGGATAACTCCTGGGATACTGTCCAGCAGTCCAAGATTCAGAAACATTTTGTATACCGGCACGATAACAGCGATCATAGGAAGGGCTGTCATGAACAGGATTACATACATCAAAGGTTTCTTAAAACTCAGATCATAACGTGACAGCGGGTAAGCGGCAAGACCGGATACCACGACAACAATCAGTGACTGACTTAAAGAAATTGTAAGACCAACGCCAAATCCTCTCAGGTTTTTAGTATCTGTAAGTACAGAAATAAAATTATTCAGAGTCCAAGTCGTCGGCCATTTTAATGCCTGATTTGCTCCGGAATCCAGAGAAGCCAGAATCAACCATACCAGGGGCAGGATAAAGACAATGGCAATGATCGTCAAAATCACATAATGAATCGCTTTTGTTGTTTTCTCACTCATTTTCTTTATCTCCTTTCCTAGTCTTCTTTAGCAACTTTGGTATAGATCACACTACATACAGCGCCTACCATCAACAGCAACATACCAATAGCAGTACCCTGACCAAGCTGGAAGTTCTTCATACCTGCATTGTACATGTAGATGGACAATGTTGTAGTTGCAGAACCCGGACCACCTCCTGTAAGAGCCCAGATCAGACCGAATACACCAAGAGTAGACAGGGTATTCAGCATGGTGTTGGTAGCAATAGTATCTTTGATACACGGAACAATAATACGAATCAAAGTTTGAATACGGTTTGCACCATCTACACGGGCAGCTTCCTCGATATCACCGGATACATTATCCAGTGCAGACTGGAAGTTCATCATGGAGAACGCTGTACCATGCCATACATTGGCGATAACTACTGTCATCATCGGATGTGCATAGATCCATTCAACAGCCGGAATATGTAACAGTCCCAACATCTTATTCATAGTACCGGACATATCAAAGAAAGCCAAACAGCAAAGAGATACTACAATCTCCGGCATAACCCATCCAACCAGGATGCAGGGTCCAACTACACTTCGGAAAGCTTTCGCTTTATTTTTCATCAGATAAGCAATGATAAAGCCGAGTACGCTCTGTCCTAACAAACTTCCCACCAAGAATATCAACGTATTCTTGATCGCATTGTATGTGTTAGGGTCTTTGAACATTTTTATATAGTTTGAGAAACCTACAAACTGAAAATTCTTCGCATTGGCACCGGTCAGAGCCATGTTTGTAAACGAATAATAAACAGTCAATACAATCGGTACAATGAAGAAACAGATCAAAAGAACTGCTGCCGGTATCAGCAGAACAGATTTCTTCGCCTGATCTTTAATCATCGCCGCACGATTTGGTTTTGCCATACCCATTTCCTCCTATCTTTAAAGAATGGGCGGAACAGCCAGATTTGCTGCCCGCCCATTAATCTTCAATTATTCGAATCTTTCAACTGCAGATTACTGTGCTACGTTTTCATCTCCTACATCACGTGCAACATCTGTAGCATACTGTGCCATTGCATCTTCCGGACTTGTACCGGATACAACAGACTCAACCATCTTCTGGATAGAAGTGGATACGGTAGAGTACTGATCATTCTGTGGTCTGAAATCTGCTGTCTCAAGGAACTCGGTAGCGATTGAGAAGAATGGCTGTGCAGCGTAGTCAGCATCTTCTGCTGTATCTGTTCTAACTGCAATGTTACCAGCCTGCAGAATGTACTGTTTATAGATTTCCGGTTTCATCATTTCAGTGATGAATTCCCAAGTAATATCTTTTGCATCTGCATTTTCCGGAATGGAGTATGCCCAGCCACCTGCCAGTGTTACAGTTCCAGGATCCTGTCCTTCGCTTGTAGGCATAGCTGCCAGACCACATTCTGTTTCATATCCATCCCATGGTGCTGCTCCAGTATCTTTCCAAGCACCTGTAATCCAGATACCATCCAGAAGGATACCAAGTTTTCCCTGTGGCAGATATTCTCTCTCAAGAGTTGTGGAACCCTGTCCATTCAATACTACAGACAATGGAGCACCATATCCGTTTGTATAGATATCAGACAGGAACTGCAGAGAATCAAGGATTCCTTCGCTGTTAACGATCCATTTGTCATTATCATCAATCAGTCTTTCACCAGTTCCATAATACAGCATTTCATATGTCTGCATGGAAGTAGCTTCACCTGTAGCTACACCAGAGTTACATCCGAACGGTACAACATCCGGGCAGTTCTCTTTAATCTTAGCGCATGCATCCATGATATCTGCCCAGCTCTTCGGCTCCCAATCTTCTCCTTCAGCGATTACGCCTGCGTTCTGAAGAACTGTTCTGTTATAGAAAAGACCACGGGTATCTGTACAGTATGGAATACCGTATACAGAGCCATCAGCACTTGTTACGGCTTTTGCCATAGATTCATAATAAAGGCCATCATTCCAATCAGCATAATCAGCAATATACTCATCCAGATTTGTCAGATAACCAGCACTTACGTCATTTGGAAGCTGGAATGTATCTTCACATACCAGGTCAGGACAAGTGGATGGATCTGCCAGCTGAAGAGCGATCTTTGTAAAATAGTCACCTTCGGAAGCAGTGATCGGAGCAAAGTCAAGCTCAACCTGATCTTTTTTGTCCCATTGCTCATAAGCTGCCATCATCTGCTGATAGTTAGCGTTCAGCTCCATGTCACTTCCATCATCACGCCAGCAGATTGTAATCTTCTGCTTTTCTCCTGAAGCACTGTCATCTGTTGCTGCATCGTCTGTGGATGCTGCATCGTCTGTTGCTGCTGTGTCATCTGTTGCTGCAGAGTCGCTGCTTGAAGAGCCACCGCATGCTGCCATGCTGAGTGCCATAACAGATGCCAGCAAAATACTTACTACCTGTTTCTTTTTCATAGCTATCTCTCCTTTGCTTTTTGTTTATATTGCCGTTTCAAGCTGTGCTTATCTTAACGTTTTTTAGTGGGTTTGTATATTTCAAATTTTTAAAAAAGGGGTAAATTCTTGACATTCGTCAAAAATTTACCCTGAAACTATAGCAGTTCGCACTAAATCATACACTTCCAAAGCTGTCAGTCTTATGCTCACCTGATTATTCTCCACAACTTTATACACTCCGTTTGCGATGCTCTCACTCATTTTCGTCCATCCGGAATAAGTTTCCAGAAGTCTCGCATCTTCCAGTAATCCGTCTGAATCTTCCAGAAATATTTTTTTGTTTTCCTGATATTCTACATCTTCAAGTACTGGTAGTGAATCCATTGAACTACAGATTCTTTCTGCTACATCTGCCTCCATCAGATACATCACAAAGTCCCATGCAACTGGATTCGCATCTTTTGTCAGACCTATATTATCTCCGTAAAGAAATACACTTCCCGCTGCGTCATCCGGTATCCTGTCCATCCCCACTGAAAATGAGATACGATTGGTTCTCAAAATACTCGCCGTACTCATCTGATTGATCATAATACTGATTTTTCCATCCGCAAACTCCCTTGCCAGATCTTCCTGCGTATAATTCATCATCTCTTTACTGAGCATTCCAGATCTTGCCATCTTCCAGAAATAATCAAAAGCCGCCACACCGGTATCCTGAGAAATGCTCCTGAAATTTCCTCCCATACTATAAAGCATAAGCTGATAAACATTAGCCGTCTCCGTTTCTCTTTTACCGGCAATCCCTATGCTTTTTACACCCATTTTCTGGATTGTTTTCCCACATTCCATCAGTTCTTCCCATGTCTGTGGTACTTCCAGTTGATTTTCCTCAAAAACATCCTCTCTATAAAAAAGCACATACGGATCACAGGTAAATGGAATACCATAATATTTCCCATCTTTTCTTGTACTGCTCCACATCTGGCTTTTTCTGACCCTTCTGATCAGCTCACTGGGAACACTTATTTCCTGAAGCATATCCATCTCAATCAACTCCGGCATCAGAGTATTACTGCAGATTACAATATCCACCTCTTCTTTTCCTGCCAGACTTCTCATGGACAATTCCTTTTTCAACTTTTCTTTAGGAACAAATTCAAATACAAACTCCGGTCTGTCTTCACCTCTGCTGTACTCCTTTGCGATCTGCTTCAGTATATTTTGATGAAGCTTTGATTCATATGGTGCCAGAATCCGAATCACTTCTTTATTATCCAGTGAGATCTCCTCCACTTCACTTGATGATCGGAATCCCAGATATAGCATTACAAGCATGACAGATGCCACTAAAACTGAACTCCACAATATCTTTCGTGTATTCATCGGCAATTCTCCTTTTTATATTCGGAAGGAGTCACCCCACACACTTTTTTAAACACTTTCTGAAAGTACTTTTGATCGGAAAATCCCACAGCTTCCGATACTTCCAAGACTTTATACTTTCCGGAAGCCAACATTCTTTTTGCCATGCTTACCCGAAAGTTAGTCAGAAAATCTACAAATTTTACTCCTGTCTCTTCTTTGAATATTCTGGAAAGATATTCGGAACGGACATTACAGAATTGTGCCACATCCACAAGTCCGATATTATTTCCGTAATTTTCCCTGATATATGAAATTGCATTCAGTACGATTCCATTTTCCGTAATCGTCTTTGCCATATTATCGTCCGGCAGCGTAATATTTTTCAATATTTTTTCAAACTGATACCTCATTTCTTTCTGGGAACAACATTTCCGTATAGATTCCAGCATGTAACTGATTTCTTCCTCCTGATTCAGATCCGTACGTATTTCACCAATCACACGGATCAGGCCCAACACCAGTCGTATTGTATAATCACGGATACATTCCGGGGAAGCATTGCTTTCTATCACATGATCGGCAAATTCTTTTCCCATATCAAAGAACTTTTCTTTTTTACCCGCTCGAATACATTGGATCATTTCATTTTCCAGTGCAGACGGATATTCTATTTTCTCGTATGTAATTGTCTGAGCTGTTTCCCAGTCAATAATTTTTCCCTCAGGTATGGAAAAAGAGTATTTTACAAGATCTCCTAATTTATCAATAATCTGATTGATATCGCGGATGCCCTTCATTTTCACCATACTGCATACACAGGAAGATATCTCCTGAAGCGGCGGCAGAACTCTTGTAGAAAGAATCATCTTCAGGTTTCTGTTGCGTTCTGTATCCACCAGAAGTAAATATACTCCTCCATCTTCACCATATCGGATAAAGATATAATAATTTTCCATACAAAGTGCATCCAACAAACCTCGCAGATACTTTTGAATCTCTTCATATGTTTCTCTTGCAATACTCTGAGGACGGATCAAAATCACCGTTGATTCTACTCTGTCATTGATCCCAAGGCTTTCTTCCAATGCCGGCAGCATTCGTTCCCGTTCAGATTTGTCTCCATACACATAACTTCTCAGCAGCTGGTTTGGTGTAAGTCTGCGTGCATTCTGTTTTTCAATTTTTCCTTCCACTTTTTTCAGTACCGATAGAAACTAATCGATCTCCAGTGGTTTCAATATATATTCTACTACCTGGAGGCGAAGTGCTTTCCTGGCATATTCAAATTGCGAATACCCTGTAAGCAGCACAGCCTGCACATCCATTTGTTTTTCTTTGATTTTTTCCAGCATTCCCAGGCCGTCCAATCCCGGCATTTTAATATCGGAAATCACAAGATCCGGCTTCATCTTCAGTACCAGTTCAAGCCCCTCAATTCCATCATCTGCCACACCTACTATTTCATAATCCGTAAAACGATGAATTATATTGATCAGCCCTTCTCTTGATTTTGGTTCATCCTCGGCTATAACAATTCTCATTTTTCTCCTCCTATTTGTCATAGGGAATTCTTATGGTAATACGGGTCCCATCTTTTCCCGATGTCATGTAAAACTTTCCTTCTTCCCCATAATACAGTTTCAGTCTGGTTATTACATTGCGTACCCCGATGCTGGATTCAATTTTCTCATTCTGGTAGTCAAAATGATTAAAGAAATCCACTTTCTCCTGCTCCATACCCACACCGTTATCTTCTACCACGATCTGAATCATCTTACCATTTCCAATCTCACTGATCTGAATATTGATCTCATCCATCCCTGTGTTTCCCGGAAATCCATGAACAATAGTATTCTCCAGAAGGGGCTGAATCAGTAATTTATGAACCCGATAGGAAAGAATACTCTCATCTGCATTGATGACACAGACAAAAGAATAATCAAATCTCTGCTGCTGTAAATAAACGTATTTGCGCAGATATTCCAGCTCGTCCCTGAGCTCTACTTCTTCATTACTTTTATGAATACTGTAACGAAGGATCGTTGCAAGACTGGTCAGCATACGGCTGATTGTATATTCCTGACGCAGGGTTGTTTCATGAAGAATAATTGATAATAATAAATACTGCATTTTTACGAGGGATAGGGAAGCTATACATATTTTCCATATCCCTCGACTTTTTT
>SFGF01000007.1 GCA_004556655.1 Lachnospiraceae bacterium | reverse complement strand
TTTTCTTGTTATCCAGCCCTCCGGCTGTATCGGTTGAGCAAAAGTCAGCGTGGGAATGGTGTGGTATCTTTATCTAAGTGATACCCCGGATTCCCATTTTGAAATTGCAGTTCTGGAAACAAATAATGCCTCGGCCAGTTCTTCTTGTGTCAAACCTCGGCTCTTTCTTAATTCTTGAAGCTTTTCATGGAATTCCACCCCCTGCACCTCCTTTTCTATTTCATTTTTTTATTGACATCATAACTACCGCCTTATAGACAGTAAACAATCCGGAACTTAACAATACACCACCCACAATATCTGTAAACCAATGTGCTCCGGAAATCAATCTGCCGATAACCATGAATTCCGAAAAAACGATTGTTGGAATCGTTATGATTCTTTTCAATGTAGAACATGACATTCTTCGCTGAATCTGTTCAATCAAAGTCGGCATCACACACAATACCAGTAATGTCGTTGAAGAAGGATAAGAAGCCTCCATAATTCCATTGATTAAAATTGGTCTGTAATTGATCGGGATCATCTCAAAAATGGAGTATGCCAGTATCACAACTACATAATAAACTCCCAGGATAATGATATCTGGATCCACCTTGAAGAGACTTCTTCTCTTTATTAACTGAACCAGTCCAATACCTGCAAAAATCAGGCATACAACTAAAGGAATAAGCCCCATCCAATCGGTAATCGTATAAATTGTCATATGAACATCTGTCAAACGATGAAACCAGCAATTGAATGTTGCAAATCCAATACTAGTTCCGTTCTGACCCAGTGGTTGCACGTCTACCATCTGGATCAAAGCTGTCCATATTGCAAACGCTACAATGAATATCCCTCCAAAAAATAAAACCTGTTTTCCATTCTTTTTCATCATTATACGTCCTTTCTATATTGGTTTGTCTCTTCGACAGTTTCACCTTATCAAAAAGCGTAAAATGACGAAAGAATCACGCTTTCACATGTGTGACACGATTCGTATCATCCCCACAAATGCGCGATTTTCTCTATATTTTCCTGATCTTGTATATCAAAAGATTACCCTATACACGCTTCTGTAGTTCTCATTGCAGGCTCTTTCATCTCCTGCTTCCTTTTCTCATATTCAACCCCGCCGTACTTGCTGCATGAAAAAACCCTTGAAAATACTGGATTTTCAAGGGTTTTAAGGTTCTTATTTAAGATTTGCAAAATCGGGATTACATTCCCATGCGACTGTTGCTAACCTCACCTTCGCCTTTCAGGCTTGGTTCGCTAAGCAACGCTGCATAGCTTCCAACTACGGTTCATCAGCGTCCTTCGGACTTGATTCTCCTAGTTGCCAGCCATCTGTTTTGCAACTTCAGCTGCGAAGTCTTCGGATTTTTTCTCAAGACCTTCACCAGTCTCGAAACGAACAAATCCTTTTACAGTGATCTTAGCACCGTTTGCTTTTGCAACTTCTGCTACGTAGTTTCCTACAGTCTGTTTTCCATCTTCTGCTTTTACATATACCTGATCCAACAGACAGATTTCTTTCAGTTCTTTATTGATACGTCCTTTGATCATACCCTGGATTACTTTCTCAGGTTTCTGAGATTCTTTCGGATCATTTTTGATCTGAGCAAGCAGGATTTCTTCTTCATGTGCGATATAATCAGCACTTACTTCAGAACGATCTGTATACTGTGGCTTCATAGCTGTGATCTGCATAGCCAGATTCTTAGCCATCTCTTCTACTGCTTCGTTGACAACATCTGTCTCAACGTCAACAAGAACACCAATCTTTCCACCCATATGAGTGTAAGATGCTACAAAACCGTTCTCTTCTGCTACCTGCTGGAAACGACGAATCTTCATGTTCTCGCCGATAACTGCGATCTGACCAGCCAGTGCTTCATTAACAGTTTTGGTTGTATCGAATTTCCATGTCTCAGCAAGGAATGCATCGATATCTGCTGCTGCTGTATCCAGAGCCTGCTCAGCAACCTGTGCAACATATCCCTGGAATTTTTCATTCTTAGCAACGAAGTCTGTCTCAGCATTTACTTCAACAGCTACTGCCTTTTTACCGTTTTCAGCAACTTTCAGCATAACAATACCTTCTGCTGCGATTCTGCTGGCTTTTTTCTGTGCTGTAGCAAGACCTTTTTCTCTCAGGAATTCCAAAGCCTTGTCCATATCGCCTTCTGTAGCTGTAAGAGCTTTCTTACAATCCATCATACCGGCGCCACTCATCTCTCTTAACTCTTTTACCATTGCTGCTGTAATAGCCATTGTGATTTCCTCCTAAATCAAGGTGTTGAATTTCACAGCAGTTCAGTGATAACCACTGAACTGCCATCAAATACTTTACTCTTCTACTGCTTCCTCAACTGCTTCTTCAACGAACTCTTCCTCTCCGGTAGTTCCCTGATTTGCTTCGATAACAGCGTCTGCCATCTTGGAAACGATCAGTTTTACTGCACGGATAGCGTCATCGTTACCCGGAATTACATAATCCAGTTCTTCCGGATCACAGTTTGTATCACAGATACCGATCAGCGGAATACCCAGTGTATGAGCTTCCTGTACACAAATTCTTTCTTTCTTCGGATCTACAATAAAGATAGCATCCGGAAGTTTCTTCATTTCTTTGATTCCGCCCAGATTCTTCTGAAGTTTTTCCAGCTCTTTCTTCAGAGCGATAACTTCTTTCTTAGGCAGAACATCAAATGTTCCGTCAGCTTCCATAGCTTCGATTTCTTTCAGTCTTGCAATTCTGCTCTGGATTGTTTTGAAGTTGGTCAGCATACCGCCCAGCCATCTTTCATTTACATAGAACATTCCACAACGCTCTGCTTCCACTTTAATAGCATCCTGAGCCTGTTTCTTTGTTCCTACGAACAGGATTGAACCGCCTTCTGCAGCAATGTCTGCTACAGCTTTGTAAGCGTCATCTACCATTCCAACGGATTTCTGCAGGTCGATAATGTAGATTCCGTTTCTTTCTGTGTAGATGTACTCAGCCATTTTAGGGTTCCATCTTCTTGTCTGGTGTCCGAAATGTACACCGGCTTCCAGTAACTGTTTCATTGAAATAACACTCATGATTTCAATCTCCTTTTTGGTTTTAATCTTCCCCATACTTCTCATTCTTTTCGAGACCCATATACGGGCACCTTCTCGGAATCGGTATGGGTGTTTTTTGCGACCTTTGAATTATATCATATCAAAAAAGGAGATACAAGCACTTTTTTACTTATTCTGTAAAAAACCGTATCTCCTTTATACACTAATTTCTTTTACGATTGCTCTTTCTTCTGTCTGCGAAAATCCAGTATACCGGAATCACACACAACAGAAGTTCAATCACAAAACCAAGGATAAACCCAAATGGAATTTTGGCCCACATACTGCTCCACCAACTATTGCCGAACAGACTCCATAAGTTCGCAACCACATGTGCCAGTATGGATGTCCACAAGGTTCCGGTACGATGATAAATCACAGCCAATAAAATACCCATCAGAGATGCATATAAAAACTGAATCATATTTCCGTGATAGATTCCAAATAAAAGCGCTGATAATATGATTGCAGCCCATGGATTCATGAAATCTTTCATTCTTCTGAAAACCAGTCCTCTGAAGATCAGTTCTTCCGCAGCCGGAGCCAGAAGCCCTACTGTCAAAAAGAGCAGCCATACCGGTTGTCCTGTCATAGTATCATCTGTCATCTGTGAGTAATATGGAAAAATCTCATTCAGTCGGAATACAAGAATCAGATCATTGAGCATCTGACTGCCTGCTATGGCAAGAATGATCACTGAAAACCAGATGACAGGAGGACTCCACACAAAATCTTCACCTTGTCCGAGAAATCCTGCCTTTCTTCTTTGCTGATCCTTCCGATATAGGAAAAATGTAATAACACCAGAAAGAACAGACGTAAGAATCAGCTGATACAAAGTGGAACTGTTGATTTTCTCTACAACATCATAATTATTGGAAATATCAGTTCCACTGATTACTTTCCATATAAAAAACATAGAAAATGCAATACTGACCGCCATCGATATTCCCAGATGTATCAGTATCGGATAAATCACTCTCCATATCTGCATCACCGGATGAATAGGACGATTGGATCCGGAGTCCGACTCTTTTATTGCATCTTCTCCCCATTGATGTTCTGCTTTTTCATCTGCTTTTGTACGATTCTGTTTTTCCTCTTTTTTTCTGCGAGAAACTCCTTTTCTTTCCCATCTGTTTTTGCTGTTTTTTCTCACAGACTCCACATGTTCCGTCGTCTCTTCATCATTCGGGCTGGCAAGGATTCCAAGATCCTCTACGGTATCTGCAATATAGACGGCTCCTGCCTGAGAAAGCTCTTCTCTGGTTCCATATCCATAAGCAACACCGATACACTGCAGACCACAGCTTCTCGCACCGTTTACATCCTGCTCTTTATCTCCAACCATAAGAACTTTATCCCGTTCTGTCTGCATATGAAGACGCAAGAGTGCTTCCTCGATGACTTCCTCTTTTTTAGACCTTCTTCCATCCAGCTCACTTCCGACAATCACCTGAAAATACTGGGCGATTCCGAAATGCTCCAGGATCTGATTAACAAAGATCTCCGGCTTTGAAGAGGCTACTCCGAGAATTTTATCGTTTATTTTCAGCACTTCCAACAATTCCGGAATCTGCGGATAGAGACGGTTTTCAAACATTCCTACTTTTGTATATCTCTCACGATAGTATCCTATCCCCTGTTCTGCCTGCTCTTCATTTAATCCGCTGAATTTCATAAAGGATTCTTTCAGAGGAGGTCCGACATACCTTTTTAGATTTTCCGGATCATTTTCTGTTACGCCCAATTTTTCCAGTGCATATTCCACACTTTTTATAATACCTTCACCGGACTCTGTCAAAGTTCCGTCAAGATCAAATAATATAACCTGTGACATATATGATTACTCACTTCCTATTTACGATGCATAATACTGGTCAATTCCATTCGCTATACCCTGTACCATTTTTTTCTGATAACTGCTGCTGGCCATATTCAAATCTTCCGTCTGATTGGTCATAAATCCCATTTCAATGATTGTCACAGGAATCTTACTCCAGTTTATTCCACTCATTGTATCTGTCGTCATCACACCTCTGTTTTTCGCTCCTGTCGCCTGACAAAAACAGTCGATGATCTTTTGTGAAAGTTTCTGACTGGAAGAAATCAGACTTCCTGATAAAAAGGAATTGCTGTTTGAAGGTGCCATAGTAAGAGCTCCATACACGGAACTGTTATCATCACCATTTGCATGAATTCTTACCAGAATATCGGCTCCCGCATTTGCAGCATTTAAAGCACGCTCTGCATTACTGATATCCACATCATGACTTTCTCTTGTCATGTATACCAGATATCCTCTTGCCTGCAGCTCCTCTTTTAACTGCATGGCAACCTGCAGATTCAGTTCATATTCATATAATCCGGACCATTTTCCATAGGTTCCGGATGATACTTTTGCTTTCATTTCTGTTGATCCCGGTCCGATCGGTTCTTTACTGCTGTTTCCGTATCTTTGATGACCTGCATCTATAGCAATAATTTTCTTTCCTGTGCCACCCGGATTCGGTATCCATGCTCCGCTGGCATCCACATAATATCCATCGATCCAGGTATTAGCTGCCATCGCTCCGGAAGCAGTGAGATAATACCAGGTTCCGCCAATCTGCTGCCATCCGGTCAACATAGCCCCACTGGATGCAAGATAATACCATTCTCCTCCAATTTTCTGCCAGCCGGTCTGCATGGCTCCATTGGATGCAAGATAATACCAGATTCCATCAATCTTTTGCCAACCGGTCTGCATAGCTCCACTGGATGCAAGATAATACCAGATCCCCTGATCTTTTTGCCAACCGGTCACCATCCAGCCTTCTTCATCAAAATAGTACCATTTTCCATTGATTTTTTCCCAGCCAGACTGGGTGTAACTTCCATCTGCATGACGATACCACCAGCGATTTCCACTGCTGACCCATCCTGCTTTTTGCTGAACCTCGTCCTTTGTTTTGCCCGGCACCCATGCCCCACTGGCATCCACATAATATCCATCAATCCAGGTATCCTCAGCCATAATACCTGATTCCGCCAGATAGTAACACTTGCCGCCAACCCACTGCCAGCCGGTCTGCATGGCTCCGCTGCCGGAAAACAAATACCATTTTCCGTCAATTTTTTGCCAGCCGGTTACCATCCATCCTGCGTCATCAAAATAATACTTTTTCCCATTATCCGTCAGCCACTCTGAAGCGGGATATGTACCGTCATCATTCTGGTACCACCAACGATTCCCGGACTGTACCCAATGCCCTTCATCAGCAAAAACATTTTTAGGAAATACTGTTATTCCCATAAAGAAAATGATGGTAAAAAGTATCCATAACTTTTTCTTCGTTTTCATATTGTATCACTCCGTTCCAAAATACTCATCAATTCCATTGGCGATTCCCTGCACCATCTGGTTTTGATACTCCTCTGTCTGCATACGGATGTCTTCATCCGGATTCGTCATATATCCCATTTCAACGATCGTAGCCGGAATTGTACACCAGTTCAGTCCACTCATTTCATCCGTTTGATAAACACCCTGACTATTGGCACCGGTTGCTTCGCAAAACGAGGAAATAATAATTTCCGACAGTTTTTGACATCTTGCTACAAGTTCCCCATCCAAAAATGGATTTGAACCGGATGGAGCCATAGTCAGCGCCCCGGCAACAGAAGTGTTCTCCGAACCATTCGCATGAATCCGGATCAGAATGTCCGCACCGGAACCCGCCGCAGCCTGTGCTCTTTCCGCATTACTGATATTTACATCATTATCTTCACGGACCATATAGACTTCATATCCTCTGACTTTCAATTCATCCCTCAATTTTAATGAAACATCGAGATTTAGCTGATACTCCGGAACTCCTGTAGTGCGTCCGGTAGTACCCGATGCTACCTTTGCCTTCGTCTGGGATGCTCCCGGACCTATAGGTTCCTGTTCACTGTTTCCGTGAGCCTGATGTCCAGGATCAATCGCTACTTTTCTTCCTGTACCTGTAAGGGTAACCTCCTCTGCTATCAATGATTCCGGCGGTTCCTCCGTATTGGTCATTCGCCTCAAATTTTCATCTGAAAGCAACAGATATCTGTTTCCATTTTCTTCTTCCATGGAAGTCTGTTCTGATTCCAGGGCAGCAAAGAAATTCTGATAGTCATTCTGCTCTTTTTTCAAATGGAGCATAACTGCCGCTACATCTTCTTCATAATAACTCTGAACAGACCCATCCGAAGAAATATAGCGAAGAGCAGATTCCACTGTCTGTACATCATTCCGGCCTATTGCTTCTCTGATTACAGCAATCATTTCTTTTTTCTGGACCTTTGGATCCTCCGAATCCGGAGATGGCTCAGGGGAAGGTGTATCTGTTGGTTCCGGAACCGCTTCCGCTTCCTGCCTGAGCTGTTGCTCTTTTTCTTCCATCTTCCGCTGCATTCGGCTCAAACAGATTACAGCGATAATTCCAACCATCAGAACTAACATCATGATTACCAGAATCAGAATATAAATTCCGGCTTTTGACCGTTTTTTCATTTTTTTCTCCCTTACATCCTTTCCGGAGCCTCAAATCCCAAAAGATCGATACACGTTTCCAGAACATCCTTCACCAGTACCAGCAAAGCAATAAATGATTTCTTCTGTTCTTCATCTTCTTCCGTCAAAATCTTAGTTTCATGATAGAACCGGTTAAAAGCATTTGCCAGTTCGTAAATATAAGAACAAATCTTGTGCGGCGCCTTTTCATCAAATGCGTTTACTACAACACTATTGAATTTTGCAGCTTCGATCATCAGTGCTTTTTCACTATCGCTTGCAGGTTTGATCATAAGGGTATCCATAATATCGCCGCCTTCCTCCTTATAACGGCTCAGAATGGATTTGATACGTACTGTCGTATACAAAATATATGGTCCAGTATTGCCCTCAAAAGAGGTAAATCTTTCGATATCAAAAATATAATCTTTTGATGCCTGATTGGACAGATCACCATATTTGATAGCTGACAACCCTACGATTTTTGCCGTTGCCCGGGCATCTTCTTCCTTAATACTACGGTTGTCCACAATCTTTTTATACATTTCCTCATTAATCTCACGGATCAGATTCTCCAGACGCATCACGCCGCCATCTCTTGTCTTAAATGGTTTTCCGTCTTTTCCATTCATCGTACCGAATCCGAGGAAGGATAATTTCGTATCTTCCTTTACCATACCTGCCTTACGCGCACAGCGGAACACCTGAATAAAGTGCATTTCCTGACGTTTATCAACCACATACAGGATTTCATCCGGCTGATAATTTTCCATACGTTCTTTAATCGTAGCCAGATCCGTCGTCGTATACAGTGCGGCACCGTCAGACTTTAAGATCATACACGGCGGTACTTCTTTTGTATCTGTATCTTCTTTCACATCCACTACAAGGGCACCCTGATCTTCATAAGCCAGCCCCTGATCTTTCAGGCTCTGAACCATCGGTGCTATACGATCCTGTACATTTGATTCCCCGTTCCAAAGTTCAAAATCCACATTCAGATTTGCATAATTTCTTTTCAGATCAGGAACAGATACATCGAGAATATGCTTCCACAAAGCTCTATACCCACGTTTTCCCATCTGAAGCTGATGTGTTGCTTCAAGAGCTTCTGCTTTGTATTCTTCATCTTCTTTTGATTTTTTATTGGCACACGGATATATCTCTTCCAACTCACTGATGGTAAACGGAGCTTCTGCCGGATATTCTCCATCATAATCCTCCTGGAAATACACCAGATCCGGCTGTCTTTTCCGAAGCTCTGTAATAATCAGTCCCATCTGCAGTCCCCAGTCTCCCAGATGTACATCTCCAAGAATCTCATGTCCCAGAAATCTTCCAATCCGCTTAATGCTTTCCCCGATGATTGCGGAACGGAGATGTCCCACATGAAGTGGTTTTGCCACATTCGGTCCACCGTAATCAATCACCATTTTCTTTGGTTCTTTTGCTTTCTCAACGCCAAGATTGCCAGATATACGCATTGCCGTCAGATACTGTGCCAGATACGCTCCCGAAACTTTCAGGTTGATAAAGCCCGGATTCACCGCTTCCGCTGCTTCCAATGCCTGACAGTCTGCCAGATTTTCCACTACATCTTTTGCAATCATGATTGGTGCTTTTCTGTATGCCTTTGCTGCAGCCATCGCACCGTTACACTGATATTCACACAAATCCGGTCTGTTGGACAATGTTACCTTTCCGTAAGATGCATCATATCCGGCATTATGGAATGCCGCTTTTACTTCTTCTGATATTAAATCAATGATTGTATTCATATCTTCCTCCAGACTTTTTTCTATCTTTTTCAATAATCTATCAGGTTATTATACCATCTAATTAAAAGAATAGCAATCATGGTCGAAATTCTTTCAGCCATAAAATTGTACGCAAAAACTCCGGACTGCTGTTTGACAACCCGGAGTTTTATAATCACTCTTTTCGATTTTATTCTGCTTCTTTGCTTTTTTTATAACAATATTTCAGAATATCACTTCTCCTGATAATACCTATAAAATTGTCTGCATCATCCACCACCGGCACAAAATTCTGCCTCATAGATACTTCCATCAGATCTTCTATATTACAGTTGATACTTACCGGTGTATACTTCCATCTCAATGGTACCCGGCTGATCAGACAATCCTCCGCATCTCTTACATTTAATGAGTATCTGTCTTTTATGTATCTCAGAAGATCGCCTTCCGTAACCGTTCCCACATACTTTCCTGTTTTATTCAGCATGGGAATAGCAGTATACTTATGGTGCTCAATTTTCTCAAGTACCTGACGAAGTGTATCATCATTAAATACATATGCCACATCGCTTTTTGGTGTCAAAAAAAACAAAATATTCATATAAAAACCCCCATATATTGACTATGTATATTATATACCAAATTCCCATTGTTTTGGTGAAATCATTGTGAACTATTTCTAATTTTTTTCTTAAAATCTCTCCGTTAAATTTAATTTTTGCCCAAAAAAACCTCGGATTTTTTACACTCCGAGGTTTTCATCTTTATTCATGACGTAACGCATCGATCGGATTGAGATTTGCCGCTTTGATGGATGGCAGTAATCCAAAAATAATACCAATCACCATAGAAAATACTACTGCCAGTACACTGGCCGGAAAGCTGATAGCAACCGGTGTCTGTGACATCCGGGCAATTACCTGTGACAGAATAATTCCGGCGATCACACCTAAAAATCCGCCAATACTGGTAAGTACAGCCGCCTCTGTAAGAAATTGCCAAAGTATTTTCTTTTTTCTTGCTCCCAGAGCTTTCTTTAGTCCGATTTCACTGGTACGTTCAGTCACTGAGACCAGCATGATATTCATTACTCCGATCCCTCCGACCAAAAGCGATATACTGGCGATCCAAAGCAACTGTTTATTCGTGTTCTCACTGACTTTCTGCAGATTTTTAACGGTTTCCAAAAGATCGGCAGCACGGTAAGAGATACTGCTATCCATCTGACCTTCTTCGCTTTCCTCGGAAAAAGATACTTTGTTATAGACACACTGGTTCATAATGTCCTCAACTTTTTTCCCGATGCTGCTCATTTCATCTGTACTCTCTGCCATCACACTAACATCTACCGGCTCATCAAAGTTAAAAACGATCGGCCACGCACTCTGCGGAATCAGCACCATTCCATAGGAATACTGATTATATGTATAATAGTCTTCCAAACTGTTGATCACTGGTTCAAAGGCATCTGACTTACGGATACTACCGATGATGGTAAATGGTTCTCCCTGAATCTCCAGTGTCTTTCCCACAGGATTTTCACCGGGAAATAAGGTCTGCACAGCCGTATCATCCAGAAGAGCTACTTTTCGAATCTTTGTATAATCATCTTCAACAAACCCTCTTCCCGTCTGGATCACATATCCCTTCGTTTTTAGAAAATCAAAATCAACCCCATACATACTTCCGCTGTCCAAAGAGTTTCCCTGATAAGTCACACCATCAACCCAGCTTCTGAAATTATAAAATGTTGCGCTCTTTACTCCTTCCAGACTGCGGATGTCCGCTTTCTGTTCTTCACTTACTACTGCGATTCCATCAGGAATTCCCTGATAAATCTCATATTCATATTCTCCCTGAAACAGACGGATATCTACATTATTATTCCCCGCACCGATCAGATTTTGTTTAATCTGCTCATTGGTTCCCCGAATGGTAGATACGATAGAAATGATTGACGCAATTCCAATAATGATACCAAGCATCGTGAGAAATGATCTCATTTTGTGAGACCAGATTCCTCCAAATGCCAGTCTAATATTTTCCAACATGGTCTCTCCCTCCTATCTATATAAATCTTCATAGGTGCCATCTTCTGTTTTGGCTCCTTCCACAACATTTTTCCCATAAGGAAACGCAATCTTGTCATTCCATGTCAGTCCCGCTGAAATCTCATAAACAGATCCGTAAAGGATTCTCGATATTTCCACAACCTGCTTTTTCAGCCTGCCTTCACCATCATCGATCATCACATAGTACTGCCCATCTTCCGTACGCACAAACGGTTTCTCAATCGTTACCTTTCCACCACTGCCTGCTCCATCTTCTCCCATCGGTGTCAGTTCGGCATAACTGTAGTTTTTCAAACCTTCTGTGTTTTCAATGTAAGCAGTAAAAGGATATGCGGTAGAGTTTCCATACTGTTCTCCTTCCAACGGATATGGGGAGATTTCTTTCACCTCAGCAGTAAAACTGACGCCTGTATCATAGGAATATCCACTTAGCCTATCTCCTACCTGAAGTTTGTCAAGCTGTGTCTCACTGATGCTTCCTTTAATATAGAGTCCCTCACTGCTGACCACCTGAATCAGCGGTTTTCCTTCCTGGCTTACATGCTCCGGATCTTCCACCGTTTTTACAACACCATTCAGTGTGCTCTTGATTGTCTGATTATTCAACTCTTTCTCAATTTTTTTCAGTTCCAGATCTGCTTCTTTTAAATCCAGCTGATAATCACGGATTTCACTTTCTTTTTCTTTGATCTGTTTTTGTATCTCTTCCTTTGACAAACCATCTCCGACAGAATCCATCACACTGCTGACAGTTTTTAGAATATCTACCGGTATCTCTCTGGTGTAAACTGCGGAAGATGCCATCGGACTGACTGCCGCAGAATCTGTCTGAGATGTACCGGATTCCGGTGTACTTTCCGGACTCGGTGCTGTGGTCGGTTCCGGTTCTGTTGTCGGCTCCGGTGTCGCAGTTGGTTCCGGTTCTGTGGTTGGTTTCGGTACTGTGGTCGGTTCCGGCGTTATGGTCGGTTCCGGCGTTACCTCTCCTTCCCCGGACTCCATATCTTTTTTCTCCAGTTTCACATAATATTCTTCATTTTCCTCAAAATCACCCAAAAGTGCTGCGTCCTGTTCCCATGCTTTCACAAGAGAGGTTCCATACGTATTATCTTTCCACACTTCCAAACGGAAATATCCAGTTTTCATTTTTATCTGATTGAAAAAACTACCCTTAACCATACCATCTGCGCTGATCAGATACGTATAAGGTTTTTCAACCGTTCCATCTCCTTTATAATACGCTTCGATTTCTTCTCCGGTAAGACTCTCATAAACTTTCGCATCTGTAACAATTTCGTCCCCGTTCCCATCTATAATTTCTTTCAGGTTTAATTCATATTTCACATCCGGATCCAGATTTAGATTTTCATCTATGATTCTCTGACCCCAAACTTTCAGAAGTTCACCGTTACTGATATCCCCATCTCTCACTTCGATCAGAAAAAAGCACTGTTCCTGGGCCATACGATTCAAAAAGCTTCCAAAAATCACACCATTCTGACTGCAAAGGAAATGATAAGGGTCTTCTACCGTTCCTTCCCCCATATAGGGCATGGCATCTGCATCCAGTTCTTCATATGCCGCCACCGGCTCTTCCACAGGTACTTCCGGATCATCGAATATGCCCGGATCATCTATAAAGCCGGGATCATCTGTAAAGCCACCATCACTGGCAGGTTTTGCATTTTTTAATTTGGTAAGCTCTCTTTGTGCCTTTTTGATGCTCAGCTCGATTCCTTCCTTATCCAGCTTTTTCATCTCCAATTCCAGATTGACCAGCGTCATATCATAGGACACAAGAGGATCTCCTTCTTTTACTGTATCTCCTTCACTGACAAAGATATCATCAACCACCTGATTATTTCCCAGATATACATCCTGTGATACGTCTGAAATAATGTTGCCGGTGAGGCTCATGTCGCTCATTCCTCCGCCCCATCCCATCATTTCCTGCATGGAGATTACTTTTACTCTTTCCTGATTAGTCTGTTTTACAGCAAATACGATACCGGCACTCAGGAGGATAATTCCTGCAGCCGTTCCAACTGCGATCCATCTTTTTTTCATGATGTTTCCTCCTCCTTTTTCAAAATACCGTCACGGATAATTACTTTTCTCTGTGCATAAGAAGCGATTTCTGCGTCATGTGTAATCATCAATATACTGACCCCTTCGTCATTCAGACTGTGAAACAGTTCCATGACCTGTTCACCGGATGTGCTGTCCAAAGCTCCTGTAGGCTCATCCGCCAGCAATATTTTCGGATGATTGACCATTGCCCTCGCAATCGCAACCCTCTGCTTCTGACCACCGGATAACTGATTGGGAATAAAGTTCACCCTGTCTCCCAGTCCTACTCTTTCCAATGCCCGCAGCGCCCGCTCCCTTCTCTCTTTTTTCGGGACATTGGCATACGTCAGCGGCAGTTCTACATTTTCCAGTGCTGTCTGTCTTGGAAGAAGCTGAAAATTCTGAAACACAAAACCAATTTTTGTCAGCCTCAGATCTGACATTTCGTTATCAGAACACTTGCTGATATCCTGTCCATCCAGAATCAGGGTCCCTGAAGTTGGCTGATCAAGACATCCCACGAGATTCATGAGCGTTGTTTTGCCGGAACCGGATGGTCCCATCACTGCAACATACTCGCCCTCTTCCATATCAAAGCAAATATTTTTCAGCACAGGAATTACCATTTTTCCCTGAATATAATCTTTGCAGATATCTTTCATTTCCAGAATCACTGTCCATCCTCCATTCCGTTGTCCTGAGCTGAATTTCCTGTTACATCATCCGGCATCTCGTCGTCGTACATTTCACCATCCAGCATTTCACCGTCCAGCATCTCGCCATCCAGCATTTCACCGTCCAGCATCTCGCCATCCAGCATCTCACCGTCCAGCATCTCGCCATCCAGCATCTCCTCATCAGACATCACCGGATTGCTCTGCCCCATCTGTCCGTTCTCTCCTGCAACTGTCGGCATTCCCTCTTCCAGTCCATCTTCCGGGAATGTAATCATATCTTCCTTGGACAGTCCATCAGCGATTTCATACTGACACAAATTTTCATCATACTGTCCCAAAATGACTTTTCTCTTTTCCAGCTTACCTTTTCCGTTATCTGCCCAAACATATGGTTCATCATCCAGACCGGCAATCAGATATTCATCCAGCCATAATCCAGCTCTTTCTTTTTCCTGACCATAATCAGCTTCAATATATACATGCTGACCCAGCATTAATCCCTCTGAGGAATCCAGATCTACATAAAATGGATACGAATTAGTCTGAGTAGTGGAGTCTCCACTATAAAAATACATATTTCCTGAGTCGTTTCCGGGATTCTCCATATCTACTTCGCCCATGGTTCCCGTCCACGTCTGATTTTCATCCAGTCTTGAATGGACGATCACAGGTTGTCCCGGTACGATCGATCCCATATTCTGCTCATTGATTTTTCCTTTTACACGGAAATCTCC
The DNA here is from genome assembly GCA_004556655.1 of Lachnospiraceae bacterium. GTDB lineage: Bacteria > Bacillota > Clostridia > Lachnospirales > Lachnospiraceae > Oliverpabstia. The sequence continues at coordinate 51,681 of SFGF01000007.1, read as the reverse complement.
CATGGCAATAATAGTCATAAATGCCTGACTTTCTCCATAATAAGTTGTCTCACCATTATTGATGGATTTGACCACCCCTGCCATCTCACTGACCACTTCGGCATTTTCTATGGAATCCTCCAGTTTCTGAATCTCAACCTGTTTACTCTTTTTTTCGTATTCGCTCTGTTTCAATTCCATCTGTGCACTCTGAATCTGCATCGTATAATCCAGTTGTGCATCCTTTCCTGCACTCTTTTTTTCTTTTTCAAGTGCAGCAATCTCATTGTATTTGTTACCGATCGTATTACTGATTCGTTCCAGTTCCAGCTTTGCCTTACTCAGATTTTCTTCATCGTTTTCTGTATCATAAGCAAACAGCGGAGTCCCTTCTTCTACTTCCTGACCTTCTTCCACATAGATTTCCTTGATCGTTTTCTCCTGATTCGGCTGAATCTCCAGTTTTTTTTGTGTCTCAACTACACCGGCAAAACGATTTAATGCCCCGTTTGCATTGTCAGTACCTGTAAGACTTTCCACTTTTGTCACATAAACCACATTTTCATCTGCTACTGCACTCCCTCGTCCCAGAAAGAACCAGAGACCTCCTCCGATGATCAGAACTGCTACTGCCACTGAAATCCCTATTATCAATGTTTTTTTCTTCATTTCAAACCTCCCGCATCAGTTGTTCTTTTCATTTTACCATCTTACGTAGGTAAGTTTCTTAATTTTACCTTACTATTTATTAAAAGTTCTCTGGTTCTTCAATATCAATATTTTTTCAGCTTTTTATATAAGTTTAACGTACTTTTATAATCACCTCCGTAAAGGAAATAATAATCAATTTGTGTTGTTCCTTCTGTATAAAGATATGGTCCATACATCGGTATATCACAGCACAGGACAGTTTTTTCGGCTGCTGCTCCGATCCCATATCCATACTCCGAGATCAGAAGCGGCATACGCAGCTGTTTCCCTCCAAAACTGATATATCTTGCTTTCTGATTCATCCTTTCCAGATGATCCTCCAGAATTCCTTTCGCGGAAATTTTCTCATTTTTCGGCCAGTCAAAATATACCCATGTCTGAAAGCTGCCGTCTGTCTCTATCTGCCTTGCCAGGCTTTCTTTCTCCGCCAATAAAAGTTTTCCGTTTTTATCAAAAAACCGCAGTGCGCCCGACTTTTTACTAATTCGTACTTTGATTTTTTCAGTTGACACTTCTGCCAGAGTTTTCCCTTCTTTTGCTGTCCATACAACAGAAGATTCTGATTCATAATACCAGGAACCAACTGAAAAATCCGTCATTCTGCCTTTTATAAATTGTACCCGGATCACCGCCTCATCCAGTGGTGTCAGACGAAGGATTCCGTAATTACTGATCAGATCCAACGCTTTTTTTGTTTTCCTAATCACGCGGACAGAATTGTCAATACGACTGTGCCCTCTGGGCCTTAGCCGGCTGTTGTCCGGGACCTGACCAAATTGATATGGAGAAAGATTGACCGAAGATGTTTTAACTGAAGTAGGTTTGACAAAACCAGCATCAACCGTCTCCTTTGTCTGTTTTGCCACAATCGGTTTTGGCCCAATATAACTACGCATTTTCTGTTCTTTCTTTCCCTGCAGCGCATCCAGACGTTCCTGCTCTCTGGCTGTAATTTCTTTTTTCGTAAACTGTTCAACGTTCCGGCTCACTTTATTTTCCAGGGATTGCATGTGTTTTTCCCGGGATACCCGCTTACCGATCAGATCCGTCAAATCCCCCTGATGAACAACCGTCAGTTCGTGAAGAGCACGAGTCGCCGCTACATACAGAAGTTTCACATACTGATCTTCGGCCGGATAATTTGCAGCAGACGGATGATAGATCAGTACCGCATCAAATTCCAGACCTTTCGTATATTCCACCGGAAGTACCATAATGCCGCTTCCAAATTCTGCTGTCTCCAGATCAGTATCCACCAATGATATTCTTTCACTGAGACGAGTGCTGACCATGGAGGCTTCTCCTCTGTCATGGCATATCACTGCAATTGTTTCATAACCATCTTTCTGCCATTTCTCAATTGTTTTTACGGTTTCCTGTATCATACCCTCTTCGTCTCTACACACTGACATATGTACCTGATTTCCATGCCGAATGATTGGTTCTACCGGATAAATGGAAAAATCTCCATGCCGGAGTATTTCCGTAGCAAATTCTGAGATTTCCACTGTATTACGATAACTTTTTTTCAAAAGTCCAAAACTGTCAAACGGTCCGGTCAAAAGCAGTTCCTGCAGATCCTTCCAGTCATTCAGACCATATCCGTAATGAATATTTTGTGAAACATCTCCCATAATCGTATAGGTACATCCTCTGAGGCAGTATGCAAGCACACCATATGCCATCATGCCAAAATCCTGAGCTTCATCAATGATCACATGGCTCGCCTCACGAATACCGTCCGTCTCCTTAATCCGTTTGTACAAATAGGCTAATGCTGCAAGATCATAAACGTCATACTGATTCTCAGAAACAGATATGTTTTTTCCCTTTTGCGCCTGCGAATAAAGGAATTCCTGATACAATTCAAAAATAGAACCTTTCCAGATTTCTTTTCCAAAATGCCACTTGTATTTGCGCTGCAGCTCTTTTTTCTCTGTCTGCGTATAGGATACATGTTTTCCGGACAATTCATTTTCCAGTTTTGCCAGTAAAATCTTATTCAACATATTGATCTTGCTCTGCATAGACATTTTCTGATTATTTTTCAGATAATCCTGAATTGCATCCCCATCAAGCAAAAGAAGTCCATTTTTCTCAAGACATATATCCCCGGTGGGAACAGCATTATTTTCATATGCGGTACAGAATGTTTCCAGATCATGGAACCATTCATAACTACCCTTGATACAGGAATCTTTGTCCCGCTTATCAATCGTGCAGATCTGATGCATCTCCGGATTCCAGTCTTCATATAGGAGCCGTACAAACAGCTGCTCCATTGTCATCTGAGATACCCCATAAACATCTAGATCCGGCAATACACCTGTAATATAATTCAGAAGGATTCTATTACTGCCAATAATATAAAAATCTTCCGGACGAAATTCATTTTCATAATTATACAGAATGTAGGAAATCCGGTGCATAGCCACTGTTGTTTTCCCGGAGCCGGCCACCCCCTGAACAATCATATTGGTCTTGGGAGATTTACGGATGATCGCATTCTGCTCTTTTTGTATTGTTGCGATGATTTCTCCCAATACAGCTTTTTTGTTCTTTGCAAGATATTTTGTCAACAATTCATCATTTGCCACCACGTCAGAATCAAAAAAGTCCTTCAGTCTGTCATTATCAATCTCATAGGTACGTTTTCGTTTTAAGTCTATCCGGCAGGTCCCTTCATTTTTCACCACATACTTGCAGGGACCCAAAGCGTTTTCATAATAAACAGATGCCACAGGAGCTCTCCAGTCAATCACTACAGGATCCAACCCATTCTGTGAGATACCAACCCGTCCCACATAATAGGATTCTTCATGAGGTTGATGCGGATCTTTAAAATCAATTCTTCCAAAATACGGCTTTTTCCTTGCTTTCCGGCACCGTATCAGATCTCGTTTGTACTCTTGCAGCTGTGACTGTGTGTTGTGAAGCAGTGACAATGCTTCCTTGTCTTTAGGTCCATATGTCTCAATCAGATCATGCAGTTCTTCCGATAACTGACTGATATGACCTTCTGCCCTTTCCAGATTGTCCTGCGCCATATTGATAATTTCTGCTAGCTGTTTTTCCTCATCCTCACGGCTCAATCCCGGGATGGGGCGAAATGTTTTCTTTGTTTCCATCATTTTCTCCTTATTCGTTATATTCATCCCGATAACAGAATCCTATCATTTTCTCTCCGGAAAGTATAGACTTGTTAGCAATAATATTATGATTCTAAGGAATGATTGACTTTTTCCCCCATTCTGATAAACTATAGATATGATTTTCAACAGTTTGTCCCCACTTTTGATGTAAAAAACTGTTATTTTGACTATTTGTTTCACAATCATGATTACACGACCACTTTTAGGGAGGTTACTATGAAATCTTTTATTGTTTATCTGCTGGCTGTCAACATCGCCGGTTTTATTGCTTTTGGAGTAGATAAATACAAAGCAATTCATGACAAATGGAGAATCCGTGAATCTACTCTTATGCTTTTTGCTTTACTGGGTGGAAGTCCGGGTTGTCTTGCCGGAATGTATCTTTTTCATCATAAAACCAAACATCGATTATTTACGATTGGCGTTCCTGTGATTCTGGTGCTTGAACTGCTGCTTGGTTGTTTTGCCTTTTACACATATCAGCAACAGCTGCCCTATGATCATGATCCTCAAAAATTAGTAAAGCATGAGCTTTCTCTTCTCCAAACGACAGATTCTGAAAAAATCGACAATTATTTGTCTTATCAGGATATTTTCCCCACAGAAACCACTGATAAGACAATTCCTGATGAAATAGAATCTGTCTTTTCTGTTTTTTTTAAATCTTTTACTTATCATATTGAAGATGTGAACACAGAGGGTGACACTTCTGAAGTCACAGTCTCTTTGAATACCCTGGACGGAAAACAGATAGCCCGGGAATACTCCCGGCGGGCTCTTACCAAACAGATTCAAAACTCTGCTACTCCTGCAGGTGTGGACTTTTCACTGGAAGACTGCTATCTTTTGCTTGGCACCGTTCTGGAAGAAAATACATTTGATACCGTCCGTTCAAAATATACTATTTCTCTTACCCGAAATGGCAAAATCTGGTCCATATCTTCTCCCGATGAACTGGGTGCCGCACTTACCGGTGATTTTGCGGCTTATGTATCCGACGCTGATCTTTTCACTCCGTCCGAAATTGTAGAAATTCACCTGGACACCTTGAAAGGATTTGATGTGGAACAGCTGAACCGTTACCTTGCACTGGATAATCTTTTTTCCGTTGATATGGAATATAAGCGCACCATATCACGGGCACTTGCTTCTCAGCTTCTCAAATATCTGGATTACCGTATAACCTCTGAAACTATATCAGAAGATAAAACTACCGCAACTGTAAACATGGAGCTGACAAGCTGCGACTGCAGTTCTATGATGAATCAGTATCGCGAAAAAGTTACAGCTTATACCAGTACTGCCCAGGCTCTCCAGGATGGAATAGAAGGACGACTGGGTAAAGCAAATGATCTTTTAGTGGAATCTATCACGGAAAATACTTCCTCTGTCACATCGTCGGTAACAATACACCTGAGAAATGACGGTGCAAGCTGGAGACTGGAAATGAATGATGAAATGGGCGAGGCACTTTTAGGAAAAATCAGCGAAGCTGTGGCAGAAATCTCCGAAGAACTGGGAGCATAAGGGCTTGAACTGCTTTCTCTGAATTCTTTGAATATCGAAAATGGCGCAGCCTACGCTGCGCCACTATCTACTATATATCTTATTTTTCTACATCCTCACGAACCTGAATTCCCAGTTCTTCCAACTGCTTTTCATCTACAATATTCGGAGCTTCGGACATCAGACAAGAGGCATCTTTCACTTTCGGGAATGCGATCACGTCACGGATACTGTCCTGTTTTGCCATCAACATAACAAGACGATCCAGTCCGTAAGCCAGTCCTGCATGAGGCGGAACTCCATATTTGAATGCAGTCAGGAGGAATCCAAACTGCTCATAAGCTTTTTCTTTTGTGAATCCCAGAGCTTCAAACATTTTTTCCTGAATATGATTCTGATGGATTCGAACACTTCCTCCGCCAATCTCTGTACCGTTCAATACGATATCGTAAGCTTTTGCACGAACTCTTCCCGGATCGGTATCGATATACTGAAGATCTTCTTCCATCGGCATCGTAAACGGATGATGCATGGCTTTGAAACGATTCTCTTCCTCTGACCACTCCAGAAGCGGGAATTCTGTAATCCATACAAAACGATAAACAGAATTATCCAACAGATCCAACTGGCGTGCCAGTTCCAGACGAAGCGCACCCAGAACATCCCATACGACTTTATTCTTATCAGCGGCAAACAAAAGCAGGTCTCCCGGCTGTCCATCCATAGCCTGTACCAGAGCATTCATCTCTTCCTCTTTCATAAATTTTCCGAAAGAAGATTTTAAACTTCCATCCTCGTGAATTGCCACATAGGCAAGACCTTTTGCCCCATAATCTTTTGCAAAATCAACCAATTTGTCGATTTTCTTTCTCGGCATTGCTCCCTGGCCTTTTGCATTGATACCGCGGACAGAACCGCCATTTTCCAGTGCATTTTTAAACACTACAAATTCGCATTCTTTCACTACCTCAGATACATCGTGAAGTTCCATGCCAAATCTAAGATCCGGTTTATCAGAACCAAAACGATCCATAGCCTCCTGCCAGGTCATACGCTGAATTGGAAGCTGCACATCCACATCCAGAACTTCTTTAAAAAGATAAGCCAGGAGACGCTCATTTACATCTATCACATCGTCTTCATCCACAAATGACAGCTCCATATCAATCTGTGTAAATTCCGGCTGACGATCTGCACGTAAATCTTCATCACGGAAACAACGGGCAATCTGGATATAACGGTCATAACCGGAGCACATCAAAAGCTGTTTAAACAACTGTGGAGACTGCGGCAGTGCATAGAAATTACCTGGATGAATACGACTCGGTACCAGATAATCTCTAGCCCCTTCCGGCGTACTCTTGGTAAGCATCGGTGTCTCAATCTCCAGAAATCCTTCCTTTGCCATAAACTGACGAGTCAGTGTCGTAATCTGAGAACGCATCATCAGATTTCTCTGAATATCCGGTCTTCTAAGATCAAGGAAACGATATTTCAGGCGCAGATCCTCTTTTGTCTTACTGTTCTCTTCAATCGGAAACGGTGGAGTCTCTGCCTCTGCCAAAATACGCAGACCATTGGCGCGCACTTCAATTTCTCCAGTTTTCAGATTTGGATTAACTGCACCGGAACGAGCTTCAACCACACCCGTTACCGCAATTACAAATTCGCTTCTCAGCTTGGCAGCTTTCTCAAATCCTTCCTCACTAATGCTTCCATTTTCAAAAATCAACTGCATGATTCCGGTACGGTCACGCAAATCTACGAAAATAATTCCGCCTTTATTTCTGCTCTTCTGTACCCATCCCATCAAAGTTACATTTTCTCCGATGTTGGCAGTGGATACTTCTGTACAGCGATGAGTACGTTTCATCCCTTTCATTGACTCTGCCATGTTTTCTTCCTCCTGCTATTTATAAATTCAAGATCAATGATTAAAAAATTCTACGATCTCCTCGTATCCTTCTTCTTTCAGCTGTTCCTTCTGGAACTTTTTATTCTTTTTCATAACTGCAATGGTAACCTGTACACCATTTTTGCGGTCCTCGTCTGCCTGTTTCAGTACTTTCATCATACCCTCAGCCGGCATATTCTTCTCAATCAGAAGCGCCTTTTTATTGGCTGTACCCGGCACCTTAAATCCTCTTTCCATCAGCAACATGATAATTCGCTCAAAACCGATGGAAAAACCACAGGCACAGGTATCATTACCGGTAAACTTACCGATCATCTCGTCATACCGTCCGCCGCCGCCTACGCTGCCGCCAAATTCATCCATGGAAATTTCAAAAATCGGACCGGTATAATAAGACATTCCACGAACCAGTGTAGGATCAAAAACAATTTTAAAATCTGCGCTCTTCACCGCATCCACACTGTTCATGATCAGTTCCAGACCATCTGCATACTGAGGATCCAGAACATCTGTCAGTTTTTCTTTCACATACCGCACACCTGCAACATCCCCGGTAATCTCCTCAAACATGGCAAGATAAGTGTCAATCGATTCCTTAGCAAATCCCTCTTTTTCCAGTTCCTCTCTGACGCCATCCATACCGATCTTGTCCATCTTATCAAGAATGATAAAAACCGTATCATAGGATTCCGGTGTGAATCCGCTGTAAGCCGCCATGGCTTTCAATATTCTACGGTCATTGATTCGAATCGTAAAATTCTTAAAATCCAGTTTTCCAAGCAATGTGGTAGTTGCCAGAATCAGCTCAATCTCAGCCAGATTCGTAGGTTCACCCAGTATATCAATATCACATTGCATGAACTGACGAAAACGTCCTCTCTGGGGACGATCCGCACGCCATACATTTCCCATCTGCAGAGCCTTAAAAGGTGTAGGAAGTTCATTTGCATGATTGGAATAGTATCTGGAAAGAGGAACAGTCAAATCATAACGAAGTCCACCATCTACCAGATCCGCTTCACACTGGGCAGATTCCAGTTTCAGCTTTTCTCCTCTTTTCAGGATCTTAAAAATCAGTTTTTCATTTTCACCGCCCTGTTTGCTGGACAGATTTTCAATATGTTCCACACAGGGAGTTTCAATCGATGAAAATCCGAAAGTGCCGTATGTTTCCTTTATCAGCCGGATCACATAATCACGAACCGCCATCTCTGCCGGTAAAATATCTTTCATACCCGTAACCGGTTTCTTTTTCAATGCCATAATATTTTCTCCTCATCATTTATTATAATCTCATCTGTGGAAGAGAGATTTCTCTTTCTTCCGTACTATGAAGCATTCTCTGGAATGCGAGAAATACTTTCAGATCAAAATCTTTGATATCCTCGATCATCAGTTCAAAAGCTGTCTTTCGATCAAATGATTTCCTGTAAGGTCTGTCTGAGGTCAGTGCCGCATATACATCACATACACGGATAATTCTGGCTCCCAGAGGAATATCTTCTCCCGACAGATTTTCCGGATAACCACTTCCGTCCATATTCTCATGATGATACAGAACCGTCTCGGCAATTCTATCGGAATATCCTCTTTTTTTCAGGATCTCACAGCTTGCCTGAGAATGAAGACGAACATAATGGATTTCTTCCACGATCAGCCGGTTTTCATCCTCATCCAATGCACTGGATACCCTCTCTTTTCCTATGTCATGCAACATGCCTGCAACTGCCATATCATAGCAGAAATCATCCGGAAGCCCCAGCTCTTTTGCCAGACTGTACGCAAGATTACTTACCCGCATGCCATGAATCAGCTGTTCTCTAAGACTGTACTGCAACAGATGCTTCTGATTCACATACTTTTCCGCTGTAGCCACATTGATTCCTCCAATTGTTTATACCAACCCTTTTTCTCTCCAGCATTTCATCAATCCGCTGAATGTACTGATTCACATCTTTTACATTCTCCACACGTTCAATCCTGTTTCCGTGCTCAGAGACAAATTTTGTGGAAGCTCCCGCTCCTGCTGCCAGGATCGTCTGTTTTTCTTCCATAATCAGTATATTGTAAATTCCCGCTTTGTCAACCTCTGCGTAACCCACATTTTCAAAATTTCCGGCTATATTTTTCTGCCGGTACAGATAATAAGGCCCCATTCCCATGTTTTGTGCACACTTCTGGGTCATTTCCATAATCTCCTGACTGTTCTCGAAAGACATTTCCTCATATTGATCACGGAACAGATTCAGTCTGGTTGCTCTCTTTAGTGCCAGTGAATGAACCGTCAGACTATCTGGCTGAAGCTTTTCAATTTCTTCCAGGGTATGAGCCACTTCCTCTTTTCCCTCACCCGGAAGTCCAATGATCAGATCCATATTAATATTGGTAAATCCCATCTCACGGGCTGTCAGGAAAATATTTTTTGTATCCTCGACTGTGTGTTTTCTTCCAATCACATCCAGTGTCTTCTGATTCATGGTCTGTGGATTGACTGAAATTCTGTTCACAGGAAACTGCCGCAAAACATTAAGCTTATCTTGGGTAATACTGTCCGGACGTCCCGCCTCCACTGTATATTCTTTCACATGCGTAAAATCAAACGTATCCTGAATGTGTGACAAAAGCCTGTACAGCTGATCAGGTTCCAGAGTAGTAGGAGTACCTCCCCCGATGTAGATCGTATTCAGTTTCTGCTCCCCCATAGCCTGCCGAATAAAAGTAATCTCTTTGCAGAGCGCATCCAGATACTCATCTACCCTTTTTACCCAACGTTCCAATGGATGGGAACCAAATGAACAATACAGACAGATACTGGGGCAGAATGGAATTCCCACATATAAACTATAACCATTTTCATAGTCCATATCTTTCAGGATAGCCCTCTCCCGGTTTGCTATGGTAATAGCCAGCGCTGTCTTTTCCCGACTCACACTGTAAGTATTTCGCATATACTCTGCGATGTCTGTATTTTTCCATCCCTGCTCAAGAAGCTTCATGGGGATCTTGGTTGGGCGGATTCCTGTCAGATTTCCCCACGGCAGCGAAGTTCCTGTCAGGGTCTGCAGTGCTTCGTAGACCAGATGCTTTAACACATTTTTTGTTTCTTTTCGATCTTTTTCGTAGTCCACGAAAGCTTTTTTTTCATATATTTTTTTATTGTCTTTTTCTATTTCCAGACAAATCTCCTGATCACTGTAAGTAACCAGGAGTAAAAGCTGGTATTCCCCGGTATGTTCCTCATCCTCATAATACATCTGTACCTGACTTTTTGGATAAAAGGCCCGCACCAGGGAATAAACATCATATTCAAAATCTTTTCTGTTAAATCGAATTCCAATGTTAAGCAAAGGGATTATACCTCTTTTCATAAGCTATGGTTGTCTCTTCATTATGTCCCGGACATACTCTTGTCTCCTCCGGAATCTCTTTCATGATTCTCGCAATACTTTGCTGCATATCTCTTCCGCTGGATGTGGGCATATCTGTTCTTCCCACACTGCCACAAAACAGTGTATCACCGGAAAAAAGTACCCCCTCTTCTTCAAGATAATAACAGCAGCTTCCTTCCGTGTGCCCCGGAGTATACAGTACCCGGATTCGAAATCCTGCAAGATTTATTTCTTCTCCATCCTTCAGCCAGCAGTCTGCTTTCAGTGTACAGGGGCGATTGATCCAGGATCCGGACAGATTCTTCTGCGGACTTTCCAGAACTGCCCGTTCTTTTTCCATGGCATAGACAGGAAGATTCCATTTTTTTTGAAGTTCTCCCACTGCCATGATATGATCAAAATGTCCATGTGTGAGAAGAACAGCCACTGGTTTCCCCTCCATCATCTGAATCTTTCGCTCTATTCTATCTGCCTGATCCGCCGGATCGATGATCAGAATCTCACCTGTCTCTTTATTTTTTAAAAACCAGACATTGGTGGATACCATGCCCAATATCTGTTGTTCTATTACAGCTTTTTTCATATTTGCACTCCTCACCAATTTTGTTCCCATCAGCCTGTAGTACGTTCAATGTCGATCACGCTCTCCACCTGACGGATCTTTTCGATCAGAGTATTCAGCTCTTCAGTACTGTGCACATCAAACGTCATGGAAATCGTGGCTCTTCCCTGCTTACTGGTACGGCTGTTGATCGCTGTCAGATCGATCTTTCTTTCCGTAAAAATACGGGAAATATCCACCAAAAGACCGGTTCGATTATTGGCAAATACATTGATTTCCGCCGTATACAGTCCATTGGAAAAATCAGTGCCCTGCCACTCCGCATCAATCATACGGACGCGGTCTGCTTCGCTAAGATTGATTACATTGATACAATCTGTCCGGTGTATGGTAACACCTCTTCCTCTGGTGACAAATCCGACAATCTCATCACCGGGAATCGGGCTGCAGCATTTTGCAAAACGAACGGCGATATCATCCAGCCCTTTCACCACAATGCCACTTTTTTCCTTTACTATCGGCAGTTTTTCTTTCGCTTCTGCCACAGCCTCCATCACCTTTTCATCGGTGATCTCTTTTTTATGTTCTTTCTCATAAGCTTCAACCAGCTTATTCAGAATCTGTCCTTCTTTCAGTCCTCCATGCCCCAAAGCTGCCAATACGCTGTCCCAGTCACGGAAACCATATTTTCTCATAACGGCTTCCATATAACGAGGCTTCGTCAGTTCGCCAAGAACTTTACCTTTCAGCTTGGCATAATTATTGAGCATCTCTTTCCCCTTCAGGATATTGTCTTCCTTCAGTTCCTGCTTAAACCACTGATTGATCTTATTCTTTGCCTGGGTGCTTCTGACAATCTTGAGCCAATCACGGCTGGGTCCTTTGGAATTCTGAGAGGTAATAATCTCTACCCGGTCACCATTTCTGATCTCATACTCAATGGGGACAAGCTTTCCGTTAACCTTTGCACCCACCATTTTATTACCCACAGCACTATGAACACTGTAAGCGAAATCAACGGTTGTTGAACCTCTCGGCAATGTTTTGACATCACCAGCCGGACTGAAACAATATACGTTTTCATTAAAGAGATCCAGATCGCTCTTTAAAAGGCTAAGGAACTCTTTATTGTCCGACATATCCCGCTGCCACTCCAGAATCTGACGCAGCCAGCTCAGTTTTTCTTCTTCCTGCTGAGCCACCGGTTTCTTACCGTCAGATGCCTCTTTATATTTCCAGTGAGCCGCAATACCATATTCAGCCGTCCGATGCATCTCAAAGGTACGTATCTGAATCTCAAAAGGCTGACCGTTCGGACCAATCAGTGTTGTATGAAGAGATTGATACATATTCGGCTTTGGCATCGCAATATAATCCTTGAACCGCCCCGGAATCGGCGTGTACATCTCATGGATCACACCGAGAGCCGCATAGCAGTCTTTTACAGTATCCACAATAATACGCACTGCAAACAGATCATAAATCTGATCCAGCGTTTTATCCTGGTTCACCATCTTCTTGTAAATGCTGAAAAAATGCTTTACTCTGCCGTTTACCTCGGCATTGATATCTGCTTCTTCCATATGCTGTTTTACTTCTTTTACGATGACCTGAACAAAAGCCTCTCTTTCACTCTTGCGGAGATTAATTTTCTCCACCAGATCATAATATACATCCGGTTTCAGATATTTTAATGACAGGTCATCCAACTCTATCTTAATCTTGGAAATACCAAGTCTCTGAGCAATGGGTGCATAAATATCCATTGTCTCACGTGCTTTCTCTTTTTGCTTTGCCGGTGACCAGTACTTGGCAGTTCTCATATTATGCAGACGGTCTGCCAGCTTGACAAGAATCACACGGATATCTTTCGCCATGGCCAGAAACATTTTCCGCAGATTTTCTGCCTGAATCTCCACTTTATCAGCAGAATAATTCAACTGTCCCAGCTTTGTGACACCATCCACAAGAAGAGCCACTTCGGAACCGAATTCTCTCTCCAGCTCCTCCGGAGTCATGACAGTATCTTCCACCACATCATGAAGAAGACCTGCTACGATCGTCTCCTTATCCAGTTCCAGATCTGCCAGTATGATAGCAACGCAGAGCGGATGGATAATGTATGGCTCACCGGATTTTCTCGTCTGTCCCTCATGGGCTTTTGCAGCTATATGATATGCCTTTTCAATCATGGAAAGATCTGCTGACGGATGATATTTACTGACGCTGCGGATCAATTCATCATAAAGCTGTTCAGGACTGGTAAAATCTTCCATTTTTTTGACACTGGCTTCCACAGCCTCTATCTCATGCTGTCTTTCATCCATGTCCTTCGTCTTTTTTCCTTCTTCCATAAAATCCCACCTGTCTAATCTACTTGTAACGCAATATTATGAGTTGCCCGACAAAAAGGGCAGCCCCCAAAGGTCAGTCACAGGCATGCAAGCATGCCGTGACTGACTTTTGTCCCTTGTCTCATATTATTTTCCTTCATAACAGATAACAGAAGCTACATCATAGTTTTTCAGACGTTCTCTTCCCTTCAATCCGGCAAGTTCCATCAAAAATACAATTTTAACAACCTCTCCACCCAGTGCTTCTATCATCTTAATGGCCGCTTCTATCGTCCCGCCGGTAGCAATCAAATCATCAATCAGGACAACTCTCTGTCCCGGCTTAATGGAATCCTTATGCATCTCAACTACAGCACTGCCATATTCAAGATCATATTCCTGGGAGATCGTCTCACATGGAAGTTTTCCTTTTTTCCGCACCGGTACAAATGGCTTATGTAAATTATATGCCACCGGAACGCCAAAAATAAATCCTCTGGACTCCGTACCGACGATCACATCTGCATCTACATCTTTTACCAGATCCTGAATGGAATCAATTGCAAGCTGCAGTCCGTCCGCATCCTGTAAAATACTGGTTACATCCCGAAATATAATACCTGGCTCCGGAAAATCCGGAATACTTCTTACATACTCTTCAATTTTTTTCATGATAATCTCCCTTCCACTCTAACCTGCATATCGACAATTAATGAAACTATTATAGCATTATTCTACTGACACCGCAATTTTTTTTTATTTTCCGCCAGGATTCCTTATCTTCAGATTCCTATTTTTACAATCTATTTCACTTTGATTGCCTTATGAGGACACATCTCCTGACAACAGAAACAGCGGATGCATTTTTTATAATCGTAAACAGGCGGCTGTTTTCTTCCGTTTTGAAACGAAATGGCTTTTCCCTCCACCGGACATGCCTCCACACAGATTCCACATTTTTTACACAGCTGCGTATCTACATACGGTTTTTTCTGAAAATGCTTCATTACAAAATCCAACTTGTTCCATATGTTTTTTCTTTGTTTTCTTCTATCTACGCGATAGTCCGGATTACCGTAGGTTTTCACCATCTGTTCCATGGTTATTTCTCCATCCGATGTGAAAATACGAATATTTTCCTCTTTCCATGTTCCAAGCCCCATTTTTTCTCCATATATATTGGTAGGCACCATTTCCGGATTCAGATGCACCAGCCGACAAAATACACTGTCTAACGCTACCGGATCCCTACTCATCAATATAAGATTCATCGGTACAGGATCACCGGATGTCGGACCGTTTCCTTCCATTGCCACGATTCCATCCATGATACATAATCTGGGACGGATTTTCTGATTCAGATCCACAAGCATTCTGGCAAAACTGTCTGCATTTGAATACTTTGTATGTCCCTGGGCTTTATGAAGACCGCTGATACAGCCGTAAAGATTCTTTACTCCACCGGTAATCCGTTCAAGTGCATGAGTTTTCATTTTACACATATTAATCAGCGCATCCGCCTCCTGTACCGGTCTGGCCATAAAAAATTCTTTTCCTATCTTTCCTTCAGGATACTCAATAATACTTCCCTGACTGAAATCTTCCACCTGAATCTTATATTTTTCCAGCACAGTATCCATCCCTGTTCCTTCCATTACTTTCAAAGCAGAACCTACACCGCAGGAATCTCCGCAGCCGATCTTCTCATAGCCTTCTTCCCGCAAAAGCCGCGCAACCGCTCCCACTACTGCCGGATGCGTAATCACCGCCCTCTCCACTTCCGCTTTCCGTACCAGATTCGGCTTCAGAAGGATTTTTTCATCCTTTCGAATCAGATGCTCCCATCCCCCAAGAAGCTCAATTCCCGTCTTTATTTTTCGATATACTGTCTCCTCAACATAAGAATCGCAGGGCAGTAAAACAACAACACTTTCCATGATACCTCCTGTTTCAATGGCTTTCGCCTTTATTATATCAGCCCAAGGCTTTTCATCATCCACAGCCATCCCGTCAGGGTAAAAGCACTGCAAAATGTGGTAATCATAACTATACTTGATGAAAGTACTCCATCATGTTCCATATTTCTCGCCATCACGTAGCAAGTCACTGTAGTTGCTGATCCGAGCATTACAAGAATTGCCACCAATTCCTGATTCCGAAAGCCAAGCACAACGGCAATGGGGAGAAAGATGCAGCCCCATCCCAGAAGCTTCATAAAAGCTGCAGTCAAAGCCGGACCGAGCTTCGCAAAAGCCTTTTTCTCATCAAATGCAGCACCCATAGCCATCAGTCCCAATGGTGTTGCAAGTACGCCAAGATTACTTATCGTTTTCATAAAAATCTGCGGTTTGGGCAATCTAAAATAAGACCATACAACACCAACAAGAATACCAAGAATGATAGGATTTGTTACAATTCCTGTTAATGTCTTTTTTATTAAAGCCCCATCCATCTTTCCTCGATCCGGCTTAAAAAAAGATAACACCACCACAGCCATTATATTGTAAATAGGAACAGAAGCAATGATCATCAGCGGTCCCATCCCGGAATTGCCATAGATATTCTGGATAAATGCAATTCCCAGAATCGCTGCGCTGCTTCTGTATGCTCCCTGAATAAATTCTCCCTGAATTCTTTTGTCTTTCCAGATGCAGGAAACCGCCATGGAAATCAGGATACCTGCACATGTTGTCACTACACAGAACAAGACAAATTTTCCATCCCATACTTCACGAAAATCTGCTGTGGCAAGATCCTGAAATAAGAGTGCCGGCAAAGCTACTTTAAAAACGAATTTATTCAATCGATTCACAAACGGTTCATCCATAAGTCCGATCTTTCGAAACACATAACCCAACACCATAGTAAGAAAAATCGGCATGGTAGCCTCAAGACTAAATATCAGATTATCCATCGTTTCCTCCTACACAAGACCAACAAGACGTAAAATATACAGCCAGCCGGTCAAAGTAAATGCACTTCCCAGAGTTGTTACCATCAGTACACTGGAAGTCAGCACTCCTTCATGTCCCATGTTTTTCGACATAATAAAACTGCTCACAGCAGTTGATGACCCTGCCATAACCAGAATTGACACCATTTCTTCATTGCGAAATCCCAGTAAAGCAGCCAATGGAAGTGCCAGAGCTGCTATACCGATCAAACGTAAAAAACTGCATCCCAATGTCGGTCGCAGAAGAGCAAGCGCCTTTTTTCCCTCAAAAGAAGCTCCAAGAGCCATCAACCCCAACGGTGTCGCAATTACTCCCAGGTTGTGCAGTGTCTTGACCACAACAGGATACTTCGGTACCTTGCAGATAGAGCACAAAACTCCGAACACAATTCCCAGAATGATCGGGTTCGTAATAATCCCTTTCAGGGTATTTTTAATCAGTTTTCCATCCAGTTTTCCTCTGTCAGGCTTCATAAACGAAAGGATAATCACCGCAAACACATTATAAAACGGTACGGTTCCGATCAGCATCATAGATGCAACTCCGGCTTCTCCATATATATTTTGGATAAACGCAATTCCCAAAATTGCTGTATTACTTCTGAAAGCTGCCTGAGCAAACTCTCCGCGGATCTTCCTGTCTTTTACCAGTTTTGACAGTAAAATGCTGACTAATACACTGACAATAGTAACACCGATACAAAAGCCCACAAATTTTCCGTCCCATAACGTTGCAAAGTCCGCTTCCCACATATCTTCTATAAGCAATGCCGGCAGCGCCGCCCGGAATACAAAGCGATTCATTTTTTTTACAAACTCTTCATCCATCAGACCGATTCTACGAAAAAAATATCCCAGCAGCATCGTAAAAAATATGGGAAGCGTGGCATTTAAACAAAAGACTAGATTTTCCATGGGTGTATTTTATCCTTTCTTTTTTGGTATAGGGATTAATGGTTTGAGGAAAGAGATTTAAAAGAGAGCTGCCAGGTAAGACAGCCCTCGGTTCATTTTTAATGTGTAATTATCCAGGATTGCAGACCTGAGTATTACTCGAATATTTTTTCGTAGATCGGGAAGCAATCCAATGTGGCAAAATAATCTTCTGGAGTTTCTGCACGGCGGATCAGCTCAAAGCTTCCATCTTCTTTCAGAAGAATCTCCGCAGATTTCAGTTTTCCGTTATAATTGTATCCCATCGCATATCCATGAGCACCAGTATCATGGATCACAAGAAAATCTCCTTTATCAATCTTCGGAAGCATCCGATCTATCGCAAATTTATCATTATTCTCACAGAGAGAACCTGTGATATCATATTTGTGGTCGCAGGGCTCATTTTCTTTCCCCATAACCGTAATATGATGATAAGCACCGTACATAGCAGGACGCATCAGATTCACTGCACAGGCATCACAGCCAATATACTCTTTATACGTATGCTTTTCATGAATTGCTTTTGTAACAAGACAGCCATAAGGTCCCGTCATGAAACGTCCCATCTCCGTATAAATCGCCACATCACCCATACCTGCCGGAACCAAAACTTCATCATATACTTTTTTAACACCGGCTCCGATTACACGGATATCATTCGGTTCCTGATCCGGTTTGTATGGGATTCCTACACCACCGGAAAGATTGATAAACTGAATATCTGCTCCGGTTTCTTTCTCCAGCTTTACAGCCAGTTCAAACAGGACTTTGGAAAGCATCGGATAATACTCATTGGTTACCGTATTGCTGGCGAGGAATGCGTGGATTCCAAATCTTTTGGCTCCTTTTGCTTTCAGAATCTTAAAAGCTTCAAAAAGCTGTTCTGTAGTCATTCCATATTTTGCATCCCCCGGATTATCCATGATACCATTACTAAGACGGAATAATCCGCCCGGGTTATAACGACAGCTGATTGTTTCCGGAATATGCCCAATCGTCTGTTCCAGAAAATCAATATGAGTAATATCATCCAGATTGATGATTGCTCCGATTTTGTTGGCATATGCATATTCTTCTGCCGGTGTTGCATTAGAGGAAAACATAATATCCTCCCCTTCACATCCGATGGCCTTAGACAACATCAGCTCAGTCATGGATGAGCAGTCACATCCACAGCCGTATTCTCTCATAATCTGGATTAATGCCGGGTTCGGGCATGCTTTTACAGCAAAATACTCTTTAAATCCCTTATTCCATGCAAATGCCTCCTGTACTGCTTTTGCATTTTCACGAATTCCTTTTTCATCGTAAAGATGATACGGGGTAGGGAAAGATGCTGTAATTTCCTCAAGTATTTCCTTAGTCACAAATGGCTGTTTGTTCATTTTTCATAATCTCCTCTTTTGGTCTGTATTATTTGGCCTGTATAACCTGCATGATATTGGTCATTGCTCCTTCACCTGTGATCAGATTGGTAGCCGGATCTCCTGCAGTAAATACTACCAGATCTCCTTTTTTCACCAATTTTTCTCTTCTTGCCACATACATGGCATGAGAAATGATATTTTCGGTAGAATCCTCCTCATAACCGGCCAGCGGAGTAACTCCCCAGTATATCTGCATTTTTCTTCTTGCCCATTCATTCGGTGTAACAGCATAAATCGGTACTTTCGGACGGAAATTGGAAATCAGGCGTGCTGTCTGTCCTGAAATCGTAGGAGTAATAATGCAGTCCGCACCAAGATTTTCCGTTGTCTGAACCGCCGCAAGCCCAACAGAACTGGACACATTACGGTTTCCGCGAAGTGCTCGATAGTCCAAATGTTTCTTATAATCCAGACGCGGCTCTGTAGACTCCGCAATCTTGACCATCATTTGAACTGCCTGTACCGGATATTTACCCATGGCAGTTTCACCGGAAAGCATGATCGCATCTGTTCCGTCATAGATGGCATTTGCCACATCCGTTACCTCTGCCCTGGTAGGTCTTGGGTTCCGGATCATGGAATCCAACATCTGTGTAGCTGTAATTACCGGCTTATAGCTTTCATTACACTTCTGAATAATCATCTTCTGAATATGCGGTACCTCATGTGCCGGAATCTCCACTCCAAGATCACCTCTGGCTACCATAATACCGTCAGCTGCCTTGATAATTTTATCAATATTTTTTACACCTTCCGCATTTTCAATTTTGGCGATTACATCAATTCCGTCGCCGCCATTTTCATGCAGAAGTTCTTTGATCTGCTTGATTGCGTCACTGCTTCTCACAAAAGAAGCCGCAATAAAATCAATTCCCTGACTGATACCGAACAGAATATCTTTTTTATCCTGTTCCGTAATGGCCGGAAGTTTAACATCTACATTCGGTACATTGATACCCTTTCTCTGACCCAGTTCTCCGCCGTTCACGATTCGACAAACCACATCCGTATCTGTCACTTCTTCCACCGTCAGCTGAATCAGACCATCATCAATCAGTATTGTATCTCCCGGTTTTACATCTTTGTTCAGATCCTGATAGGTCTGATAACATCTCTTGTTATTCCCCACAATTTCTTCCGTGGTAAGTGCAAAAGTATCTCCCTCCTGAAGCATTACCTTCTGCCCGTTTTCCAAAAGCCCGGTACGAATCTCCGGTCCCTTGGTGTCAAGCAGAATCGCAATCGGTAATTTCATTTCTTTACGAACCTTCTTCAGAAGATCCATTCGTGCTTTCTGTTCTTCCTGATCCCCATGAGAAAAATTGAATCGTGCAATATCCATGCCTGTCTTCATTAATTTTCTCATCAGATCTTCGTTATCAGTTCTCGGTCCCATAGTACAGATGATTTTTGTACGCTTCATAAGCAATCCCCCTTTATTTCACATGTGTGTGTGTAAACAAATGATCCTGACAATATTCATAATTGCCATTGCACTTTGAACAGAATCTGAATTCCAGATGCTCCCCATCCTTCTCCGTTCTTCCACAGATCGCACACTTATGCTTTGTAATATTGTTTACCTGACTTTTATGAACTGCCTGCTTATACGCCTGCCTCCTGTGAATTTCTTTCGGATTATATCGGCGCATATTCCTTGTAGAGAAAAAGAAGATAATAAAGTTCATTAACGAACAGATAATCACAACCCGAATCGGCCAGGAAGAAAGAATCATCTCAACTGCCAGCATCGCTGCGTACGCAATTCCCAACCACTTTATTTTCAGTGGTATGATCATCATAAACAGTACCTGCATATTTGGGTATGTGGCAGCAAATGCCAGTATAATAGACATACTGATATAATACGTACTGAAAGCATTGCCAAGCCGGATACCGTTGCCGCCTGCTATGAAGTAAAGAATAAATGATCCGATGATACTTGTAATAATACCGCTAAATATATATACATTGTATCGGAAAGTTCCCCATGTGCGCTCCAGTGTATTGCCAATGGAATAATAGAAATACAGCATGATCACCACGAAAAAGATGTTTGAGCTTTCCGGCGGAATCAAAAGCCAGCTGACCAGCCGCCATATCTGTCCTTTCAGAATCAGAGCCGGCTCCAGTGTCAGATACTGCTGCATAACAGGTGCGAAAAGTTCTATCAGATATCCTGCCGCATACGTAATAATAATATACATACTCAAGTTAGAAAGGGCATATTTTCCAAATTTGCGCTCCATTTTATCAAGAAACTTCATAATACCTCCTAAAACAAATGATACTCAACTACGCCATAGCGTACTTGACGTGAGATGGGCAATGCCAAACATCTTTTTATGCGCATCTCTATAATTTTGTCCCCAAATTGGCGACATCTTTCCCCCTCATAAACTTAGAATAAATCTTTTTTTCTGAAAATAATGGCAACCAACATACTCAGCAAAAGAGAAATGATGATCACATATAAAAATCCCATGGGATCCTTTGAAAAAGGCATTCCTTTTGCATTCAGGTTCATACCATAAGCACTGAAAATCATTGTCGGTATGGACATAACGATCGTGACGGTCGTCAAAAACTTCATGACAATATTCAGATTATTTGAAATAACAGAAGCAAATGTATCCATCGTTCCGCTCAGGACTCCGCTGTAAATATTCGCCATCTCGATAGCCTGTTTATTTTCGATAATAACGTCCTCCAGAAGTTCCGTGTCCTCCGGATACTGTTTGATATTCTCCACCTTTAACAGCTTTTCCAGAACCACTTCATTGGACTTCAGCGACGTTGTAAAGTACACCAGGGATTTCTCCAGTTCCAGGAGTGTGAGCAGCTCCTGATTCTTCTGTGCCTTATGCAGCCTTTCTTCCACCTGTTCACTCTTTTTGTCAATGATACGCAGATAGTGCAGGTACATAGTTGCATTACGGTACAGAATCTGAAGGATAAATCTTGTTCTCTTGTACGTATAAAAATTGCGTACACGACCATCCATGAAAGTACTAAGAACCGGAGTATCTTCCAGACATACAGTAAAGATCATGGTATCTGTGACAACAATACCCATAGGAATGGTACCATACCAGTCTCTTTCATTTCGTTCTTCAATCACAGGAATATCCACCAGGATCAGTGTATAATTATCCTCTACTTCGATACGGGATCGCTCCTCTTCATCCAGAGGCGCCCTGAGATGATCAACATCAATCCCATACTTCTCAGCAATCTCCACAAGTTCCGTAGCAGTCGGATCGATCAGGGCGATCCAGCTCCCTTCCTGTGCTTCATTGATCTGATGAACATTATTATCTATGGTTCTGAAAATTTTAACCATGCTATCATTTTTCCTTTCCTGACAGAAAATCAGTAATTGAATGTGTTCTCAAAATTACCCATAATCATATTTATTATAAAGCTGTGGTATTAGGTTTGTCAATTTGTTATTCAAAAAAGGCAACAGACCCTTTATTGGTGTCTGCTGCCTTTCCGAATTGATACTCGGGAGAGGCGTGTGGAAAATCGAGCACTCCCCCCACGATCAAAATTTATGACTCTTTTGTAAGACTTCCTTTTTTGGATCTGGTCTTGCTGTACAGTACCAGTAAAATAGAACCAATTACACCTGCAGAAACAGCATTTGAGATTGCCGCTACGATTCCCTGGGTAAATACCAGGCTGACCGGCTCCGCATAGATTACGATGTCAAGAACCGGAGCTACGACAATCCATGCAAACGCATTGGCAATGATCTGATAAATATTGAATGTAATAATATCCTTTTTTCCGAATTCTCCTTCATCAACTTTCATCTTCGGATATACCAGACCCATGATAAAACAAGAAATTCCACTTGCGATTACCCAGCTCCACCATACAGATCCATACTGAATAGAATCAGAGAGCGCATGTCCAATAAATGCGATCAGACCTCCTGCGATCGGTCCGAACAGGGCTGCGAAAAATGCACCGATTCCGTAAGCTGTCTGAATGTCTGTCTCCGGAATTCCCGTGGGAACCTTCACATACATAAACAGCAAAGTAAACAATGCTGCACCCAGTCCGGTTGCCACCAGTGTCTTGGTCTTAAATTCAAACAGTTTCTTCTCCATACTATCTTCCTCCTTTGAGTTAGTAAAATGATTAATATTTATTGATATCGGAAAACATCTCATATTTTCCGGCATCTTCAATGTATGACCTGTTTATTTTGTAAACTCCACGGTCCAGTCAGAACCATAACTCAGCCCATATTTTTCACACAGGCTTCCCTGACTTACCGCCATCGCCACTTTCATAAGCTCATTGTTGTAGATCATAGGTTCCCCTTTTTCAGCGTATCCGAAACTCTTGTGGAACAGCACTTTCTCATCAAATACCGGGGTTCCTTCGTGTTTTACTATAACATTGACATAATCGCCGTATGCAAATCCTGCCTCCTGGAATACATTCAGCGGAATGTTGGTCCAGAGATTTCCAAAATTCGGATCGTTGATTTCAAAAATGCCTTCAACTTTCCCCGGTTTTGCCACAGGTTCCAGAATCTCATGCTCAACAATCTCGTCCACCGGGTATTCCGGTCCTACCCCTTCAAAATCAATGATTCCGCTTGCCAGTCGGGCTGCTGTATAACCAAACAGGTCTCTGCCATGGAAAATAGCAACTCCCTCAGTTCCTTTTCCTCTCAGGCGGTTCACCGTTTCATCGATCTCACGAACAGCTTCAATTCCGATCATTCGTTTCACATGAGTCAGAGTACCATTGTCAGGAGTTACAATATAATATCCGTCCACAGTTTTTGCCACACAGGCACGTCTCTTTGTTCCCACACCAGGGTCAACTACAGAAACATAAATGGTTCCCTCCGGCCAGAACTGCAGACTCTGATACAAACGGTAACTGGCGCTCCAGGTATCATACTGAGGCAATTCGTGCGTTCCATCCATGATCTCCAGTTCTCTGTCCACGGTTTTTACAACACCGTACATGGAACTCACCGCACCTTCTTTGTAAGTAAAATCAGTCTGAAATACTAAAATCGGTTTCATCATTTTTCCTTCTTTCTTATTGATTTATTTTTCAAAACACTTTCCCATTTAAAATGGATTCCAGAATCGGGAACCATTTACAAAAGTTGTCATACACAATGACCCCAGAAATACCAACATACAAAATACCATGGAACACCAGTCGCTTTTTCTCAGTGGTTTTGCCACATACCAGGTCCTTTTTTTATGTTTTCCGAATCCACGAAGATCCATGGCATTGCTGATCAGTTCAATTCGATCCAGTGTGGAAAAAATCAGCGGCACACAGATATTCATAATGTTTTTAATGCGTACACTCAGCTTTTCTTGCTTCGAGAGATCCAGTCCACGACTTTGCTGTGCCAGCGCAATATCCTGATAATCACGGATCATATCCGGGAAATAACGCAGTGTCAGTGACAATGCATACGCCCCTTTATAATTGCATCCTACCCGGTTCAGGGAAGCGGCGAACTCGCTGGGATTGGTTGTTAACAGGAAAATCATACCCATTGGCACTACGGAAGCGTATTTGGTGGTTTTTGTAATCTGATATAAAAGCTGCTCAACTGTCACCGTATATCTGGAATTGAAACGAAACAGTTCATGTGTCGTCCCATAAATCTCTGTTCCGTACTGTGGACTGAACAGATAAGTCAAAAGAAAATTTATCAGCAAAAAAATCGCCACATAGATACTCATCAGTTTGATCTGCTTAAATTCTATTCCGGATATTTTAAAAAACACTGCTGACAGAACCATAACAAACAGAATATAACGGATATCATAGGAAAACATTACCGCAAATGTCATAAAAAGGAAACATACCAGCTTTGTCAGACCGGACAGATTAAAAATGAAATTATCCCGATCAATATAGTCAAATAACTTTGCTTTCATCAGCGATGTGTCCCCCTTTCATAATCAATAAAATTCTGAACAAATCCTGAGGGATCTTCCATTCCGATTTTCTCTGCAAATTCATACAAAGAGGTAATCTTCAGATTGGCTTTTTCTGCAATCTCTTTATTGGTCAGAATATCCACCGCACTGGCATCTCCGATCTTTTTCCCACCGGATATAACAATCGCATGAGGAGTATACTCCAGCATCAGATGCATATCGTGTGTGATCATGATAATGGTCACACCCTGATCATTCAGACTTTTTAAAAACTCCATGATCTCTGTATAATGATGATAATCCTGTCCTGCTGTCGGCTCGTCCAGAATCAATATCTGTGGATTCATCACCAACATGGATGCTATCGTCACTCTCTTTTTCTGGCCGAAACTCAAAGCTGAAACCGGCCATTTCTTAAAAGGCGCCAGGCCGCAGATTCTCAGTGCACGGTCAACTTTTGGTTCGATTTCTTCTTCCGGAATCCCCCGTATGCGAAGTCCTAGAGCAACCTCATCATAAATCATCGGCTTACAGATCATCTGATTCGGGTTCTGCATTACATATCCGATGATCTGGGATCTTTCCTTGATGGTCTGTCCTTTCAGATCTTTTCCATAATACAGAATTTTTCCTTCATCCTCCGTCACAAAACCGCAGATTACTTTGGCAAGGGTGCTTTTCCCGGCACCGTTGGTTCCTACGATGCTGACCATTTCTCCCTCTTGTATTTTAAAATTGATGTCCTGCAAAATTTTTCTCTTTTTTGTATACTGAAAACTCAGATGCTCTGCTGACAGGATTTCCGGTCTTTCCTCGGGTTTCTCCTTCTTTTTCTGTTCCCGGTTCCACTTTAGCATCGATTCCCGGATTACTTCCACATCCAAAGTATCCATTCTGCCCGCTTTCATCTCAGGAGTCACAGTAATACCTGCATATTTCATGGCAGTTACATAGAGAGGTTCCCGGATTCCAAGTTTTGAAAGAATATCTGCCGCCATCAATTCGTCCGGTGTCATATCCGCTGCTATTCTGCCTTCACTCACAACTACGATACGATCCACATCCCGATACAAAACATCTTCCAGCCGATGCTCAATGATCACAACCGTCTTTTTTGATTCTTTCCAGACTCTGTCAATCAGATCGATCGCTGTTTTTCCTGTAGCCGGATCCAGATTGGCCAGTGGCTCGTCAAACAACAGAATATCCACATCATCCACCATCACCCCGGCAAAAGAAACTCTTTGTTTTTGCCCGCCGGACAGTTCAAATGGTGAGGACTTCAGCAATTGGCCCATATCTACAATATCTGCCACTTTTTGTACCGTTTCTTTCATTTTAGTCAGAGGAACACAGTCATTTTCCAATGCAAATGCAATATCTTCGCCCACAGTCAGCCCGATAAACTGCCCGTCTGCATCCTGCAGGACGGTCCCGACTTTCTTGGACAATTCAAAAATATTCATTTTGCTTGTTTCTCTCCCGCTGATCTTTAAGCTGCCCTGAATCTCTCCCTTATAGGAAAATGGGATCAAACCGTTCAGACAGTTTCCCATCGTACTTTTCCCGCTTCCACTGGGGCCTACAATCAAAACCTTTTCTCCCTCATAAATCTTCAGATTGATATCATAGAGAGTCGGCTCTGCCTGACTGAAATATTGAAACTGAAAATGTTCAAATTCAATCACAGGTTTTCGCTCAGACTGATTCATCTTTTCCTCCTGTCCCTACCATCTGCACTGAATCTGATATTTTCCCTGACAAAAATAATACTTGATTCTCGCAATCGGTAAATGATTTTTATCAAAAAGCAATTGTTCAAAATGAAGGAGCACCGTTCCCGGCTGAACCTTCAAATAAGGTACTACCTGTTCATCTGCTTCCATCATCTGAATCGTCATTTCCACTCCCGCAGCCAGATGATATATGGTATCATTCATGAATGTAAGAAGTTCAGCTTTGGACTCAGTATCTACTCTGTGATCAGAAAGCACCCATAATGGTATCTGCAGAAAACTCTGCCCTATGGGACCCTGTTCACTTTCATAAACATTATTGCTTGCCAGCACTTCTTCCTCGTCTTTTAGTTCCAGTTTTTTTCTTGCTATCTGCGTAGGCGGTCCAAAATTGTGGTCAATCGTTATCTTCGCAATCTCTTCCAATGCGTCTTCCGTGAGGAAATTATAGATTCTGTCTTTTTGTTTTTTCTCGCTGTCATAGGATACATAAGTACCCTTTCCCTGCTTTTTATAGATATAGCCGTCCTGATACAGAATCGTCAAAGCCTGTCTCAAAGTATTGCGGCTCACATGATATTTTTCGGAAAGCACATTTTCCGAAGGAAGAATACTCCCCTTTTGATATACTCCCTTTACAATATCCTCATAAAGTCTGTTATATATGGGAATATAGGAAGGAAGACGATGCGTTTTTTTCTCATGTGTTTCGATTTCCAATATATTTTCCGGTATCTTCTCCGCTTTTACCAGCGTTCCCCAGAGACCTGCCTTTTTAAATCCGATTCTCACATACAGATTATGATTCTCTTCCCTGCTGCAAAACAAGCATGGCTGCTTTCCTTTTTCCAGTATATCGCAGCAGAGACGGCTGACCAGCTGACTTGCAAGCTTTTGTTCCCGACGGGACTGTGCGGTTGCCACTCCTCCGATCATTACGGTAAAGTCACTCTCTGCCGCGCTGTTAGCGTGAGCTACAAGTTGACCGCCTTCTTTTATGATATAATGAGTGCCGTAGTTTTTCTGAATACGATCTACAATCATTTCTTTTGACGTATACAGCTGTCTCATCTCCGGAATATTCTGCAAAAAATCAAAAATATCGTCCGCATCCTCAGGTTGAGCTTTCAAAATCTCTGCTGCTTCATCCACCAATTTTCCTGTTTCTTCAAGCAAATACAACACTTTAGACTCTCCGGTATAATCTTTCAGAACTTCCCGAACACAATCTATATTTTCTGTTTTTCCCATCACTACATCCGGAACAAACCCAGAAAACAAATTTTCCAAAAAAGGAAGGTTCACTTCATTTTCTTTGGAATACAGAATCAGATTTTTGTAAAAGCACAGATAAACGCCTTTTATCTTTCCTTCTTCTTCATCCATGTATACCGTCTGAAATTCTTCATCAAATCCAAAATCTGAAATATCAGCCAGCATAAATGTATTATATACCGCTTCCTGTTTCAAATAACGGATCAGTATCTCACGGTCTTTCTCCCCACATATTCTTACCATAAGTCCCCCTGTTTTCATTTATCAGTTTTTCTCAGTCTTCATAGATGATTCTCGGTGCTTTTCGAATGGTAATCCTCCACTTGTTTCCCGTACCGATATTATATGCCCGGGCAAAACTTCCCTGATTGATTGCCACCGCCATACAATCCAGACTGTTCACATACACAAGCGGTTCTCCCACATAAACATCCGCAAAACTTTTCGCATATACCAGTATATTTTTATATAAGGTTCTGGTTTCATTTTCAATACTGATCTCTACTCTGTTTCCATGTTTCACACCTAACTTCAGAAACAGTTCCCTCGAAATATTAGTCCATAGACTTCCGAAACGTACATCCAGCACATCGATCGTCCCACTCACTTTTTCGCCGTCATACGTGGCTTCTACCACCGGAAGCTCAATCACACTCTGCGTTTCAACTTCCGGTCCTACTTCTTCAAATGAAATAACTCCGGATGCAAGTCTCGCTCCTGTATAAGCATAAATGTCTCTGCCATGGAACGTATAACTCTCTCCTGAATTCGGCAGTCGATTCACGCTTTCATCAATCACTCTTGCTTCTTCCAGTCCGGTAATACGCTTGATATGGGTCAATGTTCCATTATCCGGTGAGACAATATACTGTCCGCCTTTTGTTTTCACGACAATACTTCTTCTTGTAGAACCTACTCCCGGGTCTACCACACTTACAAATACGGAACCTTTCGGCCAGTAACTCACGGTCTGAATCAAACGGTAAGATGCTTCCCAAATATCATACTGCGGAATCTCATGGGTCAGATCGGAAATTAAAAGATCTTCATCCACTCCATAGGCAACTCCATACATAGCACTGACTGCACCATCCGCAGTTCCAAAATCTGACTGTAAAATAAGTGGTTTTCTCATATTCATTTTTTCCTTTTTGGCTAAGGGTTTATGAATTCCCTTGCAATTTCAGTATAATTCTATCCGAATCAGGCTGTCAAGAATAACTTGTTGAACAACCTGATTTTTTGTTGCTTTTCTTTACAAATATCGGAAACTGTTATATGATGAGACAAAGGACAAAAGGTCAGTCACGGCATGCTTGCATGCCTGAAACTGACTTTGGGGACCGCAAAAACATGAGGAAGCAGCCATTTTTCGAAGAAAAATGAGCGGATTCCGAATGTTTTTAGAATTTCGAGAGTGCGAAGCACGGAGAAATTCGTAGTCTCATCCCTTTTGTCAGACAACTCATAGGATGAGACAAGGAACTAAAGATTCGAAATAAAGGAGATTTTTATGGCTGGTTCATCTTTTGGTACAATTTTTAGAATTACCACCTGGGGAGAGTCGCACGGTGCAGGTGTAGGCGTAGTTGTGGATGGCTGTCCTGCAGGTCTTTCTCTCTGCGAGGAGGATATTCAGATTTTTTTAAACAGAAGGAAACCGGGGCAGAGCCGTTTTGCTACTCCCCGTAAAGAGGATGATACTGTGGAGATACTTTCCGGAGTTTTTGACGGAAAAACTACAGGTACCCCCATCTCCCTCCTTGTAAGAAATACATCTCAGCGTTCCAAAGATTACTCGGAGATTGCTTCCTACTATCGTCCGGGACATGCAGACTATACTTTTGATCAGAAATACGGTTTTCGGGACTACCGTGGCGGCGGACGCTCTTCCGGCCGTGAGACCATCGGAAGAGTCGCTGCAGGCGCTATCGCATCCAAACTGCTGGGTGAACTGGGCATCACATTAAATGCTTACACATATTCTATCGGCCCGGTGACCATATCTTCTTTTGATCCGGAGGAAATCTATAACAACAACCTGTATATGCCTGACGCGAAAGCAGCCGAAAAAGCTTCTGCTTATCTTACGGAATGTATGAAAGAGAAAAATTCTTCCGGCGGAATGGTAGAATGTGTAGTAAAAGGCCTTCCCGCAGGTTTGGGGGATCCGGTATTTGAAAAACTGGATGCCAACCTGGCAAAAGCAATGTTTTCACTGGGAGCTGTAAAAGGATTTGAAATCGGTTCCGGTATGGACGCTGCCAAAGCGACCGGACTTACCAATAATGACAGTTTTATTCCGGCATCCGATGGTGGAATTACCAAAAGCACCAATCATGCCGGAGGCATACTCGGTGGCATCAGTGACGGAAGTGAACTGATTTTCCGCACCGCATTTAAACCGACACCATCGATAGCTGCCATGCAGAATACTGTTAATAAAAATGGAGAACCTATCACCATCTCTATTAAAGGACGACACGATCCCATCATCGTACCCCGTGCCGTTGTAGTAGTGGAATGTATGGCTGCCCTTGTACTGGCAGATGCACTTCTGATGAACATAAGCGCACGGATGGACTATCTGCAGGAGATCTATAAACGTTAATTCTTCACATAAAAAATCGAGCATTTCATTTCTGATTTACAGAAACAAAATGCTCGATTTTTCTTCTCTTAATCTTATACTTCCACCTTGGTTATCAGGATGCAGTTCGGTGTCTCCACTTTCATGGGTTTTCCTTTCATAACCAGTACTTTATTCTCATAATCAATAGTAAATGTGGTAATGCTGTTGGATTCATGATTGACAACAGCAATATGCTTCCCATCCGGGAACAGCGCAATATCTTTCGGATATTCGCCGCTGATTGGTAAAGCAAACTCTTTCACCAGAGTTCCATCTTCCTGATTAATAGAAAACATGGCCACGGAATTATCTCCGGCTGTAGAGGTAAAGAGATGCTTTCCATCCGGTGAGATCGTGATTGCCGCAGCACAGTCATGCAGAGGATCCAACTCATCCGACAAAGTTTCTATGGTCTGAATCAATTCAAATTCAGGTGTCTTTCCGTTATCTTTGTATTTGAAAACACCTACTTTATTAATCAGTTCAAAAAGGATATAGGCATAATTACCGTCTTTGCTGAATACGATCTCTCTCGGACCGGATTCTCTCTTACATCTGAGTACATCTACCAGTTCCAGACGATTCCTGGTGGTGTTGATTCTGTAAATTTTCACCTGATCGATACCATTATCAACTGCACATACATATTTTCCTTCCGGTGTCGGCAATACACAGCTTACATGCGGTCGGAAATTACGCTCCGCCACACTTCCGATTCCTTTATGGAACACACCGTCAAATATTTTACCGAGTCTTCCGTCTTTATGTGTATGAACAGCTGTTATTTTACCGTCATGATATCCACCCACAAATAAATATTTTCCATCATCATCCACAGACAGATAACATCCTCTCATTCCATCAATATCTACTTTATTGATTGGTTCAAGATCGCCGTCCGGCTTAATGGCAAATACAGCCACTCCCTCGTCTGCGATTGAATATAAATACTTACCATTTTTTGATTTAACAACATAAGAAGAGTTATTGACAGGAACCACTTTACGCTCTGACAATGTTCCTTCTTCCACATCTACATCATACAGATGAATTCCAATGCTGCTTCCATGTGTATAGGTGCCCACATAGGCAATATATTTTTCTTTTCCCATGATTAACCCATCCTTTCACTATCCGGAAAAAATTACGCTCGTTTCCGAATTTTCGTCTATCTGGTGACTATTCTATCACAATTCATCAGATTCTACAATTGATTCTTCCAACTTCACAATAAAAGAATTTTATTTCTTGACACTTTTTTCCCGTTTCCTATAATAGTACTCATAAATATTATTCTGAATATTGTGAGGTTTTTATGAAACGTGTCTTTGCTTACCACATTCTCCCGGAACAAAATCATATGAAAATCGGAGATTTTCTCGTTGGGAAGGGATATACCCGGCACATCCGTACTTATTTAAAACAGCATCCTGGTTCTGTTTTACGAAACGGAGAACCGGCTCTTTTTTATCAACTTCTTGAAACCGGTGATTCCTTAACCGTCTGCCTGATCGATGAATTACCCTCTGAAAAAATCAAACCGGTTCCTCTTCCGATTCATATTGTTTACGAGGATGAAGATATTCTGATTGTCAACAAACCGGCTGACATGCCCATTCATCCATCCATAGGAAATTATGAAAATACTCTGGCAAATGGAATCGCCTGGTATTATAACTCGCAAAATATTTCTTTTGTATACCGATGTATCAATCGACTGGACCGTGATACCACCGGTCTTTTAATCATTGCCAAAAACATGCTCAGCGGTGCTGTTCTGTCCGGACAAATGAAAACCCGGGAGATTCACAGAACGTATCTGGCCATTGTAGAGGGCCTTACCCCAGAATCAGGAACCATAAGTGCGCCGATCGGGCGGGTCAGTGATTCTGTCATCGAACGGAAAATTGATGAAGAGCATGGTGATCCTGCTGTCACTCATTACCGGAGACTGGCTTACTGTGAAGGAAAAAAATTTGCCGGTATCACTGATGATACCGGCATCTTAACAAAGGGTGCTTCCCTGGTTCAGCTTCGTCTGGAAACCGGCCGTACTCACCAGATTCGTGTCCACATGACTTCCATCGGACACCCGCTTCCCGGTGATACTCTTTACAATCCGACCACTACTCTTATGAAACGTCAGGCGCTTCACTCTTATTCACTGGAATTTTGTCATCCCATTACGGGGGAATCTATGAGATTTTCCGCACCGCTCCCGGAGGATATGGCACAATTCTTTCCCATATAGACTTCTGATTCATTATACAGCTCTGATTCTCGGAACTTCGGCTACATGAAGATATTTGCTGATACATTTCACCAAAAGGTCATGATCAGAGACGTGATCCAATCCGGACACTACGATACTTCCGATCACTCCTACCTCTTCTACACGAATAGGAAATCCTCCGCCGCAGGCTGCATATTCATTGGGGTTCAGGAAACGTTCTTCAAGAGTTTCCTGAGTTTCCCGCAGGCTCATATACAGGCGCAGACTGCTCTGCTCCAGTGTCCGCACGGTATTTTCCTTTCTTGTAAGCCACTGCTCATTATACAGGTTTGTTCCGTCCATTCCATACTGGAATACAGTATAGCTATTATTCAGCCGGATTCTTACTGCAATGGATACTCCAAGTCTTCTTGCCTCCATCACAACCATGGTTCCCAGCTCCCATGCATCTGCGTTGGTAAAACTGGAAAACTGAAGAATCTCTTCCTGCATTTCCAAAACTTTTGCTAATTCCTCTACTGTCATTATAATTCCTCCCAACTGTCTATTGCTTCTATGGAATAGTTCACTTATCGGATTTTCTCCGGAAATCCCACTTTTTTCTGAACCTTACGCAATGTCTTATTGGCATAATACTGCGCTTTCTCAGCATTGTTTTTAATTACGGAATCAATATAGGATTTATCTTTTTCCAATTCTTTTACACGCTCCTGCAGCGGTTTCAGGACACTGACCACCGATTCCCCTACAGCCATCTTAAAGTCACCGTATCCTCTTCCGTCAAATTCCCGTACTACTTCTTCCGGTGTTTTGCCGGTGCAGGCACTGTAAATATCAATCAGATTTTTAATTCCCGGCTGTTCCGGACGATATGCCACACAGGCTTCCGAGTCAGTAACTGCCCGTTTGCATTTTCTCATGATCGTATCCGGATCATCCATCAGATAAATACTGCCGTTCGGATTTTCATCAGACTTGGACATTTTTTTAGCAGGATCCTGAAGACTCATAATCTTTGCACCCACTTTTCCGATATAGGCATCCGGTACGGTGAACACATCACCGTAAATATTATTAAACCGAATCGCCAGATCCCGGGTCAGCTCCAGATGCTGCATCTGATCGATACCTACCGGCACCACATCCGCCTGATATAGCAAAATGTCAGCCGCCATCAATACCGGGTATGTGAACAGACCAGCGTTAATATTGTCCGCATGTTTTGCCGATTTATCTTTAAACTGGGTCATTCGGTTCAGCTCACCCATATAGGTAAAACAGTTCAGAATCCATGCCAGTTCTGCATGTCCCGATACATGAGACTGATAATAAATACAATTTTTTTCAGGATCAAGACCGGCAGCAATGTACAGGGTAAGCAGTGCTCTTGCTCTCTTTCTCAGCGTAGCCGGATCCTGACGTACGGTGATGGAATGCATATCTACCACACTGTAAAAACATTCATACTCATCACTCAGTGTAACCCAGTTTTTCAAAGCTCCCAGATAATTTCCTAAAGTCAGGTTTCCGGTAGCCTGCATACCACTGAATAATACTTTTTTATCATTAATCATTTCCATACCTCACAATTCTGTCTTGAGAATAAAGGATATCGCATTCCTTTTTCTCCCTCGATGCTGTATCTTTCTTTACTGCTCCGTTTATTTGGGAAGTTTAAAAGAGCTCTTCAGGGACACAATTCTGTTAAATACCAGCGCATCTTCTCTGGAATCTTTCGCATCCACACAAAAATACCCATTTCTGACAAACTGGAAACTGTCATATGCTTTTACATTTTTCAGACTGCGTTCCAGATAGCAATTCTTTACAATGGTCAGAGAATTCGGATTCAGATTCAGAGAGCCGTCCTCATTATAAACTCCCTTTTCTTCATCAATAATATTTTCATAGAGACGAACCTCTGCCTGAACATTTTCCTGCGCACTCACCCAATGAATCGTTCCTTTTACTTTACGTCCATCCGGAGAATTTCCTCCCTTGGAAGCCGGATCATACGTACAGTGAACTGCTGTGACATTTCCTTCGTCATCGGTATCATATCCGGTACATGTTACAAAGTACGCATTCATCAGACGTACTTCATTGCCCGGATAAAGACGTTTGTATTTTTTCGGCGGTTCCACCATAAAATCTTCTCTTTCAATATACAGCTCTTTACTGAAAGGAACCATCCTGGAGCCCAATTCTTCATTCTCAAGATTGTTCGGTGCTTCCAGTTCCTCTATCTGATCATCCGGGTAGTTGTCAATAATCAGTTTCAGTGGATCCAGAACAGCCATCACACGGGAACGTTTCAGTTTCAGATCCTCACGGATACAATATTCCAGCATCGCATAATCTACAGAACTGTTTGCTTTGGATACTCCACACAGATCCACAAACATTTTAATGGATTCCGGTGTAAATCCTCTTCTTCTCAGTGCAGCAATGGACACCAGACGGGGATCATCCCATCCGTCCACGATACCTTCCTCTACCAGACGTTTGATATATCTTTTACCGGTAACCACATTGGTCAGATACAGCTTTGCAAATTCGATCTGCTTCGGTGGGAACGGATATTCCAGTTCTCTTACTACCCAGTCATACAGCGGACGGTGATCTTCAAACTCCAGTGTACAGATAGAATGTGTCACACCTTCAATAGCATCCTCGATCGGATGAGCAAAATCATACATCGGATAAATACACCACTTATCACCTGTATTGTGATGTGTCATATGAGCTACACGGTAAATAACCGGATCCCTCATGTTAATATTCGGGGAAGCCATGTCAATCTTTGCACGGAGTACCTTGCTTCCGTCCTCAAACTCACCGTTTTTCATCCGTTCAAAAAGATCCAGATTCTCCTCAACACTCCTGTCACGGTAGGGGCTGTTTTTTCCCGGTTCTGTCAAAGTTCCTCTGTATTCCCGGATTTCTTCTGCTGACAGATCGCAGACAAAAGCTTTCCCTTTTTTAATCAGCTTAACTGCAGCCTCATACATCTGATCAAAATAGTTGGATGCAAAAAACAGACGATCTTCCCAGTCTGCTCCCAGCCACTTCACATCAGCTTCGATAGATTCCACAAACTCTACTTTTTCTTTTGTAGGGTTGGTATCGTCGAAGCGAAGATTAAACCTACCATTATATTCCTGAGAAAGTCCATAGTTCAGCAAAATAGATTTTGCATGCCCGATATGCAGATAACCGTTTGGTTCCGGTGGAAAACGGGTACAAATGGTCTCATATTTTCCTTCCGCCAGATCTTTCTCTATAATCTGTTCAATAAAATTCTTGGAAACTACCTCTTTTTCCATAATCTTCCTCCTCAACAAATGTACTGGTAGAATCATAACACAAAATCCGGTATTTTCAAAGGTATTTATTCTTTTCTTTTATCTCTTAATATCATAATTCATATTCATCAGATTCCGTATGGTCTTTGCATCATCTGTGATATTAGCATCTCCATGAATCGTATGTTTGATCACGCTGCTTGCAACTGCAAAGTTCACCATATCCATCGGTCGATAATTATGCATCATCGCATAGATCAGCCCGCTGGCAAATGCATCGCCGCCGCCTACACGATCCAGAATATTAAAGGTAAACAGACGGCTCTCAAAGGTATGCCCCTCATACCACATATACGCTTTCAGACTGTTTTCACTTCCGCTATGTGCATAACGGACATGTCGGGCAATACATTTAATGTTTGGATAACGTTCTACAAAATGCTGGAAAATTTCATCCTGCTGCTCATAGGTAGGCTGAAGCGGTACCCCGTCTTTCCAGTCACCTTTGTAGTGATCATTCTCGTCTTTCCACAGATGATACGGCTCGATGCCCAGAAGTACATCCACATAAGGCAGACATTCTGTACAGAAATCACGGGCTTCTTCCCAGGTCCAGAGTGTACTTCGGAAATTGCTGTCAAAGCTTACCGTCAGACCTTTCTCTTTTGCGGTCCGCAGAGCATTCATAATCATTTTCCGACAGTTCGGTGCCAGAGCAGGGGTGATTCCGCTCAGATGAATCCAGTCAAATCCCTCCAAAAGTTCATCCATATTTACCTGATCAAAATCATACTCTGTAATCGCACTATGTTTCCGATCATAGATAACCTTGCTGGCACGGATTCCATATCCTGTCTCCAGATAATACGTTCCCAGACGATGGGTCGGTGTCTCTTCCGGTGTACTCAGAATCATCGGTGTGCAATGCACATCATTACTTCGCAGCATACGGACAGCACTCTTTCCCAGACTGTTATTGGGAACTACAGAAAAAAAGGTACTGTCAACACCCAAATTTGCCAGAGCAAGTGCAATATTCGCTTCACTGCCGCCATAGCTTGCCTCAAAACTGCTTGCCATACGAATCTTATCATAGTTTGGCGGAGTCAATCGAAGCATGATTTCTCCTATCGTAAAA
The DNA here is from genome assembly GCA_004556655.1 of Lachnospiraceae bacterium. Lineage (GTDB taxonomy): Bacteria > Bacillota > Clostridia > Lachnospirales > Lachnospiraceae > Oliverpabstia. The sequence goes on along the minus strand of SFGF01000007.1, from coordinate 14,563 downwards.
AATTTTTTTCCACTGTTTTTTTCCAGTAATGGATTATAATGTTCCATGAATTACCTCCTTATCAACTGATAGATAATATGAATAGTACGACCAATATTATTTTAATTATAGCAAAATAACGAAAATGGCACAAGATGTTTATACAATTTTACCCATTATTCATGTGTGACATTATTTTCCAATTCTCCGACAACAGAAATGAGCCATAGTCTTATACAAAACTATGACTCCTTCTTCATTCATATCTTACGGTTTATCAGTTTTCAAGTATCTTCATAAATTCTTCACCGGTAATGGTTTCATTCTCATAAAGGTACTTGGCCAGTTCATGCAATTTCAGGATATTATCCTGCAGAATCTTCAGTGCTTTCTCATGCTGTGTACGAACCAGTTCCACCACTTTTTTATCAATCTGAGTCTGTGTTTCAAAAGAACATGCCAGAGTGGAATCACCGCCCAGATACTGATTTGTTACATTTTCCATAGCAACCATATCAAACTCATCACTCATACCGAATCTGGTGATCATACCTCTTGCCAGCTTCGTAGCCTGCTCAATATCGTTGGATGCCCCTGTTGTGATGGAATGGAAGATCAGTTCCTCAGCCGCACGTCCACCGGTAAATGTAGCAATCTTATTCTCCAGCTCTTCCTTACTCATCAGGAAATGTTCCCCATCTTCCACCTGCATGGTATATCCCAGCGCACCGGAGGTTCTTGGAATAATCGTGATCTTGTGTACCGGAGCGGAATTAGTCTGCTTTGCGGCAACAAGAGCATGTCCGATCTCATGATAGGCAACAATCAGTTTTTCTTTTTCTGACAGTACTCTGTTCTTTTTCTGATATCCTGCAATGACGACCTCAATACTCTCTTCCATATCAGCCTGTGTTGCAAATTTTCTGCCGTCTCTTACCGCACGAAGAGCCGCTTCATTGACAATATTGGCAAGTTCCGCACCGGATGCGCCGGATGCTGCTTTTGCGATAGCGCTGAAATCCACATTATCAGAAATTTTAATCTTCTTTGCATGAACCTTCAGGATTTCTTCACGTCCCTGCAGATCCGGAAGCTCCACCGGAATTCTTCTGTCAAAACGTCCCGGTCTTAACAGTGCCGGATCCAGGGAATCGGGACGGTTGGTTGCTGCAAGGATTACAACACCTTTCGAGCCGTCAAAACCATCCATCTCTGTCAGAAGCTGATTCAGTGTCTGCTCTCTTTCATCGTTGCCACCGATATTTCCATCACGTTTTTTACCAATCGTATCAATCTCATCGATAAATACAATACAGGGAGCTTTTTCATTGGCCTGCTTAAACAGGTCACGCACTTTTGCCGCACCCATACCTACAAACATTTCCACAAATTCCGAACCGGAGATTGAGAAAAACGGCACATTGGCTTCACCGGCAACAGCTTTCGCAAGAAGTGTCTTACCGGTTCCCGGAGGTCCTACCAAAAGAGCACCTTTTGGCATCTGTGCACCAATCTCCTGATATTTTTCCGGAGAATGCAGGAAATCCACGATCTCCGTCAAAAGTTCTTTAGCCTCGTCCTCGCCTGCCACATCGGAAAACTTGATACCGGTAGACGACTTTACATAAACTTTTGCATTACTTTTTCCGAACATCATACTTCCCGGTCCGCCGCCCATACTCTGAGCAAGTTTTTTAGAAAGCATGTTACCGATTACCATAAAAATAGCAATCGGAATGATCCAGCTGAAAATAAATGACAAAATCGGTGACTGCTGCTGCGGTACAACCGAAGTAAATTCAACCTTTTTGTTGCTACGAAGACGATCCACCAGATCCGGATCATTCATCTGACCTGTCTTACAGACAACTTCTCTTCCATTCCTGTTAATGACATAATAGATACAGTAGTCTTCCTGCTGAATCTCAACTTTTGTGATATTACCTGCTTCCAGTTCATCCAGAAATTCACTGTATGATGTCTCCTCTATACTTTTCTCTGACAACCATGGTACCAGAGCAAAGTTCAGTAAAAGCAATACCACAAGTGCAATCAGATAGTAGTAGATTACCGGACGCTGTGGTTTGTTATTTTTGATTTCGTTCAAGTCCATATCCTCTCCTTTTCTTTGGATATCCTATAAAGGATTTCCAATATATGTTTTCTTAATTTATTATAACCTTATATTGATTTTCTTCAAGAAAAGGTTTCAAAATTTTTTATAAATTTTACGTGAACTTCTGCCGGAATAAAAGTTGAAATCAAATAGGGAATATGATACGATTATCCACGTTAGAAAGTTATCCACAGGAGGTTTCTATGAAGAAAAATGTTAATGTAAGAAAGCTTGCTCTTGCAGGCATTTTGATTGCCGTTGGTATTGTATGTTCCCCGCTTTCCATACCGGTCGGCGCATCCAAATGTGCACCGGTTCAGCATTTTGTCAATATTCTGAGTGGTGTATTTTTGGGTCCCGGCTACGCCGTTTGTATGGCATTTGTGACAAGCCTTTTACGTAATCTGATGGGTACCGGAACACTGCTTGCTTTTCCGGGTTCCATGTGCGGTGCCCTTTTGTGCGGTCTTTTATACCGTTATGGGAAACATCTTCCGCTTGCCTATCTGGGAGAATTGATCGGTACATCTGTCATCGGCGGACTTTTAAGCTATCCGGTTGCCGCTTTTCTGATGGGAAATGAATGTGCTGTCTTTGCTTTTGTTGTACCATTTTTTATTTCCAGCCTTGGCGGAACGCTCCTTGCTGTCGTATTGGTAACTGCCATGAAAAAGATGAAAGTCTTTGATATCTATCTTGGCAATCTGAATGATCAGAAAATCTGAAAGGAAAGAAGGGAAAAAAATGAAAACTGCACTTACAATCGCCGGAAGTGACTCCAGCGGGGGCGCCGGCATTCAGGCTGACATTAAAACTATGACAGCGAACGGCGTTTATGCTATGAGTGCAATCACTGCTCTTACGGCACAAAATACAACCGGTGTGACCGGAATTATGGAAGTGACTCCTTCCTTTTTGAAAGAACAGTTAGATTGTATCTTTACTGATATTCGTCCTGATGCTGTCAAGATCGGTATGGTATCTTCTACGGATCTTATCATGGCTATCGCTGAAAAACTTACCGCATATCATGCACAGAATATTGTAGTGGATCCAGTCATGGTAGCCACCAGCGGTTCCAAACTGATCAGCGACGATGCTATATTTTCATTAAAGGAACAACTTCTTCCCCTTGCCACTGTTCTTACCCCCAATATCCCGGAAGCAGAAGTTCTTGCCGATATGAAGGTCAAAACTGCGGAGGATATGATAACAGCTGCACAAAAAATAAGTAATGCTTATCACTGCGCTGTACTTTTAAAGGGTGGACATCAGCTGAACGATGCCAACGATCTTCTGTATCGTGGCGGAGATTATCGATGGTTTTACGGAACCCGAATCCAAAACCCCAATACCCACGGAACCGGATGCACTCTCTCAAGTGCTATTGCCTCAAATCTGGCAAAAGGATTTGACCTGGACACCTCAGTGCAACGGGCTAAAGACTACATCTCCGGTGCTCTGGCAGCCATGCTGGATCTGGGTAAAGGGAGCGGACCCATGAATCACGCCTTCAATATAACCGGGGAGTATGTCAAAGAAGCACATTTTGGTTCGTATTGATCAATGAAAGTAGTGAGGCTGATGAAATCCTTTACTTTCTTCCAATGTCAGGGCGCTCCCCTTCAGCTAACTGCTAACTCCGACTATGACGCTCCGGATAGCCGTCGCGCCAAGTCTCCGTAAGCAGTGGATCTTCAGGCTCGCTTTCCCAATGACATTGGAAGAAAGTAAAGGATTTCATCAGCCAATCTACTTTATCCACCATACGAAACAAAATGGTTACAACCCACATTATTATGTGAACATTTTAATCCAAATATAAGTCCCCACCATCCTTAGTGCATGAAATTGTACTTTTTCTTATAACCAGTTCTACCGGTAGTCTGTATGTCATTCCACTGACTGTACCTTCTTTCATTTGTTTCAGCAGTGATATGGCTTTTTTGGCTCTTTCGCTGTTGTCCTGTTTTACTGTGGTAAGGGATGGGCAAACCATTTCACAAAGTGGTGTGTCATCAAAGCCGCAGACAGAGATTTCTTCCGGTACTTTGATTCCATTTTCCTGTAAAAACTGCATGAAAGTTATAGCATAGTAATCTGAGACAGCAAATACAGCTGTATATTGTCGGATCTGTTCCAGTTTTTTTTGATAATATTCTCTCTGTTCCGCCTTTCCCATGGGTATTTCCATAAAGTCAGCGCCATAATTTTCCATGGCATCCCGAAATCCCCTGTATCTTTCTCCATCCATACATTTATCATTGTCTGCTATACACAACACTTTTCGATGCCCCAGTTTACGAAAATACAGTCCCACCTGATATCCGCCGTCGTAATTATCAATCACCAGATTGCATAATCTTCCCGGTTCTTTCAGATATCCATCGTAGACTACAAACGGAATATGCATAGAATCTCTCAGTTTTTTATAATCCTGTTCACAAAATCCGATTACAACCAACCCTTCCATATTCCACATGGATGCAAATCGAGTTATCTCACTATACTCACGGGTAATTTTTGTCATCATAAAATATCCTGCTTTTTCAATTTCATGTGACAAAGCATTCAGTGCAGAAGCAATAAAACTATCTTCCAGAACTTTTGATTCATATTTTTCATGATCATTGATCACCACACCAATAATTCTTGAGTTATTCTGCGCCAGTAAAATACCCGCCATACTGGGAATATATTGACGTTCCTCCAGAAGCTTTTGTACTCTTCGTACTGTCTCATCAGATATTTTACCTGTCTTTCCATGGATCACATTGGATACCGTTGCGGTACTGAGTCCCAGTTCTTCTGCTATATCAATGATTCTTACTCTCTCTTTTTCCATCTGGCTTCCCCCGTTTGATACTTACGGCTTCTGTCCTGATAAATATTCAGATCAGGTTAAACAATTTTTCAATGTCTTCTTTCGTAGTCGCCCAACTGGTAGCAAATCTGACCACTGTATGATGTTCATCCACTTTTTCCCAGTAGCTGAAAGTTACTTTATCTTTCAGCCTTTCCATTTGTTGATTTTCCAGAATAATAAATTGTTGATTGGTCGGTGATTCCAGGAAAAATGAATAACCTTTTTTCTCAAACCCATCTTTCAAGACTTCTGCCATTTCTATAGCATGTCTGCTGATCTCATAGTACAGATCATCTGTAAATAAAGTATCAAACTGCAGTCCCAGCAGCCATCTCTTTGCCAGCAGTGCCCCATGCTGTTTTACGATGGTCAGAAAATGTGCGGGCATATTATTTTTTGTAAATACAACGGCTTCCCCACAGAGTGCTCCCACTTTTGTCCCTCCAATATAAAATACATCACAAAAATCTGCGATCATTGGGAGCGTCACATCAGTCTTTTTACTCATCAGTCCATAACCCAGTCGTGCACCATCCATATACAGCGGAATCTTATATTTTCTGCAAACCGACGAGAGATCAAAGAGTTCTTTTTTACTGTAAAGTGTCCCGTATTCTGTGGGATGAGAAATATAAACCATTCCCGGAAATACCATATGTTCATAATTATCATCTTTCCAGAAACTGTCAAGATATGTTTCCAATTCACCCGCATCCATTTTGCCTTCATGCTGAGGTACTTCCAATACTTTATGCCCGGTATATTCGATAGCTCCGGCTTCATGAGCATTCACATGCCCCGTTTTGACCGCTACCACTCCTTCATATGACTTAAGCATGGCATCGATCACCACAGCATTTGTCTGCGTACCACCCACCAAAAAGGAAATCTCTGCATCGGAGCACTGACACTCTCGACGGATTTTTTCCTTTGCACTTTCACAGTATCTGTCACTTCCATAACCTGACAGATGTTCCCGGTTTACTTCTATCAGGCGCTGCAGAATTTTCTCATGTGCGCCTTCTGTATAATCACATTCAAAAGATAACATCATTTATCCTCCAGTCTATTAAATTTCAAAACTCTATAAACAACTTTTTCGCTATAAGGAAGGAAAAATCCTGCAACCGGGCCCACCAATGCCGCGCAGATAATTGTCCCTATACCCACAGAACCTCCCAATACAAATCCCACCAGTACAAACAACAGGTCTACAAGGATTCTCACCATACTGAATCTGTACTTTGTTTTATCACTGATCACTACTGCCACCAGATCATTAGGGCCTGTTCCTGCATCCGATTTGATCACGATGGTCATTCCAAATGCAAGGATCATACATCCTGCAGCAAGTACAATAATTTTCACCCACAATGCCATTTCATTTTCAAAGAAACAGGATAATATTCCTGTAAAAAAATCAATGATCGGTCCGCCACAGATCATACACAAAATGGTACCGATTTTTATGTAGTTTCTGTCAACGATCAGAAGTATCAGGATAATCAGGAAGCAGATTGTCATATGGGTATTGCCATGAGTCAGAAAAGTCCAGTTTACCAGTCTGTCCAATGTCCGAAAGATTCCCTGTACCAACACATTAAATGGATCTGCTCCAAGATCAGCCAACAAAAACAAAGTCACTCCAAAATGCGCTATGGTAAGTCCGATTAACAGAATCACCACGCGAATCATTATTTCTTTTCCGTTTCTTTTCATATTCTCTTACCTCTATTTTAGTGCTTTCTGAATATTCGCTCTGATTTTTTCGTTCATGAACAGGTACTGTTCCATTTCTTCCTCGCCAAAGCCGGAAAACATCATCTGTCTGTAATCCTTTTGAGCGATCAGAAGATCTTCCACGATTGGATCTGCTGCCTTTAAGAGTACGATATCCAATTGACGTACTGTGTTTTTTTCTTCTGCTTCCCTCTTATTTCCGTTGTCCCGAATTTGAATAAGTCCTTTACCGGTCAGCTTTTGAAGTGTCATAGAAAGACCGGCTCTTGTCATATTCGTAATATCCGCCAGTTCCTTCCGGCTGCATTTATCATGAGGATGGGCAAGATACAAAAGTATACGCGCTTCTCCCAGTGAAAGATCATTTTTAATTGCGGCTGTCTCCAGATATCTGTCCAGAAGTTTGCTCTCTCTGTAGGCATCCAGCAAAATGCCCTCTCCCTCAATCACTTCCGCACTCACTTTTGTCCGCTCTTCTCCCAGCTTTATGGAACCCGGAAGTATCGCCGGGGGTACGATTCCATCGCCTGCAGCATCAAAGAAAAATCGATACACCTGCAGTCTGCTCTTCTCATAGTCTTCTTCCTCAAACACATCTTTATAAAACCGGTTATAATATTCAAAAACATTACGTTTCATCTTGAATGTATTGGTAATACTCATTCCCTGACTGACGAGAGAACCTTTTGTCTTTACATAGTAATAAATAGGGACACGAAGAGAATATACACTTCCGGCATGCCGGATATATTCCAGATTAAACATAAAATCTTCACACCAGCTGATCTCCGAATCCATACGCAAATGATATTTTTCTACCAGTTCTCTGCGGTACAACTTATTCCAGAGTACTCCATAATAAAAATCTGCCGGTTTTTCCATCATATGCACAGCAAATTCTTCCCGGGATAAAAGCTTCTCTTCCTGTATATCACCTTTATGTGATACTCTTTCACCCACTACCCGGTAAAAATCCGCTATCACCAGATCACATTGTGTTTCCTCTGCTGCCCGCACCAGCAGACTGGTGGCATCTACGGTAATCCAGTCATCACTGTCGAGAAATTGAAGATATGTTCCCTTTGCCAGATCCAGTGCTGTATTCCTGCTGTCCGAGACGCCGGTATTTTCCTTGTGTACCACACGGATCCTGGAATCAACTGCCGCGTATTCATCACACAGACAGCCGGAATGATCCGTACTTCCGTCATCTACCAAAATCAGCTCAAAATCTTCAAAATCCTGCTTCAGGACACTGTCGATACAACGATTCAGATTGGTCTGCGCATTATATACGGGAACAATAATACTAACTGTTGGATTCATATTTATAACCTCGATTATTCTATACATACTTACATCGTTAAGAGTCTTGCTCTATTGTACCATTCAGTAAATGAATATGCAATTTAACAATTATTTTTTACTATTGTCTTGTCACTTGTAAATAAAAAGTGTATAATGCACTGGAAAATATTTCAGGAGGAATTATTATGACTGTAAAAGAACGAATTCAGTCTTTGAAAGAAAAACAAAATGCCATTATTCTGGCTCATTATTATGTACCGGATGAAGTACAGGATATTGCCGATTTTATCGGAGATTCCTTTTATCTGAGCAAGGTAGCCTCTCAGACAACTGCCGATACTCTCATCCTTTGCGGCGTCTCTTTTATGGGGGAAAGTGCCAAAATTATCAACCCGGATAAGAAGGTCCTTATGCCTGATCCGAAAGCCGACTGTCCCATGGCTCATATGGCAGATATTGAGAAAATCAAAGAACTGAGAAAACAATATGACGATCTGGCAGTGGTCTGCTACATCAATTCCACTGCGGAACTAAAAAAATATTCGGATGTATGTGTTACATCTGCAAACGCTTTGAACATCGTCAGAGCTCTGCCAAACAAACACATCTTTTTTGTGCCTGACGAAAATTTGGGCAAATACGTTGCCTCTCAGATTCCGGAAAAGCACTTTATTTTTAATGACGGACGCTGCCCGATTCATGCCGGTCTGACTGCAGATACTCTTTTGGCAGCAAAAAAAGCTCACCCGGAAGCACAAATATTGATTCATCCGGAATGTACACCGGATACTCTCAAACTTGCAGATTATATAGGAAGTACTTCCGGTATTATTCGATATGCAACGGAAAGTCCCAGCAATTCCTTTATTATCTGCACGGAAAACGGTGTCATGCATGAACTCATGAAAAAAAATCCGGATAAAAAATTTTATATAGCTGATGAAACATTGTGCTGCCCCGGTATGAAACGTATTACACTAAAAAAAGTTCTGGATGTTCTGGAACATCAAAACAATGCCGTCACCTTGGATGATCAGCTTTGCAGAGAATCTATGATTCCCCTGGAGCGGATGCTGGAGCTTGGATAATAATAAATCTTGATATATAAGGAAGTTGAAAAAGAAATGAGAACAGATATAGTAATTGTAGGATGTGGAGTTGCAGGGCTTTATGCAGCACTTACACTTCCCGGTGATAAACAGATTCTTATCATCACAAAATCCGACCTGAAAAGCAGCGACTCTTTCCTCGCTCAAGGTGGTATCTGCATGCTGAAAGATGAAGATGATTATCATTCATTTTTTCACGATACGCTGGTTGCCGGGCATTTTGAAAACAATCTGGAATCTGTCGATATTATGATTCGTTCCTCTCAGGACACCATTCGGGATCTGATTCACTACGGTGTTGACTTTGAAAAGAAGGACGGAAAACTCTGCTTTACTCGTGAAGGTGCTCACAGTACCAACCGGATTTTATACCACGAAGATATTACCGGGGAGGAAATCACAAGTAAGCTTCTCGCAAAAGTAAAGGAACGGGAGAATATTACTTTGATGGAATATACAACCATGGTAGATTTGATGGAACAGGACAATACCTGTTACGGAATTATTGCCCGGAATCAAAAAGGTACTGTTTTTCCTATTCAGTCAGACTGCACTTTGCTTGCTTGTGGCGGGATCGGTGGTCTTTATCAGCACTCCACTAATTTTCCTCATCTTACCGGAGACGGACTGGCCGTCTGTCTGAAACACGGAGTGGAACTTCTGAACCCGGATTATATTCAGATTCACCCTACCACATTGTATACCCAAAAACCCGGACGTCAATTCCTGATTTCCGAATCTGTCCGCGGTGAAGGAGCCCTTCTTTACAGCAAAGACGGACAGCGTTTTGTGAACGAACTGCTTCCGAGAGATCTTCTCACAAAAGAGATACGAAAACAGATGGAAAAAGATCAGACACCTTATGTTCTGCTTGATATGCGTCCCATAGGAAAGGATACCATCATGCGACATTTTCCTCATATTTACTATCGTTGTCTGGAAGAAGGATATGATCCCATAAAAGAATGCATTCCTATTGTTCCCGCCCAGCATTATTTCATGGGTGGAATCAAAGTTAACAGATATTCCATGACTTCCATGAATCGTCTGTATGCTGCAGGTGAAACCAGCTGCAACGGAGTTCACGGAGCAAACCGTCTTGCCAGTAACTCTCTCCTGGAAAGTCTTGTATTTGCCAAAAGAGCCGCACTGCATATGACGGAAAACGAGCTTCAAAATGCGTCCGCACCATATGAACCTCAGATTAACGAGACCCTATACTCTGATTCATATGCTTTACAGACAGAATATAAACAGACAGTACTGAATGAAATTGAAAGGATGAGACAAAAACATGAACAATAAAATTACTATGATTTTAAATGCAGATCACCTTCTGCTGCAGGCACTGCAGGAGGATATCACCAGTGAAGATATCACCACTAACTCTGTTATGCGTACCTATCAAAAAGGAGAGGTTCAACTTCTTTGCAAACAGGATGGCATCATCGCAGGACTTCACGTTTTTAAACGTGTTTTTGAACTTCTTGATGATGCTGTTCAGGTAGATTTCTTTTGTCAGGACGGTGATGCTGTCTCTGCAGGACAGTTGATGGCAGTGGTTACCGGAGATATTCGTGCTCTTCTATCCGGGGAACGTGTGGCTCTGAATTATCTGCAGCGTATGAGCGGTATTGCAACTTATACACATTCGATCGCAAAACTTCTGGAAGGAAGTAAAACTAAACTTCTTGATACCAGAAAAACAACTCCAAATATGCGTATATTTGAAAAATACGCAGTAAAAGTAGGTGGTGGATACAATCATCGTTATAATTTGTCGGATGGCATTCTTCTGAAGGACAATCATATCGGAGCTGCTGGGAGTGTGACAAACGCAGTTTTAATGGCAAAAGAATATGCACCGTTTGTCCGCAAAATCGAAGTGGAAGTAGAAAATCTGGATATGGTAAGGGAAGCTGTGGAAGCCGGGGCAGATATCATCATGTTGGATAATATGACACCGGATATGATGAAAGAGGCCATCCGTATCATTGATGGACGCGCCGAAACGGAATGTTCCGGCAATGTTACCCGGGAGAATGTGGAGCAACTTCTGGATATCGGAGTAGATTATATCTCCAGCGGTGCTTTGACACATTCTGCGCCGATTCTTGATATCTCACTGAAAAATCTGCATGCTATCTGAATGAATCTTCTATAAACCAACTGCAATTCAAGCTGTCGGATATTGTAGGCAATTTATATGAATTGAAGAAAACTACTTGCTGTACGCAAGCCAACAAGTATATAATGAGACAAGGGATCTGTTAACACCTAAACCCTATATTATATTATTAAGAAAGGATCGGTTCAAATCATGAAAGGAACAGAAAGACGTCAGGAAATTCTCCATCTGCTGGCAAATTCCTCTGCCCCTGTCTCTGGCTCTGCCCTGGCAAATCATTTTTCAGTAAGCAGACAGGTGATTGTTCAGGATATGGCTCTGATCCGTGCAGAAAGAAATGATATTATTTCTACAAATCGTGGATATCTTCTGAATGCACCGCTTCGTGCCACCCGGCTGATCAAGGTTTACCATTCTGATGAAGCTATCGAGGATGAACTGAACACGATCGTGGATCTGGGAGGAACTGCTGTGGATGTATCTGTACGCCATCGGGTATATGGCCGCCTGAAAGCTGACCTTAATGTTTCTTCCCGCAGAGATGTGAGGAAATTTCTCGAAGAAATCAGAAGTGGAAAATCTACTCCGCTGAAAGAAGTCACATCGGGATATCACTATCACACGATTACGGCAGATTCTGAAGAAACCCTGGATCTTATAGAACAGGAACTGAAAACAAAGGGCTATCTGTGTGAAAAAAAGTAAAATGTTCATTGAACGTATTTTTATTAAATGAGGTGTCATATGAAAAAATGGGCTATTTTTTGGATAACATTTGTGATAGCCACTGTAATATGTGCATGTTCATCTTCAAACGCCACATATACAATAAATAAAAACGGAATAAGCTATGTTGTCAATCAAGAAAACTGCACTATTTCCGATGGAACATATTCATATCACTATTCATTCTCGGGTAATTCGTCTTCATACAAAATTGACATTACTTATCCCGATGGCTCTACTTACTGGTGGCAGAATCAGAAAAGTGGAAACGGTTTTTCAAGTGGCCTTGGCGGATGGAGCGATGATTATGATGAAAACCGCTATGTTAGCGGTGATATATTACGGGATGTTCTTACGGAGAAAGCACCAAAAAGCTACAATTTCGTGAAAATATTTTTAAGTATCTTCTTGATGATTGTTGGCATTCTTAATGCTTCTTCGCCCCATACTGCCTGGTATCTACAGTATGGTTGGCGATATAAAAATGTAGAACCTTCTGCATTAGCTTTAGGATTGAATCGTGCTAGTGGTATCATCGCAATTGTTTTTTCGGTTATTATATTTTTTATATAGCTCATAATGTAAGTGGGCTGCTAATAGTACATCCTCCGTAGGAAGGCATGCGATACTATCAGCAACCCATTTTTACTATCTCTTACAAGCTACCACTGAATCTGGTTTTAGCGGATGCTCCCCAATCATTTTCTCCATCCAGATCATATCGTACCATTTTCCAAATTTATAGCCGCATTTATGAAATGTTCCCACCAGCTGATATCCCATATGGCTATGAAATTCCATACTGGCGTTGGTAAGATGTTCGTCTTCCTGCTCTGTATACGCAATGCATGCGTTCAGATTCTGGATCTTCTGCTTTTTCAGTATCTTTTCTAATGCAAGGTATAGCTGTTTTCCACAGCCCTTTCCTCTCCATCCTTCCCGGATATAAATGGTTGTTTCCACTGCCCACGCATAAGCCTCCCTCTCTTTAAAAGGGGAAACATAGGCATATCCAACGATTCTCCCGTCAATTTCCGCCACCAGATAGGGATAAAACTGCAGTGTTTTTTCTATTCTGCAAGCAAATTCATCCACAGACGGTACTGTATATTCAAAAGAAATAGCCGTGTTTTCCACGTAGGGTCCATATATTTCCAGAAGTTCCCGGGCATCCGAAAATTTTGCCATTCTAATCGTCAATTCATTTTCCATCCATAATCTCCATGATAAATCATCTGGCGGGTCATTCCGCCATCAATACAAATATTTTCTCCTGTAATAAAACCGGCTTTCTCTGAACACAGATACAAAACCATCTGCGCAATGTCCTGCGGATTTCCTACTCTTCCCGCAGGATGCTGAGCAGCATCAGAACCGGTATATTCTTTATATTCTGTATCGATCCATCCCGGCGAAATAGAATTCACTCTTACTTTACCGGAAAGACTGACCGCGAGGGCATGGGTGAGAGATGCAATTCCGCCTTTTGCTGCCGTGTAGCTTTCCGTAAACGGCTGGCTCATTCTGTCACGACTGGAAGAAATATTGACGATACTGGCTCCCTCAGAAAAGTAAGGCAAAAAAAGCTGTGTAAGCAAAAATGGTGCAGAAACTCCAACCCTGAGAGCCCTGTTGAATTCTTTATAGGTGCAGGAGTCAATTCCTTTCATCAGCGGTGGTGCATTGTTGATCAGATAATCCACATGACCATGGATACCAATCACCTTTCCTGCAAAGCTGCGCAGCGTATCTTCATCTGCAATATCACCCACGAAAAAAGAATTCTCAGCTATATCAATCGTACACACCTTCACCCCAAGCTTCTCAAATTCCTTACAAATGCATTTTCCGATGCCGGCGGCACCTCCTGTGACAACAGCAACCACACTTCGAAGATTCCCATTTTTTTCGATCATGACAGCGTCGCCTTCATTCAAATCCCTTTCATACAAAAGACTGTCTTCCATTTGTTTCACGATTTCCTGGCCGGATTCTTCCCGTAATACCACCGTATCCATAATCGCCTGTCCTTCCATCCGACCTTCACAGCCAAAATCCGGTTCCTCGATTCTGATAATTCTATACATACTTATTCACTCCCATTATTATAATCCGAATACTCTCTTTTCATAATAACTGCGGCGTACTCTTCCGTCAACCGTGTCAAAACCTTTTTCTGCCAGTTCTCCATTCATTTTTCTGATCAATTTCAGGGCAAACGACTCTGATACTCCCAGTTCATGCACGATGTCAACTGTAGTCACATATAACTTCTCTTCCATTTTCATTCCCCCTGTAACAAAATATACTCTTACAGATAATTACCGGAGATTTAATCCCCCTCATGGATAAAATCTTCCCTCTGCCAGTTGATAATAATCCAGATAGCTGTTATAGTATATTATAATAATATTATTTATATTTTAATTATTCTATCAATATTTTCTTTGTTTATTATAACAATCGTATTTTAACAATATCTAGCAAGAATCCCCCCATCCTCTTAGGTGGTTGGGATGAATTGCAATAAATAGAACATACGTTCTTGAAATCCGGTAAACAATGTGGTATAATAAACTCAGTCGATAGGA
>SFGF01000071.1 GCA_004556655.1 Lachnospiraceae bacterium | reverse complement strand
GATCGACAAATATTGCCGTGGCAGATGAAAAGTACTTTTATCATATATCTAAAACTCCTTGAAAATGCTGATTTTCCTTGATTTCACGCCACTTTTCGGCATTTCTACGACAGAGGACAGGCAACCATAACTTGGTATAACTACGCTTATTTTGGCTTGTTTTTGCCATCATTTGTCGTAAATTCTGTCGTAAATTCAAAAGATTTACGACACGCACATTTTACGGTGCGTTGTCGATTTCTTTGAAGATGCTTCTACTACTTTCTGCATTTCTTCCTCTGCATCATCATAGTTCAAATGCGTGTAAGTGTTCAGTGTCACGCTGATGTCACTATGCCCCATAATATATTGAAGTGTTTTCGGATTCATTCCGGACTTCGCCATATTGGAACAAAACGTGTGTCTGCAAACATGAGGAGTAACTTTCGGCATCTGTATCCTGTAAATCTTGTTGTACTTCTCACGGATATGCTGAAAATACTTCTCCCAGTGAAGTGCCACCATCGGTCTGCCGTTCTTATCCAAAAACAAGAATCCACTGTACCCATCTACCATAGGCTCAACCTTTGGATTCTTTCTGTTGGCAAGAATACGTTGAAATGCTTCCTTCACTTCCGATGTCATAGGCACCATACGTTCGCCGCTTTCTGTCTTGGTATCTTCAATGATATATTTCATATCTCTGGTTCTCTGAAGCTGATGATCCACGATGATTCTGCTGTTCTCAAAATCAAGATTCTTCTTCGTCAGACCAACAAACTCAGAGATACGAAGCCCTGTCTTAAACAGGATATAGATACCGTCATAGTACTTGCAGAAATGCTTGTCGTTCTCTACAAACTCCAAGAAATCTCTTTCCTGCTGTCGTGTGATAGCTTCTCTTGTAACACTATCGTTCACAACAACGGTGTTCAGCTGAAACTCAAACGGATTCTTTACCAGCAAATCATCATCCACCGCCATCTGAAAGGCAGGTCTTACGACACCTCGGATCGTGTGGATGGAACTATAACCTCGCCCATCAATCTGCTGCATCTTAATCAGCCATTCTTTGGCATCGGACACCTTAATCTTGTCAATGCGCTTCTGCCCAAATTCTTCCTTTTTGATTACATTGACCACGAACTTGTAATTTGACCTTGTGTTATGACGGACACCAGTTTTCTGTGAAATATACTTTTCTACCAGTTCCAGAACTGTGAAATTACCGCCATCCGGTGTGATATTGCTGTTTAAGTCCTTTTGAATCTGCTTAATCTTTTCTCGGAGGGAAATATCATCACGTTTTCCTGCCGGAACTCGGTCAGTCGGTGTGAGCTTCCAACTGTACACCGTCTTTCTCTTGCCCCATGCATCCTGATACTTGTATTCATATTTCCCGTCTTTGCGCTGGCTCTCTCCATTAAATAACTTGCGACCTTTATTGTCTCGTCTTACTTCTGACATTCAGTTCTCCTTTCTATCAACCAACTGTCATAGAAAAGAGCCAAGCTATGATATACCTATAATATCATAAACTTGGCTCCGAATCTATCGTGTATTTGCCGTTTTTATATGGCAGATAATTTCTCATCTACATATTGTTCAAACACCCTGCGCTTGATCTGAGGTCTTGACCCATTCCACAGAATGAACTCTGCATCCGGATTTTCGTCAATCAGCTTTCGAAGCTTTTTATCTCCGATGTGAAAATATTTTGCCGCTTCCTGCACACTCAGAGTGTACTTTCTCCAGACAGGAATATCATACTTATCTACGTTTTGATTCTGTTCATTCACCATAGGCACTTACCCCCTCTTTTTCCAAACAATCTCGTAGCCCAGCACATCTGCCAGTTCTACGGCTTCTTTATAGCGCAGCGTTTCTCGATGGAGTTTCCCCGACAGGTTGGAAATGCTCTTGCTCCATCCATACTGCTGTTCCAATTTACCAAGCACATCCTGCATGGTCACTCCCTCGCACACAAGATGTGATTTCACTTCATTTCGTACATTCATTTTCGCTTACCTCCATAAAAAAGCCTTGCAAAAGGAAATGACAACGAAGTTCGACAACCGACCTTAACAAACTATCAAATTCCAATACAAAGCTCTGCTACTTTAATTCTATTCTTTTTATAATTATAGGTTGTTTTGGTTGTCAGAGTAGAAAATCCTTTGAAAAATAAGGATTTTTCCAGACACCCAAATCGACAACCCGATGACATTTTAACTGACAATTTACTCTGTATTTCCAAAAGGTAGCTCCATCTGTTTGGCTTCTTCCTCCGTCAGTTCTACAAAACCATCAAAATTATTCGTGCCAGTTGTCACAGGCTGGTTGTCACGCTCCCAACCTTTCTGTCTGCCATATCCAGCAAAATGCCTTGGATTCGTAAACTGCTTCCATCCCACAATGGAATTATTCATAATATCGTTGATTTCACGGATTTCCCATTGCTTCGGCTCATCAAATGGATGATTTAAGGCTTCCTTATAAAGCATCTTGGAACAAACCATATTTCCCTTATAGCTATCCAAGAATCCCTGAATCATGCCTGCTTTTGTATCTTCCGGCATGAACTGCTTCTGAAATTCTTTCAGATATTCTTCCATTTCCTTTGAAAGGGAAAGCTGATACTTTTTGCTTCGATAAATCACCATAGCTTCTGCCCACATCTGCTCGATATAGGCTCTGGATGCCTTTTCGTCTTCCATAATGTGTACCTCTGCCTTTTCCGGATAAACCATAATAGGAAGAAATCTGCGATTTCCGGTGCGGTCAAGGGGCAGAAAATCCAATGTGTTGGAAGTGCCGCCGAACACGCACTGGCGAAGCCTGTCATCCGGCTGCTTATCATAAGGAATTTTATAAGTTTCCTTTTGGCGGCTGAGGAACGATTTAATATCCTCAATGCTTTTTGCATTGGCTGTGGCAATCATCTCCGACATTTCCACAATCCAATGCCCTTGCATTTTACGGAACACATTGTCATCCTCCAGCTTTTTTAAGTCATCTGTAAACCACTCATCTTTTATTGCAAGAAAACGAAAGAATGTGGACTTACCTGCACCTTGCCCTCCCACAAGACACAACATCATTTCAAATTTGCATCCAGGGCGAAAGATTCTGTGAATGGCACCCAGCATAAACAACTGCATCGCTGTACTGGTATATTCGTTCTTTTCCACTCCAAGAAAATGTGGCAAGGCATTTTCGATACGCTTCTTTCCGTCCCACACTAAACTTTTCAATTTTTCCTGAATCGGATGATACTTATTTTTATCAGCAATTATCGAAATCGCTCTCGAAATTTTTGCTTCCACACTAAGTCCATAATTTTCTTCCAAATATAACATCAGATAGTTTACATCTGTTTCATTCATCACTGGACTTCGCTTATGCCACCATAACGTTTTCACAATATCCGTTTTTTCCGTGAACAGATTGTAGCGGATACTTTGATGAAGCACTTCGTCCAGACGAAATACGGTAAGACAGTTTTTGATGCTGTTCTTCACACCGCCATTCTCCGTTCGGTCTAAGCGTTCCCTGACCTCGGCAGGAGAACATGGCTTTTCTATATCACTGGCAGCTTCCAATGCCATCTTCTGTGTCTGGACAGGTAAATTCTGAAATTCGTTGTTCAAGTGACGCCACCTCCTTCCCATATTCCATCACCAGCAATGTTTTTTCCTCTATTTCGCCAAACACCAGAATATCCAAGAGATATTCCAGATGTGACTTTTTCTGTAAGGCTTCCACAAACAGCGGATGCCACATTTCATCTTCCATACTGGGAGCATAATCCATTTCCCATTTTCTCAGAAGATGGTAATAGTCTGACAGAACTCGAAAGCAACGCTGCTCGGCTTCTGCATAGATCTGTGCATCTGATTTTTTGCGTACCGCTTTCTTCGATGCTTCTTTCTTGTTCTTCCTATCATAAGAAATTCCAAAGTCTGAAGCTGCCTTTTGTGCCGCTTCCAGACTGCTGATACCATAAAACCTTGATACAAAATCAATCACATCGCCATCAGCTCCACACCCGAAACAATGAAAGCGCCTGTCCACTTTCATGCTCGGAGTTTTATCATTATGAAAAGGGCAGGATGCCATGTTATTTCTGTGTATCTTCAATCCATACATTTCCGCAGCCTGTCTGGTTGTGACAGACTGCTTAACTGCATCAAACACATTCATGGCGCAACCCTCCCATAGAAAAAGCACCTGACATTTCCGATAAAAATGACAAGTGCCTGTTAGAGTTCCATATTCTTTTGTCTGATCTTCTTATCCGAATCACCATCCTTTTTCACAAGTTCTTTATTACGCTGCAATTTTGCAAGCAGCGATTCTTTTGCTTTTTCCTTTACTGCAGTCATATTCTTTTCTTTGACTGTCGGCAGCTTCAATGCGGTCAAAACTTTATTCAACAGTTTGTCCGCCGTTTTCTTCATTTTGTTTTGCAAGGCATCCAGCGATTTGCTGATAGCAGATTTCTTATAGCCGGTACATTGCTTTCTTCTTTGATCCACTTCTGATAATTTGCTATGACCTCCAAATCCTGTTTCTGGGTTTCTGCAAAAACAGTCTCTGCAATTACCTCACACGCTTTTTCATAGGCAGTATCAGCAATTTCCTCCACAAGAGTTTCCGCATCCTCCAGCTTCATTGTGATTTCCGAAAGTGCCTGTTCCTTTTCTGCCATAACCAGCTTCTGCTTTTCAATAATAAAATCATTTTTCTCCAGATAGGCTTTTCCACCGTAGATCGGTTCACGCTCCAGTTGCAGACCATAGCGTTCACAAATTTCAAATAACATTCCTCTGCACATGGCATCAAAAGTCTGCTTACGATTATTGTGTCTGCCTTTCGGCTTGCACGGATCAGGAAGTGGTATTCCTAATTCCTCCAATGCCTTTTCCTGTTGAGGACAAAGCTCACCGTATTGATTTTTACAATCAAATACATGGCGTTCCTGGATGTGAGGTGTACCCTCATCCAGATGCAATGCCCAGTTCAGAATATGAACATGAGTGCCAAACCTGTTTTCCATTTCTCCGAAAAAATCATTTGCCACCTGCAATAAAATCTCCGGCGATACGGATTCTTCTACTGTTCCGATCTGATAAATGGTTTCTTCCGGACAGGTCTTTTTGTTTTTCAGCAAGTCCTCCACGGTTCTGTTTCTTTCCGGATGTCGGTTCTTTATATTTCTCTCGTTTTGAAGGAAGATAAAATCACTATATTGAGATGTGTAATACATCTGCTCCACTTTTTCAAAAGAAAAATCCTGTTTGGCATCTGCATTACGGTTATCGGAAGTTGTGATACCACGATAACAGTCCCAATAAATATTTCTTTTGGCTCGCTCCGCATCAATGTGTTCACTGTTCTCCAAATCAAATCTGCGGTCATTATGCTTTGGATTGTAAGTGCCATTTTTACCGAAACGTCCATTGTGTCGTGTCAACCTCAAAGGCTTTTCCTCCATTTCTTTTCAAGTGTTGTCAAGGAATTTGAAGCAGCTCTGCTGCTTACCTGCTACATTTATGCGCAGGTAATACCCAGTACTAAGTGGCGAAACGCCACTGACTGGGCAAGGCTGCCGCCCTTGACCCGCACAGGGATATTGCATTCCCTGTACCCTTGCACAAAGGATTGCACCCTCTGTACTCCTGCCGGACAACCTGTTTCAAACCACTGGCCAGTTGGTTCTTACAGCTTCTCCGTTTTCTCAGAACGCTCCACCGGAACCTTCTGAAAAAATTTCAGGCGATGACTTTTCACATATATCGTGAACCATCACCACCTGTTCTCGTATGCCGGTACCAGCATACTCGATTTATAAATTGCCATGACATTTTATATTTGCAAATGAGCAAAACAAAAGCGACCAACTTTTTACGGTTGATCGCCTTTGGCTTGGTCATTTATGTATCTTATTTTTCGCTCATACTGCTCAATGGTTTTCCATCTTTTAATCTCCAGACTCTCATGCCATTAGCTATACTTCCAGTAACAAATGACGCTGCTGTAGAAGAACTTCTAAATGTCACATCTCTTTGCAGCACAAAATCATTATCGACTGTGTCTTTTCTCTCTCTTAATTTCACAGCAACTGGATTCATTTTACTCGCCACAGTGGCTGATATTCTACTTCCTTTTAATACAGTCAATCCTTTTCCATCGTATATACCCACGGCATCATAACGCATATTTCTTCCTTTTGCAATTACCTCAATCTCCATATATTCACCTCTGTTAATTTTCTACACATGAAATCTCACTATCAGTCAATCCATACAGCTTGTAAACAATCTTATCTATTTGTTTCAAAACATTTTTGACTTCCTCATCAGATTCCTGCAATGATTTTAATAATTCTTGTGCTTCATCCACTAAATTTTCAAGAGTCTCAATAGTAGCATTATCATCTGGCATCGCTATCGGTAATGCTTTAATTTGAGGTGCACCAATTCTGTAAAAACCACCCGCAAGAGACATTGAATTATAAAATGTAGAGTAATAAAATGACATCAATGTACTGTTTAATATAGCAGTAATAACTTTCAAATGCGGATTATTATAAACTATAGTTGTAGATTTTCCCGCCAAATAATTACCGTCATCGTAAAAACACTCCAGAACCTTATTCATGCCACCAATGATTATTTTTTTACTTTGACTTTCGTTGAATCGCTTAACCGACATATTCTTAAGGTCAGACGATTTTACCACAGGGTACATATACTTACCTTTCAGATAACGTATATACTCAATACCATAAAATGATTTATACTTATCAATTCCCCCTGTATTAATAAATTTCATAACAGAATCATCTTTCCCATCATCGTCATACATAAATTCTTTTACAAGATAGGCTTCACCAACAGTTGCTGCACCATTTACATCAGCAATGGAACTCAATATTGGGAATTTTGCCATTTTATCAACAATGCTCAATGCTTCTGCAGAGGTATTAAAATATTTATCCCAGTTTATATCTGCATAAAACTTCTCTGGCGATATAGTATTCTGATTTCCAACCAGTTCCATTCCATCCATAACATCCATCTTAACAGGTGTTCTGTTATTGCTAATTTCTACACGGAATACAACTGGATATACCGCAGCTTCTTTGAAAACATTAACATTGGAATAATCTCGGATCTCAATAACTCGATTTTTTGCCATCTTTTTTCTCAATGCTTCTGTATACGGAGCAGATATCAACTTATTCGGTACAATATAAGAAATCGTTTTGTTTTCTGCCAATAAATCCATTCCTTTTTCTATGAACAGAACAAACAAATCCCAGTTACCTTTTGCACATGAATACTTTTTACTGTATATTTCACGTTGTTCTGGCATGCTTCGTGTCATTTCTTCTGAATCAACATAAGGCGGATTTCCAATTACAATATCAAAACCACCTTTTTCACGAAACACTCTTGCAAAATCCAACTGCCAAAGAACATACGGCTTAGATGCCATACGTTTACTCTCATGGTATCTTTGAATTTTGTCAGAGCCACAACCTTCCAACTGTGACAAGATAACCATATCTCGTAAAGATTCGATTTCATCTTTCAGTTGTTTTTTCTTTTCCGTATTATCACAACGGAACAATTCATTCTGTTTGTCAATCAATGCGCTGACAATGGATTCAAACCGGGAGTGGTTCATATCCAACTGATAAGTGCTGTCACCAAACAATTCACTTTCTTTAACCAGTCTGGTTCCTTCAAACTCATCAATCAAGCTGTTGCCACAAAGAATATTGCTTTCCAAGTTCGGAAGCGGCAATGGATTTTTATGACCATCCAACGCACTTTGTGCATTCGGATTGATTTCATCATCAATTACCAATGACAGCCACAAACGAAGCTGTGCAATATCTACCGCAGATGGCTCGATATCTGCTGCAAAAATACAATTTTTAATAGTTTCGTATTTCAGATTATGCGGTGAACGCTCCATCTGATACATCAGTCTGGCGTTGTATGTGTTCATATTGATTGCCATATAAGCAGAAATATTCTGTCTTGCACGTACAATCTCGTTCAGCATACCGAGAGGGAATGCACCGGAACCTACCGCCGGATCTGCAACACGGACATTTTTCAATGCTGCATCCACATCTTTCAATCTGTCTACAATAACATTTCCGTCTGCATCCAGCTTGAACAAATTTTCAGAGATATACATACCGCCATTACCCTGACGTTTTTCTTTTACGGTATCTTCATCTTTCATAAAGTCACCGTACAGAATAAACTCACGGATTGCTTCTTCCTCTATCTGCAATGTATTGGTCAGATAGTTAATCAAACTTTCCTGACACATATAATGAACGATTTCACGAGGTGTATAGAAAGCACCTTTTGATTTTCTATCGTTTACTTCCAACAAATTTTCAAATACTTTACCCAGCATTTCAGGGTCAATGGCTACTTCACGTTCCATCGGTTCATCTTCGCTCATGGTAAAATTGTATCTATCGAAAATATCCAGAATACCATCTGCTTCACGCCCCTTGGTCGCCGCATTGGAAAATACTTCGTTTGGAATATTGAAATTGTTGTGTTCCCAATCATATCCGTCAATCGGCTCGAACAGACCACCGGAAAGGAATGGAATTCTGCAATGCAGAGCAGGGCAATACCCCTGTTCTCCACGATTTACATTCAACGCATCATAGAACAGCGGTTCCAGTAATTCATCAAAGAAATTCTGATTCTTCTTTTCTGCAATTTCAAA
The DNA here is from genome assembly GCA_004556655.1 of Lachnospiraceae bacterium. GTDB lineage: Bacteria > Bacillota > Clostridia > Lachnospirales > Lachnospiraceae > Oliverpabstia. The sequence continues at coordinate 8,878 of SFGF01000071.1, read as the reverse complement.
CAGCTTACGCATGAAGTTATGCGGACCGCTACCCCAAGGCTTGCCCTTGACACACATAGCAAGGACTGCCTCATCTTCATCACTGATAGTATTCAATCCAGTACTGGAAATACGATATGTACCATCACCCACAGGGCGATATACAATCGGTATCAGTTCTCTGGATTTTGTTCCACGGGCATAATAGGCATTCTTGTATTCTTTTTCAGTCAAAGTATTCGGCCATGCACCTACGCCCAGCCAACCTTTTTTCTGCAAGAAATAAAGGAATACAATCTGACCCATCAGCTTCTTTGCAAACTGCGCAGAAGTGAAATTGTGCTGTTGCGCTTCAATACGGAAATCTTCGTTCTCTTCCAGCTTTTCACGCAACTGATGGAATTTCTCGCAATACAGTTTGAAAAACTCATCCGTAACCTTTTCAACGCTGAATGCATTTTCCAGATCATCCAGTGTAGGATGTTCCGGATCTGCCATACTATCAATAATAAATCTTTCAAATCGGCTGATTGCTGTATGGCATGGTTCATTTTCGCCTACCAGATAGGAATATCTCTTTGCCGGAGTCAGATTTTCCGTTGTTTTCAAACGTCCGTTTTCGATCTTCATTTCATAATCGAGACGAACAAAAGACAATCTCCATTTCGGCTCACCTTCTGTATAGAAAGCGATGAACGCAGCATCTGCATTGGCATTTTCAATCAGCTTTTTGGCATAGCTGCGCTGAGTGCTTCTGGAATTTTCAACATATCCTGCATTCTTCAGCTGCACTGCCATAATGATGATATTCTTTTTGTCTGGTGTTTTATAATTTCCCACATGAATAGAACCTTCAATATGGGATGAAAAATTCGTAAATTCTTTTCTGAACTTGTCCGGTGATACCATGCTAACCTTTGGAAAGATTTCTCGAATCAAATCAACATAATTTTTTGTAGCATAGGGACTTTTCAGTATTGCTTCTATCTTTTTAACAACGGCATTCATTTATCGTGTACCTCCCGTCTTCAGATAGCAGGAAAGAACAATCTGTTTTTCTCCATCTACCTGTGCTTTTTGGCTCTTGCGTTCCTCGAAGTATGTTGGAGGTACTAATTTCAGGATTTCATAGTAAAGTTCCAGAACATCTCCAACAACTTTGCTCTTTTTCATGACATCCTTAGAAACCTTTGCCGGAATCTCACCGTTCTCCCAGAGAGATATTAGCTTATCAATCATCTGCTCCTGATCATCAGTAAGACGTGGCTCGGTTTTCATTGCTTTCAACAAACGAATAATTTTTGCATCATTACCAGCAACCATTACTTTTTCCGTAGACACTTCTTCCTCCGCTACAAGCATCTGGTCAAAAGCGGTGCTGTTACTTTCAAAGTGTTCATAAAACTTGCTTGAAACACTAACTTTTGCATCGTCCGGTTCTGCCTTAATCAAATCTATCGCCTGCATAAAGGACAGTTGCTTTGTTTCAGCTTCAGAGCTGACAAAAAATGTTTTTAATGCCCCTTGGCGGATAAAAGTAACGGTAGAATCTTCTGATACTTTTTCAGAAGCCTTACCAGCTTTCGCCTTTTTCGGCAAACGCTTAATCATAGAGAACAATTTCGGGTCATTGTCACGAATCTGACGGATAATCGCCAAATAAGCCAACTCAGGGTTGGTACTTTCTTCCTCACCATCCAGATCTGACGTCAAATCTGAAAACAGTTTTTTGGAAGATACTTCTTCGTCATCAGACAGATATTTAATATCTTCGCCAAGGGTATCATGGAAAGCCTGTAATTTTTCCAGAATACGTTCTTCCAGCGGCATCTGCTTTTTACTCTGTGCAGTTGGGAAGAAGTTAAATACATAAATGCGGTCATATTCCGTACCGACACGGTTGATGCGACCAACACGCTGCATAATGCGGGTCGGATTCCAAGGAAGGTCATAGTTCACAAGAACATTTGCACGATGCAGATTGATACCTTCTGCCAATACATCGGTAGTAATGAGAAGGTCATATTTGTCATTGTTTTTATTCTTGAATTTTGGATTGAAACTATCTTCAATTTCAACTTTCAGTGAAGCACTGCTCTGACCACTGAAATAGATAATTCTTTCTCCGTAGATTTCCTTTAATTCTTCATACAAATACTGTGCTGTTTCTGTAGATTCGGTAAAAACAATCGTCTTTTTATCTTTAAACAACGGATTCGTTGTAAGATTCCACTTAAACTCATCCAGCTTCGGATCATTGCCAATCAATGACCAGATGAATTGCATAGACTTCAGCTGTGCCAAATCAGCCTGTAAATCACGGAAGAACTGAGAAGAAAATTCTTTTGTCTCAAATTCCATGACATCCTGCTGTTCAATCAGATACATCAGTTTCTGTGTATTTCCATCATCCAGAAGGTCGTACACATTCACCTTCTTGCTGATATAGATTTTTCCGGTCTTTGACATCTCAATGAACTTTTCATAGGATTCAATGAATCGCTCCAGAGTCTTACGAAAAGCATAGAAACTGCTCTCCAGACGTTTTACTAGGATACCTTTCATAAATCCGCCCATGTTGCGTTGCGCAGTGAGCATAGTTGCATACTTCTTTTTATCCTTCAAATACAACAGCGGCGTATAACGGGCATATTTGAAATCTTTGATGATATTGATTGTCTGAGAGAACGCATCATCCGTTTCTTCATCAAAAGAATAAATGATTTTCTCCGGGCTTCCTGCTTTCGGGAAGGTCAAACCCTGTTTCGCGAGGTCATCTGCATAATACTGCTGGATTTCACTTCTGGTACGGCGAATCATAACCTCTCGAATCAGCTTATCACGGATTATCTCTGAGTTTTCTCTAAGCTGTTCCATATATGCGGCTGAACCTTTTGGTTTTTTTGCAAGTTTTGCATTTAAGCCACGGAAAAATCCTTCAATATTTTTAATGCCGTTAATCGTGCCACTCTGCTTTGCCTGGAACAGGTAAATCTGATTCTCAACGTCACTGGTGTAGTTATTGATTGGTGTTGCAGAAATCAGAATTACCTTTTTGCCACGACAAATCTGATGAAGCTCCGTAAATGCTTCGGTACCGCTGTTACGGAAGCGATGCGCTTCATCAACGAACACATAAGAGTACTTGTCAGTTCCTCTTGCAATAATTTTGTCCAGTTTACCAAGTGACTCCACATCACAACGAGCAACATCAAATTCCTGCAAAACACTTCTCCAGTAATCAACCAACACCGGAGGACATACAATCAGTTTGTATGTGTTTCTATTAAAACTGTTTGCCAGCATTGCGCAGATATAAGTTTTACCAAGACCTACAACGTCTGAAATAAATACGCCATTATACGCATCCAATTTTTGTCTTGCCTGTGTCACAGCATCAATCTGATACTGCAAACGCATATATCCTTCCGGAAGCAATGTTTCAAAATTTTCTTTATCTGCATTGATTTCTTCCTTGAAGAATTCATACAAGGTTTTCAAATACAGCTGATACGGGGTAATATCATCCCTCATCCAAGTGTGTTGTTCCACTGCTTCGATATAGGTGTCACGAATATCTGTGCCTTGTGCCCAAAGTTCCTCAAACTTATCAAGCGCAAACTTTACATCTGCATAATCCTTTAATTCCACATTAAACTCGAGGTTATTTACCAAGCCTGCTTCAGAAAAATTACTTGAGCCGGTAATAACACTTCCAAATGTATCTGGTACTTTCTCCTGATCCTTGCGCATGATATAAACCTTTGCATGAATTGGTGCTTCGGTGTACATACGCATTTCCAGTTTTCCGGATTTCAGCCAATCCATGAAAATACGAACCCCTTTTTCAACCTGGGCAGAGCTTGCTGCTGTTTCAAACTCTTTTTCAATTTCATCTGCGATAATCTCTTTGCCATCGGCAGTTGAGATAGCAGCATACATTGTTTCAGCCTTTATACGGTCAATGATTTTAACCGTATATCTATCGACATTCAAACCGACCAATATCCTGATTTTTTCTACTTGTTCCAGAGCTTCGTACATTTTGAAAAAGCCGCTGGCTCTGAAATAACCAACCAGAACATCAAAGAATTGTGTATTGCTTTTCAGAATGGCAGCAAAGCGACTGTATAAATCTCTTTCCGGCTCATTCGTAAAAAATTTCAAATCTGTGTGAACCATGATGTTTCCTCCTGTGTTATCTCAAACGGCACTTTCCAAAATGTGTACCTTTTCGACACAGAAAAAAATCCACTTTAGCGTACGACAGAAAGCCTTTAAATATCTGGAAAAACGCTTGTTTCTGTGGTATGATTTAAGTTAATGAAAAAAACAGGCATTTTACAGAAAGGTACACATTTCTGTAAAAATACCTGTTTACAACAATTTGGCTTTTTCGTAAATTTCCGCTCGGTAGCGAAATGTAGACATTGGCATCCCGCATGCTTTTGCAGCTGCCAGACCGGTAATTTTGCCATTTTTCCATTGCTGATATATCTCATGAAAATTCTCCGGCAACGGGCTTGGAGGTCTTCCAAAGCGAACACCTCTCATTTTCGCAGCTGCAATACCTTCTGCCTGTCTCTGCCTAATATTGGTTCGTTCATTTTCCGCAACAAAAGATAACACCTGCAAAACAATATCACTGAGGAATGTTCCCATAAGGTCTTTCCCACGGCGTGTGTCCAAAAGGGGCATATCCAGAACCACAATATCAATTCCCTTCTCTTTCGTGAGTATTCTCCATTGTTCTAAAATTTCAGAATAATTTCTTCCAAGTCGATCTATGCTTTTCACATAAAGCAAATCGTCTTTTTTTATTTTTCTTAACATTCGTTTGTACATCGGACGCTTGAAGTCCTTGCCGGATTGTTTATCTACAAAGATATTTTTCTCAGGAATAGACATTTCTTGTAATGCGATAAGCTGTCTGTCTTCGTTCTGATCCTTGGTACTGACACGAACATAACCATATACATTTCCCATTGTTCCTCCTTCGTATAGGCAATCTGCCAATTCCAGACCGCACTATTTGATTTGTCGAATTACACCTGATATTTTACCTTGCTATCACATAAGCATTTCAAAATGCCAGCTTTGAAACTGGCATTTTGATCACATACTGCCTGTAAAATGGCATTAAGTAGCAACCTTCTCCAAAAGTCTTCTGCCGGAATTCATACCGTACTTTTTGCCACAATCGCTAAAGACTTTCCGCCTTTCCTCAGTGAGCGGCGGGAGCAAGCGGATAGACACTCTGGATTTGTCCAAAACGTAAGTCACACTACCTTCGGCTGTCCTTCTGTCCAGTCTTGCCAGATGCGGATACTTTTCTGCGTATTCAGCAAGCCTACGTTTCAACGATGCGTTGAAAGTGTAAATCTGGACGGTGTCATCTCCCTCACTGGTCAAAATAATTGTTTCTTTCTCATACTTAGATAATCTCATTTATTTTCTCCTTCGATTTCGATTTAGAGATCGTCAAAATCTCTATGTAATGTGGAATTGCAATGTTAGCTGCAATTCCACAAACAGGCTTTTTGCCGTTCTACCCTCGATGTTTCCTTGGAGGCATATCCCCTGTGCGGTGCTGTCCAGTCTCCCTTGCGGAAGCGCTCCCTTTATGATCGTGGCGGTTTATCTCATCTCGGACGGTCATTCAATTTTTCGTTCATTTCTGAACTGGCTACATCATACACCGAAAAATCGAAATTCAAGGATTATTTCCATGGTCGAAAATTCACGCAAAAATGCCCCGTTTTTTCCGATTGGAAAACACGAGGCACATTGTAACTTTATGCTGGAATATGGTAGAATATCTGCATCAGGAGGATGCTTATGAAAAATCAATTATCAATCCAAGAAAAACTGTGGGATCTTAGACGAGACCATGACTATAAACTGGAAGAAGTTGCAGCCGCAGTAAATGTGGTGCCTGCAACTATCAGCAAATATGAAAATAAAGAGAACAAGGAATACAATATTGTTACTCTCAACAAGCTGGCAGAATTTTATGGTGTCTCTTTGGAATGGCTTGTCGGTAATACCGAAGTAAGAACATCTTCCCTTACCGAAATAGACGATTTGATGTTAGACGATGAAACCATAGAACTGTTGAAAAGCGGGCATTTCAATAATAGGCTTTTATGCGAAATCATTAAACATCCGGATTTTATAAAACTGATGGCAGATACCGAAATTTATGTTGATGGTATCGCTACTATGCAGATCAAGAACATGAATGACTGGTTGGATGCCGTTCGCCTACAGATTATTCAGCAGAAAAATCCGGATACCAACGACCTGTACCTGAAGGTTTTGGAAAGTTCACACATTCAGGAGGAAGAATATTTCTTCCATACTATTCACAGTGATTGGGACAATATCATTCGCACCATTCGTGAGAACCATGAACACGCTGCCGAATCTGCACCTATCGAAAGACCGATGTCCAACGACAAAAAGGTGCAGCGTTTCTTACAGACTCTTAAATTCAAGAGCAACCCTATTGAGGAATTCTGGCGTTTCTTCTGTGACGAAATGCAGATTCCATTTGACCATCTTTCTGTGGATGAGCATAAGGTCATGAAAGATGTATTCAAGAGGTCAAAGCTGTTAAAAGCTCTGCCTAATCGTAAAAAAGGTAAGAAATAAAAAGTATATGCAAGGAGATATTAATATTATGTTAGATATGATGACTCAATTAGTATACACTATTGGAAAAAAACATGATTCCAGCATAGAAATGTTAGGAACAGGATTTCTTGTAGGTAATGGGAAATATATCGTTACCGCAAGACATGTCGTGGGAGACGCTAACGATGGGCTTGTAATTATCTTGCCCTCTATACGAACCTTCGATGAATATCAAGATACAACTATAAATACCTGCAACTTCGCTGACATTCACATAAAACACAGTGACCCTTTTAGAGACTTAGTACTATTAGAATTTTTTTCCCCTGTTACAAACGTTCCTATACCTACGCCGACTCTCGGCAGCACAGATAATGTTCATGTAGGTGAAGAAATTTACATCTTAGGATTTCCACATCGTGTTGAAGGTAGACGTGTTTTAACTATGCAAAATGCAATGATCGGTGCAAAAATACTGATAAACAGTGCTGGTATCAAATCTAAATATTGCGTAATAAATACACAAACACGACCTGGACAATCTGGTTCCATGATTTATTCCAAAACCCAAAATAAAATTATCGGAGTTTTAATTGGAGCATTTGCATCCAATTCCGGCATATCCCTTGGTGGTATTAATCCAAGAGAATTACATCAAACAACACAATGTATTTCTGCTGAATACATATCAAAGATGATTGGAGAATAACCATGAACATACCTGAATTAAAAACTGAAGAGTGGATTGAAGTTTTAGAACCTTTTCAGCAAGAGATAATTAAAGAGCTTTTAGCAAACAATTCTGAAGAAACCGCCATGGAATTATGGCTGACTGCGTCTGGTCCAGAACACACTTCTTCGTTCGGCGGAACCGAAAAAAACGATTATCTAAAAGCTTTTAAACAAGAGTTTGACAAGCTAATTCTTGGTGACGAAAAATATCACGATATTATAAAAGAATTTAACGAACATATAACCGTTTCCAAATTTTTCGTTGTAGGCTTTATTTCAACAACTCTGGCTGAATCTTTAGGAGTAGCTGCTGGTGTAGTTGCACCGTTAATTGTTCTTGCATTAGGTACAATTGGTAGAGTAGGGTTAAACGCATACAGAAATACTATTTCCACCGAACATAATAGTTAATTTAACGCTATAGAAAAAGTGCTGAATATTCGTCAAAATAAGAGTGGCGAAGTGCTTATCGTAACACTTCGCCGAAAGCCTAACCGGTTTGAGCATAAGAATGCTTGGTTAGGTCTGCTTTACTATTTTATGCAGTTCTGCTGCATTTATACACTTAAATGAGTTTTCCAATCCGCTGGAAGATTCATTGCTGTAAGACTGACTACACCAATATTATTTTGAATCAACTTATCAAAAGCATCTACAAATACTGTCCAGTCCTCATCGGATGAACGCAGATACTTCATCGCCAGTAGGATTTGATACAAACCGTTATGTGCCGGTGGCGGTGTGACTTTATCTGCATCCAGAATTTCCGGTGTCGTATGTATTGTGCGATTGTAAATTCTGGAATTATGAGCACACATATTACGCAATACTGAAACGCACTGTATCCATGAAGCAAGCATTTTTTGTGATGGATTTACCAAATTTCCTTTTTTCGATTTATATTGGTAATTAGCCGCCAATATAGAATACGAACTTCCGGAACCTGTTTTCAAATTCTTAATTATCTTCGATAACGTACCAAAAGAAAGAACTTCAACAACTGCCCATACAGGCACCTCTCCATCATGATTATCAAAATTATGTTTGATAAACACATCATTAGAGCGAGCAATTTCTGACGCTACTGTAGACATATTCTGCCAATACAGTTTTTTCTCTTTAAAAATCGATGAATCCTGCAAAACAAGTGGTTCTCCGTGTATAAGTAACGATTCCACTAATCGTACTCTCAAAGCCACCTCAAGCTTAGAAATCATTGAAAAAATCAAAGCAGATAATTCCTGGTCAAATTGATACAACTTTAAAATATCTTCAAACTTTGTTCCCGGAACATACTTCTTTGTAGCATTATCATATAAGTGGAACGAATATCCACGCAAACGATAAAATCCAACTGACTTTAATGCTTTTTCTACGTCCGCACGAGAAGTAATTACCATTCCTGCATCAATATATGATTGTACCTGCTGTGTTATTGTTAATATTTGTTTTGGATATTGATACATAAAACACCCCATAAATGAAAAAGTCCCACCGGGTTGCGCATGAAAATCAGAGGCGTGGTGGGTTC
>SFGF01000178.1 GCA_004556655.1 Lachnospiraceae bacterium | reverse complement strand
GTGTATTGATGTATATATATTTATGGAAGTTATGGAAAATATAGTGGCAAATGCATTACGATATGCAAAAGAAAAGATAGATGTGAAAATACAAAAGGACGGCAAATTCCTGAAACTTTTAATAATGGATGATGGAAAAGGTTTTTCGGAACGGGATATCATACACGCATGTAGACCATATTATCGAGAGCAATCGGATGAGGATACACAGCATTATGGGCTTGGATTATATATATGTAAAGTGCTTTGTGAAAAACATGGAGGAAGTATAGAATTAGGCAATAATAAATTTGGAGGGGGATGTATACAGGTTATATTCAATATTGAAGAATGAAATAATATTTTAGTAATACTTAGGGCAGAGTATATTTGAAAATACACTTTGCTCTTTTATTATGTAATGTAAGCGTCAAAACGCTCGCTCTCAGATAAATTTAAGCGCCGCTTAGTCGCGACGCTTGCTGTAGCAATCGACAGGCAGGTCTTTTGACCATGGCATAAATGGCTCCAGCTGCGATTGTTCTATATTTCCATTTTCATCAAGCAGCTTTGGCAATTCTGTAAGCAAATGCTTGATGTAGTAGTACACATTCAGTTTGTTGGCTCTGGCAGTTTCTGTAATGCTGTAGATGATTGCACTGGCATGTGCTCCCCGGACGGTATTGATGGTCATCCAGTTCTTGCGTCCAAGAGTAAAATTTCTCAATGCTCGTTCGCTGGCTGAATTGTCGATAGGAATCTCGCCATCTGTCAGGAACAGTTTCAGATATGACTCCTGGTTTATACTGTAATGCAGACCATCTGCCGTTTTGCCTTTCGGAAGTAATGTCTTGTTTTCGAGGGTTTCCTTTACCCACGTAAAATACTCCTCAACCAGTGGTTTGATTGAGGCTTGTCTCTCTTTCAGACGTTCTTCCGGCGTAAGCTCCCGTAAAGCACCTTCCAGATCATAGATGGCGCCGATACGTACCAGCGCTTTGTAGGCAACAGATTCTTTGATCGCCTTCTGGTTGCCCTTGCCGATTGCTTTGATGGCATCCGAAAAATCACGTCTGGCATGGGCCCAGCAATTCGCGTTTTCCAGATATTCCAGTTCACGGGCAATCTTGTGATACTGGGAAAGACCATCGGTAACCAGAATTCCCTTAAAGTCCTTATAGTACTCTTTGGGATGATCACTGTGACGCGTTTTCTGGTATTCATACACAACGATCCTTGGATCCGGGCTCAGTTCACCGGTAAGATGCACCCACATGTAGCTCTTGCTGCCCGCAGGGCGGCCATCATGGATTACTTCCAAAGTGGTTTCGTCACACTGATTGACATGTGCCTGCAGCTGTCTTGCTTTCATGTATTCATAAACAGGAGTGAAATACCTTTCCGCAGACCATACCGTCCAGTTTGACATGGTCTGTTTGGACAAGTGGAGCCCGTTGGCATCAAAATCTCTGGAAATACGGTCAAGGGGCATGCTGTTTACATACTTGGAATTGATGATTGCCGCTTCCAGGGATGGTGTTGCAATGCTTCCCTTAAACAAAGTTTTAGGATGGTCTCCCCGAAGGAACTCATCCTGATGCAGACCATCTGTTCCGACATATACCTTTATGATGTGCTTTTCAGCAATCCACTTAGCCGGTTCAAAGCGCAGCTGCCAGAAGATTTCATCCGGCATGGATTTCCAGTTCCCTGCACCAAAAGTGTCATCCAGAGTATCCCTGGATACATCATGGGGAACCTCTTCCTGTGGGAAATCCTTTAAGTCCTCTTCGCGCTGGCCTTTTTTCTTAGGCTTGCGTGGTTTCTTAAGGCTTTCATCGATGACCTCATCGATATCCGGTTCTGGTGCAGCTTCATCACAGAATGCCTCAGGCTCATTGAAGAAGGATAACTGACCGGCTATTTCGCTCAGCTTTTCTGTACTGCGTCCGAACTTCTGCTGATTGGCAAGACGAATCTGTTCGATCAGATTTTCATAGTCGTGCTCCAGTTTATCCAGACGATCCTGCATCTGGTAAATGATATCATTTTTGCTCTGATGATCCATCTTATTCAGTTCGTCCGGAGTGAATTTCTGGCACATACCATTTGTCCTTTCAACTTTGTTTACAGTTATTATTGTAGCAGAAAAACGATAAACAGGCGAATATCACGTCCGTTGTGCTTCGTCATTTTGCCATCATTTCTGACATTGTTTCAGGCTGTTACAGAGCTTGGAAATATAGAGTTTTCAAGGTTCATTTTTGTGTTTTGGAAGGCATATATGCCATTCCTGCTTCCCTTATGCAGCATTGAAACATGCCGGTTCGGGATAGTTATATATGCAAACAAACAGGAGAAAAATTTCTCTGTTTTGCACAATCATCAGGTAATTCTGTGTGGCTTCACATCCTTTATTTTAGGTTCCAGAGGATTCAGCCCCAGCATCAGATAGTGGAACTGTTCCTCTGTCAGCTCCGCCGCTTCCTGTGTTGTCCTGGGCCAGGACAACCGGCCATCCTCAAAGCGTTTGTACAAAAGCAGGAATCCGGTGCCCATCCATAAAAGCCCTTTTATGCGGTCGGAACGCTGACCGCAGAACAGAAACAGGGTACCTTTTTCAAAGGGATTCTGCTTGTACTTGTCACCAATGATCATGGCAAGCCCGTCAATTCCCTTTCGGAGATCGACCGTGCCACACGCCAGTACCACCTTGCGAATCCCGGCAACATCTTCAAGCATGAGCCACCTCCCGAAGAATACGGGAAAGCAGGTCCTCTGAAATCTCGTTTGTTAATGCGATCGAAATGTTTGTATTTTTAATGACTGCTACCGGCCTGATGGCTTCGACAGAGCTTTCTGATGACAGAATTGCCACGTTTGCAGACTGCTTTGGTGGGATAGATACTTCTGCAAAAGATATTTC
>SFGF01000177.1 GCA_004556655.1 Lachnospiraceae bacterium | reverse complement strand
CAGCTGTACCTGTGACATTGATTTTTGCATGGTTTATACCGACTTTATGCTATAAAAACATGTGCAGAAGCAGCATAGTGGAAAGGCTGAGAATGGCAGAATAAAAAAGATAATATAACTATAATGAAAGGAACTCGGGATGGGTTCCTTTTTTGCATAGTTTTTCAAAAGCGTTTTCTCAGATGCCTTGACATACACCCGAAATACTAGTACAATCCCGTCTTTGACAGTTGAATAAAAGAAAGAAACGCTGAAGTGATTGGTATTACATCATCTCAGCGTTTTGTTTCTTAAAAACGAAATATGGTAATTTTATCGCCGTTTGCTTTTCTTTTGAATTTCCCTCATTTTCTGTTTTGTGATGAATTCTAAATCTGTTCTGAAGCGGCTTGTCTCATGCAATGCATCGGTTAATTCTGTTCTTTCATACAGCGGCATATAGCCCTGCCCTCCAACACTTGCAAATTTCATTTCCTTCAGGGTCTCAAGAATTTGCTCACAGGTATACTTTTTTCCCAGCTCCCGTTCCAGCAGGCGATAAACCAGCAGGGCAAGGAAACATACAAGAAAATGGGCCTTGATTCGGTCGTCACGCCGTACATGGACTGGCCTTGCCAGAAATTCTGTTTTCATGATTCTGAAACAGGTTTCAATTTGCCAGCGTCCTTCGCTTACCGTGAGAATTTCAGATGGATCATCATCCAGAATATCTGTGCACACAGCGTACAGGCCATCATACTTTGCTTCCTCTTTGACCTTTTCTTCGTCCAGGGAGTAGTGAATTTTCGCAACTTCACCTTCTTTTGTAGCGGCAATCTTCGTGATAAACCGTGCAGGATCATTCGGATTCCTTCTTTCACGTTTTACGCTGCAGGCCTTTACCATGCCCTTTGCCCGTTCTACTTGCTTTTCTCGAATCGTTTTCTGATAGGCCGCATATTTTGGCGAATATGTTACAATAATACGCTGATCCAGCCGCTTGGTGGAATACGGAATCTCCTTGTAAAAAAGCTGATCCATGTCGTCATCTTGCAATCGATCAAGGTCCACCGGACGATTGTCAGATATTCTGCGAAAACCGGATCGGTTCAGTGCCCATTCCCGTTCTTCCTTCGGCAGTTTTTTGATGGATTGTGTGACAATGAACGAACGATCCTGCACATGGTTCAGCACTCGGTTACTTTCGGAGGCAAGACCTGCATCACTGCAATAAACAAATCGGTTGCAGCCAAAGTCCCGCAGCACTTTTGTCTCCAAAGGCCGAAGAGAAGTCTGCTCATTCTGATTTCCGGCGAATAAGGAAAATGCCAGTGGAATCCCATCTCCATCTGTAAAAAGTCCCATTTGAATAATCGGGTTTGGTCGGTGTTCTTTGCTTTTACCATACTTCTTGTCACCATCTTCCTGCTCAATTTCGAAGTAGTAGTTGGTGCAGTCATAGTATAGGATCTTATCATTTCGTTTTCCAAAGAACTGACTGTTCTTGTATGCCTCCGCTTGGAGAAAGTCGCATTCATCCGCAAGAACACTCAGTGCGCGATACACATCATGTAGTTCATAGGAAGGCACCTCTAAAAAATTCTGTACGGACTTGTAAGTAGAGCGTTTACTTCCCGGATCGAGGATTCTGGCGTAGATGAGGTCAGACAGAATCGCATTCAGATCAAAATCGTATTTGTGCTTTGCTTTGATTTTTCTGCAGGATTTATCAAGCTGTAAACCGTAATAGATATTCTGCAGAAAGAGGTAACCGCCTTCGAATAGCTTTTTCTGGTTGTAATCCAGACTTCGATTTGCATGAAAAGGGATTAAGACTGTTTTCGATTCCTTCTCGCTTTTGTATTTTTCCGTTTCCAGGCGAACCTGTTCCTTTGCCCAGGCAACAACACCATCACGATCAGTATTGAGTTCGCTGCAAAGAGAATTGAGAGTTCCCAGTTTACGAACAATTTTCGAGGTGCTTTTTCCGGAGTCGTCGATGTAGGACTGTGTGATGTAGAATGATTCAGCATTCTTTGATTTTGAGATAGATAATTTCATGGCAAGAACCTCCCTACATTGATTATATCACACATTACTAAAAAATACTATATAATAAAACAAATTTCTTGACAAAAAAATAAAGCTGTTTCAAAGCTTTCAGCGATCTTTTTGAGATTTAACTGTCAAACACCCGAGCAGAATCGAAAAAGGTTACATCGTTTTTAAAATTTTTTTAAAAATTTTTCAACCATTTCCCTTTGCCGCAAATGCCCGAAATAATTCAACGCTATTCTAAGCCAAAGGTCCAAATCCTCACCACGCTTAATACCTACTCGAAACATTGGTATCTCCTTTATCACTTCTTTTTTTAAGCACAAGGAGCTAGTCCAGCAAATAGATAATCCATTCATTACGGATTCTTTAAAATAATCATGAACAAGGAAGTGTATGTGTTCGTTAATCAACACATTACGAAGTTTCCGTTTCCCCTTTTCCAAAGAGTAGAAAGCAGTAGAATAAATCCCAGCATCAGGATAG
>SFGF01000176.1 GCA_004556655.1 Lachnospiraceae bacterium | reverse complement strand
GAGCAGATTATAGCAATTTTAAATAAGGCACGGTATGTCAGAAGCATCCGAGGACCCCAGGGCGGATATCTGCTGACAAAAAAGCCGGAAGAATACACAGTAGGCATGATTTTGCGCCTGACAGAAGGCAGTATGGCACCGGTTGACTGCGTGGATGAGGAACTTGGGTCATGCAGCCGCATGGACAACTGTGCAACAGCCGTTGTCTGGAAGAAATTAAACGATGCTATCAGTGATGTAATTGACAACATTACACTTGCAGATTTGGTTGACTGGCAGATTGCAAAAGACGGCGATTATTCCATTTAAAATAAAAACAAAAACACCTTATTTCCTATTGACAAACTAGGAAATAAGGTGTATTCTTTTAATCATCAAATAGTAATCATACCAAACACGTATGAATAATATGAAAAGAAAGCTTCCTGTATACTTTAAATAGGTCAAGAGATTGACACAGAAAGATACCTCAAGTAAATTTAGATTATTACTGACCTGCCAGTTGGTAAAATCTAAAGAATACAAGAGGTATCTAAAATGAATGTTAAAGGAACAAAGAAGAAAAATCAAGTAGTAACAGCAAATATTTTTGAGCAGCAGGAGCTTTTGAAAAAAGCGGAGGTGATTAAGGAAAATCTCACAGCTTCCACTTGGCATGAGTTGGAAACCAATGGTAAGTTCGATAAAAATGAAAAACTCTCCTTTATCAGTGAGGACATGCTTATCTTAGGATGCGATGTAGGCAGTGAAGCACATTATCTGAGAGCTATTGATACCAGGGGCAGAGAACTCAGTAAGTCCGCATTTTCATTCAGCAATGATTCTGAGGGATTCCAAAGCGCAAAGGAATGGGCAGTAAAGATAGCTGCTGAACATGATAAGAGTCAGATAGTACTTGGCTTAGAGCCGACCGGCCACTACTGGTTCTGCCTTGCAACATGGATGATTTCAAATGGAATCAGCGTTGTTCAGGTAAATCCTTATGCTGTAAAGCAGACAAAGGAGGTTGAAGATAACAGCCAGCTGAAAGATGACACGAAGGATCCGAAACTGATAGCAAACCTTGTCAAGGATGGCAACTTTGGTATGCCATACCTTCCGGAAAAACTCTATGCGGAGCTTCGCAGGTTATCCATGTTTAGAGACCAGCTGAATGAGGACAGAATCCGGACAATCAACCGGATGCACAGAGAGATGAAAATATATTTCCCGGAGTATAAGGATGCGTTGGGAAAAGTCGATGGTGCATTCAGCCTGGAACTGCTGAAACAGGCACCATTCCCAGATGATCTGATAGCACTTGGTGAAGATGGAATAAGACAAATCTGGCATGATGCTAAGCTAAGAGGGCGCGGCTATAGCAGAGCGGGAGAAATCTTACAGTATGCGAAAGCAAGTGTTGGGATCAAGGATGGAGCCACTGCAGGTAAGACAGCTGTAAAGTGGTTTGTACAGAAGGTCATGGAACTGGATGCTGAACTTGCTGTTATAGAAAATCAGATCAACCAGAAATGTCAGAAAATACCGCATGCCGGAAACATTCTGGAGATAGCAGGAATCGGAGAAAACACACTTTCTGGAATCCTTGCAGAGATGGGAGACATTTCGAGATTTGATGATGTTAAGGAAATACAAAAATTAAGCGGATTAGGTCTTGTGGCATGTAGCTCAGGAAAGCATAAGGGCGAAACCAAAATCAGTCACAGAGGACGCAAACGACTCAGATACTGGTTATTTCAGGCGGCAAAGTCAGCAGTGGCCCATGCGGAGGAATTTAAAGAACTCCATGTGTACTACACGACACGCCCCGATAATCCGCTGAAAAAGATGCAGTCACTGATTGTGATAGCCTGCAAGCTTCTGAGGATCATTTACACGATTCTGAAGAATGGAACGGTCTATGATCCAAAGAAGATGTTGACGGACATCAGACGACAGGAAAAGAAAGAAGTAATTGCAGCATAAGACAATCGACAGAATTATCTATTCCAGAGCCTTGCCGGGTTCCGGATGATTCCGAAATCGGGCAGGGTTCTGGAAAGAAACCCGATAACGATGGAGTGCAACAGGCACTGCATCAGCACAATGACCAGCAGATAACGAAACAGGGGAGGCGTCCACGGAATATCCGTCCTCTGCAGAAAGGGCAGGTCAGTAAAATCAAAATAAAAACAAGAGCTGTAGCTTGCAGTAGTTCACTCCGTAGGGCATGACCCTGTTTGAAAGCTTAGCAGGCACTCGGTGTATGAACAGGTGGGACGAAGGAAGTTGGTACATGATACCATTAGACACGGAAGGTTCACCATCATAGTTAGCAGAGGATTAATAGCCTTTATAAAGCAAAACATAGGGACGCTTTATAAAATGCACCCTCTTTTATCTATTCAGTACAAGATACAATGACTGTCATACACTTTTGGCTCTGTTTTATGAGGTAAATATTTAAAGAAAAGCCTGAAAAATCAATGATTTAGGGCTTGACATTATAGGAAGGATATAGTATGAGAAATGGTGTATGGGGAACAACACCTTATAAAATTGGGAATATTCTT
Source organism: Lachnospiraceae bacterium (assembly GCA_004556655.1). GTDB lineage: Bacteria > Bacillota > Clostridia > Lachnospirales > Lachnospiraceae > Oliverpabstia. The sequence continues at coordinate 36 of SFGF01000176.1, read as the reverse complement.
GAACATTATGGTATAAAGTATACAGTGTGTGCAAAT
>SFGF01000001.1 GCA_004556655.1 Lachnospiraceae bacterium | reverse complement strand
CATGTTTATGAAAACATGAATGTGAAATGGACGAATATTGTGTTTCGTTGCGTTAAACATTGCGATGAACCTCTCTGAACATTTGTGTTCAGCAGAGGCCTCCACAAATGGAGAGTTTCATCTCCATAACGCAAAACGAAAATAATATTCGTCCATTTTACATTCATTATCTCACAAGTTATGAAACTGCAATATTTTGAATATACACTTCATAGAAATTCAATCTAAAAATCCGTCAATCCAAGTTACAAGCGGCAGAACCTAAAGATGAAACTCCGGGAGGTGTGCCCTTTATCATCGACAAATCACAAGACATTGAAAATGACTGTATTTAGTCGTTTCCTCCTTTATAGGCACTCATCCCATAACCGTGAGTTCCATAACGTAAATGAAAGAAAAACGGTATAAACGAAATATTTCGTTTATACCGTTTTTCTTTTTCATTACATATAAAATTCTGACTTGTGAGAGGACGCTTATACATGCCCGATCAACGTCATGAATCGCACCACAGAATCTGCAATTTACGCTATGAAAGATTTGCTAATAATATTTTTGCACCCAAAGGTCTATCGCTGTTTGAAAAGTTCAGCGAATAAATGATAACACTAAAACTGAAATAAAATAACAAGTATAAATAAAAAACTGAAATAAAATTTCAAAAAAATGTTGACATTACAGCTTGTCAGTCATAGAATAACATTATAGATAGTCAATGTGCACAAAGAGAGGAAAAATATGAACGATTATTTAGGTAATTTGATGACTGAAAAGGTGAATGAGAAGACAAAACATATTGATGAATGCAGTACGAAGGAGATTCTCACACTGATTAACGAGGAAGACTCTCTTGTTGCAGGAGCAGTAAAAGAGACAATTCCAAGGATTGCGACAGCGGTTGACGCTATTGTGGATTCTATGAAGCATGGAGGAAGACTTTTCTACTTTGGTGCAGGAACATCAGGAAGACTGGGAGTTTTAGATGCTTCGGAATGTCCGCCAACCTACGGTGTAGATCCGGAACTGGTACAGGGATACATTGCAGGAGGTGATACCGCACTAAGAACAGCAGTGGAAGGCTGCGAAGACAGCGAAGCGCTTGGTGAGAGTGAGATTGAGAAACACGGTATTACGGAGAACGATGTTGTAGTTGGAATTGCAGCGAGTGGAAGAACACCATATGTGATTGGGGTAGTTCGTAATGCGAGAGAGAAGGGGGCATATACCATTGGGCTTACAACAAATCCACGGAACATGCTGGAGAATGAAGTGGATGTGTGCATTGCACCAGTTGTCGGACCAGAAGTTGTGACAGGTTCTACGAGAATGAAGTCAGGAACCGCACAGAAACTTGTTTTAAATATGCTCACAACGGCAACGATGATAAAACTCGGGAAAGTATATGGCAATTTGATGATTGACCTAAATGCTTCAAATGAAAAGTTAGTAGACCGGGCGGAAAGAATTTTTAGCAGCGTGACAGGTGCAGACAAAGAGACAGCGGTCGATTTTCTAAATAAAGCGCAGTTGGACACGAAGCTTGCGATTATGATGTATTTATCTGGTATGGAGAGTTCAGATGCAGAACGCATTCTGAATGCAAATAATGGAGTTTTAAAACTGGCATTGAAAAATATAGCACAGGAAGAGTAGGGAGGAAAAGAATGAAAGGCAAACTTGCAAAATTAGGACACGACATGTGGAAATCAAGAACAGTATATCTGTTGATACTCCCAGTTGTTATTTATATGCTGCTGTTTAAATACTGGCCAATGTACTGGCTGAAGATTTCATTGTATGATTTTAAAATTTACAAAGGATTTGAGGGAAGTGAGTTCGTAGGACTTGCAAATTTCATAAAACTGTTTAAAGCAAAAGATTTCTGGCTGATGATCCGAAATGTTGTAATGCTGAACTTTTGGTCATTGTTATTCTGTTTCCCGGCACCGATTATTTTAGCAATCATGCTGAATGAGCTTAGGAGCACAAAGGTGAAAAAGACTGTACAGACAATCACGTTCCTGCCACACTTTATTTCCATGGTAGCTTTTGTGGCACTGGTGACCGCATTCCTTTCCCCATCTACTGGAACAATGGGTGCCATCATGAAATTCTTTGGAAAGGATTCAATTTATTTTCTGGGTGATGGAAAGTATTTCCGTGCGATATGTGTTATATCTGGTATCTGGCAGCAGACGGGATTCAGTGCAATTGTTTATTTATCAGCACTGACTGCAATTGATACGAATCTATATGAAGCGGCCATGGTAGACGGGGCAAATCGCTGGCAGCGTCTGATTCATATCACACTTCCAGGAATTGCAACTACTGTTATCATTATGTTAATTTTAAAAATCGGAACGATGGTTTCTGTCGATTTCGAAAAAATATACTTACTGCAGAATACAGCGAACCTCTCTGTTTCCGAAGTATTACAGACGTGGGTATACAAACGTGGATTAATTAAGTATGATTACAGTCTGGCAACCGCCGCAGGACTGTTTAACTCAATCATTGCGATGGTTCTCGTAGCAATCTCAAATCACTTGAGTAACAAGTATTCAGAAACAAGCGTTTGGTAATGGAGTGGTGAACATGGCAAAAACTTTAGCAAAAAACAAAGAGATAAAGACAAAAGAAAAATGGCGCACTAATGATATCATTGTGGAAGCAGTCCTGATTTTTGTCTTTATCGTAATCTGTATTATTATTTTATATCCGATTTTAAATGTGCTTGCGGTATCGTTGAGCGGTGATGGATATGTTTTGAGGGGTGCAGTTACCTTTTACCCAAAGGATTTTACACTTGCTGCGTATAAAGCAGTGTTAAGCAATAAGCAGATTTTGAAATCATTTGGAAATTCGATTTATATCGCTGGTGTGGGATGTGCATTAAGTCTTCTGGCAACTTTATTTGCAGCTTATCCTATAGCCTGCTGTGACTTCCCAGGCAAGAAACTTTACACGATTTTTGTGCTTCTGCCAATGTGGTTTAGTGCTGGAACAATCCCATCCTACTTATGCATCAGCAAATTGGGACTGGTAAATTCTTATTGGTCATTGATTTTAAACTCTTTGATTGTACCGTATAATGTATTGATTTTAGCAAGCTTCTTAAAAGGTCTTCCAAAGGAGATCTTGGAGTCAGCAAGGATTGATGGCGCAGGAGAATTAAAGATTATGTTTCGGATCGTGCTCCCACTTGCAAAGGCATCTTTGGCAACAATTGGTTTATGGGTAATTGCAGCACACTGGAATGCATATATGGAGCCGTTAATGTACATCAGTGATTTCAATAAATTTACATTACAGCAGGTATTGCAGGATATCGTACTGAATGCGGATGCAGTAAAATACGAACTTGGAAGTGCAACATCAAATACTGTAACAGGTGCAGCGCTTGCAGATCAGTTAAAGAATGCGGTTTTGATTGTATCAATGATTCCTATGTTAATTATTTATCCGTTCATTCAGAAATATTTCGTAAAAGGCGTTACACTTGGCGCAGTCAAAGGTTAAACATAATGGCAGGAATGACTGTCTTATGCATATAAGAAAGGGAGGATCAAATATATGAAAAAAAGAATCATAGCAACCATGTTAACAGTATCCATGGTAGCAGGACTTGTTGCAGGATGCGGCAGTTCATCATCTTCAAATTCTTCAGAATCAGGGAACACACAGAAAACAACTGAGACAGCAGGTGCCTCAGGTTCATCAGGGGACACGGTTGAATTTTCCGTATATGGATCAATATGGGATCCATATACAGAGACTGCGGATGTCTTAGACAAATGGCAGGAAGAAACCAACACAAAGATTGATTTCGAGTGGGCACAGAGTGACAGTTTTGATACACAGCTCGCAGCAAAAGTTGCTTCCCAGCAGTTACCTGATGTTATTATTCTTCAGACAGGAAATGCGCAGGAGTTGATCGAAGAGGGTGCGATTGTTCCTATTACAGAATACCTTGAAAAAGACTGCCCGAACTTTATGTCAATGTTCTCGGACGATGATATGATTTATGTAAAAAATCAGGATGGCGAGATTTACGGTCTTGGACTCGTCATGGATAACCGTGCAGCATTGAGTACAGCAATCCGTACAGACTGGTTAGAAAACCTTAACTTAGAGCAGCCAACTACCTGGGATGAATGGGTAAATGTCTGGAAAGCATTCAAAGAGCAGGATGCAAACGGCAATGGTGATACCAAAGATGAGATTCCATTAGCAATTTCCTATGCAAACTTCTATGAGTTGGAGAGTATTTTCGGAATCAACAGTAACGGTAACTTCTCTATTGAAAATGGAAAATACATTTATGATCCGGAAAATCCAAAATACGAAGCATTTTTAGACGGAATGAGAGAACTCTATGCAGATGGAATTCTTTATAAAGAGTATATTACATGTGATGATAGCCAGTTAAGCACAATAGGTGCAAATAATACACTTGGCACAATGGTAAACTGGGCTGAGCAGGCTAAGGTTCTTTCACTTGGGGCAAGAGAGATTGATGATGATGCATTATTCTCCTGCGTAACTCCAATTACAGGACCAAATGGTGATGCAGCAATTCCGGCACGTCAGAAATTTCAGCAGACGACCTTCTTTACACAGGCAGCAGTAGAGAGTGGAAACATTGATAGAATTTTACAGGCATTTGATTACTTATATAGCGAAGATGGAATCAATCTGACAAATTATGGTATTGAAGGACAGACATATGAAATGGTTGATGGAAAACCGCAGGTACAGGAGCCATACAACACAGACTTTGCAACAGCAAGATCTTATGATTTAATTCCGGCTATCTTACCATTCTGTTTCTTAAAAGATTCTTATATGCAGTATCTGTTAGGCGGACAAACTTATGATGACCTTGATGAGACAGGAAAATCTTTCGTAGACGGATTAAATATCAATGATGACTATTATTATGACAAAGCTCCAAACTTCACAACAGAAGCTTATGTGGAGTACGCAGACTTAATGGATCAGCAGGTTTCCTTAAGAGATCAGTATATTATGGGCAAAATCACAAAAGATGAGTACAATAAAGAATATCAGTCATTAAAAGATGCAGGATTACAGGAAGTGATTGACCAGGCACAGGCAGCATATGAAGCCGTTACCAAATAATACGAAATAAGATGGCGAACCCTGATAAGTAGCGTTTCCCAGTGGAAGCCTATTTACAGGGTTTGTTTTTATCATTCGAAAAAGGAGAGAGCAATGAAAACAATATTAGGACTCGACCAGATTGAAGAATACAGGGAATGGTTTGACGGAAAAAAGATAGGTCTTATTACTAATTATTCCGGTGTAAATTCTGCATGGGAGAACAACATTGACCTGTTTGAAAAGGCAGGTTATAATCTGACAAAACTTTATACACCGGAGCATGGGTTATATGGGGCAGCAGATGGTGCAACGATTGAAAATGGAGTCTATCCGAGATATCATATACCCATTATCTCTTTATATGGAGAAAAAAAGAAACCGTCTGAGGAAGATCTGGAAGATGTGGATATTTTAGTTTATGATATCCAGGATGTAGGACTGCGTTATTATACATTCATTTATACAATGGCATATTGTATGCAGGCTGCTGCAGAAAATAAAATTCCTTTTATTGTATTAGATAGACCGAATCCACTTGGCGGCCGGATTGTATCCGGTGCATGTATTACACCGGAACTTGCATGCTTTGTTGGAGCTTATGAGCTGCCAGTACGGTATGGATTAACTTGTGGGGAACTAGGAGCTTATTTTAAAGAGTATGATAAAATTAATCTGGATTACCGTGTGATTAAAATGAAAAATTATACAAGAGATATGACTTACCCGGATACAGGATTTATCTGGAATGTTCCTTCACCGGCACTTCCGGGATTTAAAAATACACTCTGTTATTGTGGTGGATGTTTTACTGAAGCAACGAATATCAGTGAAGGACGTGGAACACCAAAACCATTTCAGATGTATGGGACGCCATATACGGATATGGATGCACTCTATGACAGACTGCAGAAGGAAATAAAAGAGGATGATATCGCATTCCGAAAGAGGACTTTTGTTCCGTTTGTTGGGAAATACAAAGGAGAGGTGTGTTTTGGAGTGGAATACGAGCCACTAAGTGACAAAATAGATTTTATTCCGATTGCATTAAAGACATTAAGGGCATTCAAAGATTTAAATCCGGATGAATTTACTTACCGTATCCAGGAAGAGGAAAATCATATGGACGCTCTGATTGGAGACCATTCTGGTTATAACTATCTGGAAGGAAAGATAACTATAGAAGAAGTGATTACAAATTGGAAAACCCAGTCGGCACAGTTTGTAGAAAAGACGGAAAAATATTATTTGTATTAGGAAATTATTATGATAAATTATTATATCGGTATTGACGGAGGCGGAACAAAATCAACGGTTCTTGTTTCAGATGGAAGAAAAGATTTGTATGCGTTCGTGGTAAGCGGCTTCAATTATAACAGCTTCCCGAAGAATGTAATACAGCAGAATGTGGCAGATATCAGGACTTATTTACAGACACATGGTCTTGATGCGGCGGACTGCCTTGGCATTTGTATTGGAAGCGCCGGCACCGGAAATGAAGAAGCTGTGGCATTTTTGAAAAAAGCTTTTATGGAAGGCGGATTTTCCTGCCGTCTTCTTATTACAGGCGACCATGTGACTGCCTTAAAGGGAGCATTCGGCAATGAATGTGGAATCCTTCTTATTGCGGGCACCGGTTCAATCTGCTATGGACAAACAGGCGAGGAAGAACCGATACGTGCCGGAGGATATGGACATCTGATCGATGATGGTGGCAGTGCCTATGCGATTGGAAGGGATCTTCTTCATGAGGTTGTTATGGAAGGGGATGGAAGAAAGGAAAAGACTATCCTTACAGAGGCAGTCTTTGCAAAGCTTGGCATTGATTCTGTTTCAGAATTAATTTCTTATGTGTACGATAAAAATCATACAAAAAAAGAGATTGCAATGATTGCATCTATTTTAACGGAAAAGGAACTTCTTTCGCTTAAGATGGTTCAGAAAATACTTGAGAATGGTGCAAGGGAACTCGTTTCTTGTGTAAAAGCAGTAACAGAAAGATTGTCTGTTCCAGCTGGGGAATATATTCCTCTTGTGCTTGCTGGAAGTACGATTCAGAATAATAAAGTATATCAGGATATTTTTGTACAGGAATTAAAAAAAGAGCTTCCACAGATACGGATTGTGGAAGCAGAAAAAGATGCGGAACATGGAGCGATCGATTTACTTTTAAAGAAAAGAGAAAGTTAGGAGTGATCCTTTGGCGTTGGTGATAAGGATTTCACCACATCATAACTCTTTTCCAGATTTCCTTCGATATTCTGATAGTCGCGGTTGGCAATCACGGTAAATAAGATATCCGACAGGCACAGCTGGGCAATTCTGGAACTCATGGCACCACTTCGTTTGAATATTTCAGGAGAGTTCATATATAGTGCATAGTCTGCTGCTTTGGATAATGTGCTGTTTGTATATTTTGTGATAGCAACTGTCGGAGTATGGTTTTCTTTTAAGACATGTACAATTTTGATTATTTCAGATGTCTCGCCCGAATTTGAAAATATAAGAGCAACATCCTCCTCCGTGCTGGTGGAAGCATAGGTCATGGAAATGTGAAAATCACTGGTGTAAGTGACATTGAAGCCAATGCGGAGGAGTTTATAATACAGATCCATGGCAACTAACCCGGAGGCACCAATCCCAAATAGACGGATAGATTTTGCGTGGATTACATGCTCTGCAACCGTTTCCAGAAGAGTTTCGTCCAATAGCTGACAAGTCATATGAATTGCTTCTATGCTGCTGTTACATACATTTCTTGCAATGGCGGAAATAGATGAACATTCATGAATATCTGAAAATTCAATTGCGGTTTCAGCGGCATCATTCACTTTAGCATTATTAATTTCATTAAAAAGGGCATTCTTTAAGTCTTTCATACCATCGTAACCGAGAGATTTGCAGAAGCGTACCCAGGCACCCTGACTGGTTTGAGACATTTTTGCAAGTGTTGCCAGTGAATATTGGAAGATTGCTTCTTTATTATTTAGAAAAAAATCAGCAGCGAGCTGTTCAGATCTGCTGATATCGGGATATATTTTCTTTACCTCCAGTTCAATCGTTGCCATAAAAAATCGTACCTTTCTTAAAATTTCATATATATTATAGAAATACGTGATAGAATTATTATAGATTAATTCAGAGGAAAAAACAATGTGGTTTGGAGTCTGGAGAAAGAATATATTGAAACTTACCATTGTTGATAAAATGTGCAAAAGAACACAAAAATTTGTATGGCAAAGAGCGGAAATGATACAGCAATCATAGGCGCGGCTATGCAGGAAATCTGAAGACAGCAGGAGAGTAGGAAGTGATGAAAGAATACAGCTTGAAAAGGCAGGAAGAAAAGATTCATAGATTAGGACGTACATTTTGGCGAGAAGACGGAACCCTCCAGTTCGACTGGAGCGGAAGCGGCTTGGAATTCTGGCTTGAAGGGACATATTTGGAACTATAAGTATGTTCGGAATATTGGAAAGTGGTGGAAAATGACAAAGAAAACTGGGTTTGGATAGCAGTTTTTTGTGATGACCGGGAAACAGACTACAGGAGAATTAAGAGAAAAAACAGAAAAAAATAGAATTTGTTGGAGATTCCACACCTGTGGTTACGGAAATAATACGACGGAAGCAGAACATCCTTTCTATGCATCAGAGGAAAAAGCATTGGATGCGCATGGGTTTGTGGCAGCCAGAATGCTTGATATGGATTACCAGGCGGTTTCGGTTTCGGGAATTTGTGTTATGAGAAACAGTGGGGCAGAAAGACAAAGATTATCTGTGCACTCGGAAGTATGGACGAGACACTTTTTCCAGTTATATGTGAGATTGTGGCAGACTATCAGAAAGTAACAGGAAATATGGACATATCCTGTTTTTGCTATCGGCATATGGAATCCGAAGATGGATGTGGGGCGTGTGGATATCCGACAAAACGAACGCGTGAAAAGATGGCAGAGGAGATAGCTGCATATATAAAAAACTAGATGATGCACGATGCAAAGCCTGACGGATTGCAAGGAATTGAATATCTTAATTTTTGTCACTACCAAATAGGCACTCATCCTATAACCGGAGTTTGATTTACCCTATGAATTGCACCACAGAATCTGCCAATTTACGTTATGGAATCCACGGTTATGAGATGAGTGCCTATAAAGGAGGTGTCGACTAAATGCAGTCATTCTCAATGCCTTGAGATTCGCCAATGATAAAGGGCACACATCTCGGAGTTTCATCTTTGGGTTCTGCCACTCGCAACATGGATTGACAGATTTTCATTGACACAATTCTAAGATTGCTTTATACTAAGCCTACATCAAAGTCGCAGACAAATAACAGTTATGATTATGAGATTTTCATAATCGTGATCATTCTTACAACGTTTCTGTTTGCAGATCCAAAAACTGATATAAGGTTGAGGATATGATCTCAAAATTCAGTGCCGGCTCGGCAGGAGATTCCATTTTGATGAACAATTCAATGCAGGAAGCATTTGATCTGACTGATATTTTTTGCATACCCGCCTGTGAAAAAATCAGCAGAAAATCCACCCTATGCATTGAAAAAAACAACATGTTCTATTATCATAGAAGGAGGAAAAGGATTGAACACCAACGATGAAAAGATCCAGTGGCATCCGGCATTTGATGCTGCACTGCAGATCGAGTTCGGGGACGAAGCAAAATATCTGGAATTTGATCCGGAGCATCTCATCTCAAAGAAACCAATGCAGATCGATGTTCTGGTCAAAAACAAAAAACACGTAAAACTCAGAAAGAATATCGGGAGGATTTTCCGGCAGTATAATATCATAGAGTACAAATCACCGGAAGACGACCTTGACATTGATGATTTTTACAAGACCTATGCATACGCCTGTCTTTACAAATCAGATACAGAGGCAGTGGATATGATTCCGGCAGACGAGCTGACGATCACCTTTGTATGCTACCATTATCCAAGGAACATGCTCCGCAAATTGGAACAGGACCGGAAGATGGCAGTGGAACAGGAAGACAGCGGCATATACTACCTCGTAGGGGATGCCATACCGATACAGCTTGTCATAGTCCCGAAGCTGTCAAAGGAGCATAACTACTGGCTGAACAATTTAAGGAATGACCTTAAGGCGGGCAGTGAGATCAAAAATTTTATAGAAAGATACAGTAAAAACAAAAACTCAAAGCTATATCAGGCACTCGCAGATGCAGTCATGCGTGCAAACTGGGAGAAACTGAAGGAGGGATCGAATATGTGTGAGGCATTAAAAGAATTGTTTGCGGACGACCTGCGTGAATCAAGGGAACAGGGCATCATCGAAGGTAAGACCGTCGGTAGAATCGAAGGCAGGAACGAAGGCAGAATTGAAGGCAGGATTGAACTCATTATAAAGATATTCCAAAAAGGCTACACCGCTGAAGCCACAGCAGACATGTTAGAAGAACCGGTATCCCGAATCCGGCAGATCTATGACGTCATAGAGAAAAATGCACCGGATTATGATGCAGAGACCATATGCAAACAGCTGCGTGAAAAAGAAGAGTAGCTTACAGGTGGTGACACGGATTTTCGCAGGTTATGTTAATTGTGAAAATCCGTCAATCCATGTTGCAAGCGGCAGTAATCAAAGCTTAAACTCCGGGAGGAGTGCCCTTTATGATCGGTGAATCACAAGACATTGAAAATGACTGTATTTAGTCGTTTCCTCCTTTATAGGCACTCATCCCATAACCGTGAGTTCCATAACGTAAATTGCAGATTCTGTGGTGCAATCCATAACGTTGACTGGGCAGATATAAGCGTCCTCTCACAAGTCATTCGTAACGTAAATGAAAGAAAAACGGTGCAGACAAATATGATTTCCTTCGTGAGCCATGGAGACATCATATTTCGTCTGTACCGTTTTTCTTTTCATAAACCTATAAAATCACGACTTGCGAGAGGACGCTTATATCTGCCCTTCAAGCCCTGAGAAAGCACCACAGAATCTGCGACACTACGTCAATTAAACTCCGGTTATGACAACAAGGCCTTGTCGTTTGCAAATTCCTGCCCGCTGACTTTTTCAAATTGGTGCAGCAAATCTTCAACCGTCAGTTTCTTCTTTTCCTCGCCGGAAATATTTAAGATAACTTTTCCTTCGTGCATCATGATCAGGCGATTTCCGTGCGCAATAGCATCCTTCATATTGTGTGTTACCATCATAGCGGTCAGATGATTGTCGGAGATGATCTTGTCGGAAATCTCAAGTACTTTTGCAGCCGTTTTCGGATCAAGGGCAGCGGTGTGTTCATCTAACAGTAAAAGTTTTGGTTTCTGGATGGAAGCCATCAACAGTGTGATTGCCTGACGCTGTCCGCCGGAAAGCAGTCCGACTTTGCTGGTGAGACGATCTTCAAGACCTAAATCCAATGTTTTTAACATTTCCCGGTAGGTGTCACGTTCTGCTTTCGTGATTCCCCAGCTTAACCCACGCTTTCTGCCACGGCGGGCTGCAATTGCCATATTTTCCTCGATGGACATGGTGGTTGCAGTTCCGGTCATAGGATCCTGGAAGACACGGCCTAAATATTTGGCACGCTTGTATTCGGATAATTTTGTGACATCATCACCGCCAATAAAAATTTTACCGGAATCCACTGGCCAGACACCTGCGACAGCGTTTAAAGTTGTGGATTTTCCAGCACCGTTACCACCGATAACAGTGACAAAATCGCCATCTTCTAATGTCAGATCAACTCCGTTTAAAGCAATTTTTTCATTGATCGTACCAGCGTTAAATGTTTTGCAGATATGATCGATTTTTAACATTTCAGCCATTATTTTGCCACTCCTTTCCTGCTATATTTCGCTTTCAGATACGGGATTGAAAGGAAGATAGCTACTACAATTGCAGAGAATAATTTCAGGTCGTCGGATGGGAATTTCAACCATAAAACAACACTTAAAACAAGGTAGTACAGGATAGCTCCGGCAATGACGGAGAGCAGTGTGTAAGCAAAAGCAATTTTTTTGCCGGCACACATTTTTCCGAAGAGGACATCGCCAATGATAACAGCAGCAAGTCCGATAACGATCGCACCACGTCCCATATTGACATCCGCTGCTCCCTGATATTGGGCGTAAAGTCCACCGGAAAGTCCTACAAGACCGTTAGAGATCATCAGTGCAAGTACGGTATGAAAATCAGTGTTGATTCCCTGCGCTCTTGCCATCTGCCGGTTGCAGCCGGTTGCACGGATCGCATGTCCCTGCTCTGTTCCGAAATACCAGTAGAGAATGGCAACGAGTACAACGCAGAAGAGGATACAGGTCGTAAACATACGGATTTTGCTTGCGGTTGAGTCCGAAATATAACGGAGTGAAACAACAAGGCTGTATTTGTCAACGCTGACTGCCTGATTGGAACTTCCGAGAATATTTAAGTTGATAGAGTAAAGTGAAATCTGCGTCAGGATACTTGCAAGGATTCCCGGGATCCCAAGTGCGGTATGTAACATTCCGGTGATAAATCCGGCGGCCATTCCTGCAAGAAAAGCAAAGATAAGAGCAAGCCATGGGTTCATGCCTGCGCGGATCAGCATAACGGCGACTGCACCTCCGGTCGCCATGGAACCGTCAACGGTCAGATCGGCAAAATCCAACAATTTGTAAGTAATGTAGACTCCAAGTGCAAGGAGTCCCCAGATGAGTCCCTGTGCGCATGCGCCCGGCAGGGAACGGAGCAATGCCAGCGGGCTCAGGGAAGCTAAATAAGTTGTTAACATCATCGTCATAAGAAATCTCTCCTTATTTTTTTATAAAATGCCTGTGCGGAACTATTTGGTGCAAAAATCATCTACAAATATAAAACAATATTCATGAAATCAATTGCTTGCAGAACAAAATACCCACAGCATAAAATACCTGCGGTATTTGTTGAGACGAAATACCGCAGGCATATTATAACATAATACTAAAACGATTTAAAGCTTTAACTTGTTGCATTGATGAAAGATTATTCTGTTTCAATTGCAACATAATCATCAGGAGGTGTGATTCCAAGCTGGGAACAAATATCTGCATTGTATTCTTTTGTTACCTGTGGTGCAGTCTTAATCTCCATCGTTGTGATATCAGCACCGTTTACAAGGATATCATAAGCCATCTGACCTGCTGTGTATCCAATATCATAGTAGCTGATAGAAAGCGTTGCAACACCACATCCGGAACAGATACCTTCCTCACCGGCAATGATTGGAATACCTGCTGGAAGAGCGATGTTGTTGATGGTTTCTGTGTTGTTTGCCATTGTGTTGTCTGTTGGAATGTAAATAACATCTACTTCGGAAACTGCAGTCTGTACAACAGATGTAATATCATTGGAATCAGAAGCAGTATATTCTTTGTATGCAATACCGTCAGCATCTAAAGCAGCCTCAATCTGGGTAGCCTGATACTTGGAGTTTGGCTCTGCGGAACAGTAAAGGATACCGACTGTTTTTGCATCCGGGAATAGTTCTTTGATCATGGCTTCCTGCTCATCTAAAGGAGCAAGATCGGAAGTTCCGGAGATATTTCTTCCGGTAGAACCTGTCCAGTCGTCAATCTCAAGGGCAGTTGCATAATCCGTAACAGAAGTTCCGAGAATCGGGATCGTGCTTGTAGCAGCGGCGGAACACTGTAAAGCAGTGGTTGCATTTGCAAGGATTAAATCATAATTGCTGGCAACAAAATTGTTTGCAATAGTAGCACAGTTTGCCTGTTCGCCCTGTGCGTTTTGAAGGTCAAATGTTACATTGTCTGCACCAAGCAGTTCTGTTAATGCATCTTCAAAACCCTGGGAAGCAGCGTCAAGAGCAGGGTGCTCTAACTGCTGTAAAATACCAATTGTATATTTCTGACCGTCGGTGTTGCCTGCTGCGGTGGATTCTGTTGCTGTTGCGGCTGAATTATCGGTAGCGGCAGAGGTATTGTCGGAGGCGGTATCGCCTCCACATGCTGTCATGGAAACTGTCATTGCAGCTGCCATCATGACAGAGAGTATTTTGTTCATCTTTTTCATATTCATTCTCCTTATTAACATGCTTCTTTAACACTTTAAAGTGTCAACGCTTTTGATGATTGAATTATAATCACAAATAGGACATTCGTCAACCACAAATTAAGAAAAAGTGTAAATATAATTTGAAATCTTAAGAAAACCTTTATAGTATGCAGAACGGAAAAGTGTTAGGATTGAAAACGGAGAGATTTTTAGAAAGGATTTTATGAAAATAAAAGAGGGGTTATTCAACATTGTATTTCCTCCCAGATGCCCTGTCTGTGATGAGGTGATACATGTTGGAAAAGATACCTGTGAAGACTGCAGGAAGAAAGTGGTCTGTATCGGGGAACCGTCCTGCAAAAAATGTGGCAAACCATTGGAAAACCAGAGGAGGGAATACTGCACAGACTGCATGAAGAAAAAGCACTATTTTTCCCAGGGAAAAGCGGTTTTTGTTTATCAGGGCGAAATCCGCCAGTCCATGTACCGTTTTAAATATAGCAATAAACGCGAATATGCAGTCTTTTATGCGAAGGAAGCTGTGCGTGTTTATGGAGACTGGATCCGAAGAAAACAGATCGAAGCAATTGTACCGGTTCCTATGTATCGTTGGAAAGAAAAGGGAAGAGGCTATAATCAGGCAGCTGTATTTGCACTGGCTTTGGGAGAAAAAATGAATCTTCCGGTGGAAAAGCACATGGTAAAACGAATCCGGAATACCACACCGCAAAAGGAATTAAATGATGTCGAACGAAAGGCAAATCTAAAAAAAGCTTTCCAGTTAGTGCCAAATATAGTAAAATATAGAAAAATATTAATTGTAGATGATATCTATACGACAGGAAGCACGATTGATGCAGTGGCAGAGGTACTTTTGCAGGCAGGGGTGGATGAGATTTATTTCCTCTGTATCAGTATAGGAGAAGGATTTTAGGAGGAATATACTATGGATGTAAGAAATTGTAAGACTTGTGGAAGATTGTTTAACTATATGGGCGGCGCACCACTCTGCCCGGAATGTAAGGCTGCACTTGAAAAAAAGTTTGAAGATGTAAAAGTATATATTGAGGATCATCCGCAGGCATCCATCAGTCAGGTAGCAGAGGATATGGATGTTTCGGTGAAGCAGATCAAACAGTGGGTGAGAGAGGAGAGATTGATTCTCTCAGAAGCTTCTTTAGATGGTGTGTTGTGTGAACACTGTGGCAGACCGATCACAAGCGGACGCTTTTGCGATAAGTGTAAAGCTGCCATGGCAAATAATCTGCAGAGTGCTTTGGACAGACCACGTCCAATGCAGCAGAAACCAAGCAGAGAGCGCGATGAAGGCGATAAGATGAGATTCCTGAGATAAAAATCAGAAACAGAATGTCACATATCTGACAATAAGAATAGAATTTATAAAAAGCAGGGCACATAACTACGTTATTTCTATATATAATAGCGTAGAAAGGTGGCATCTGCTTTTTTTTGTTTGAAAATACCGCCTACTGTGTTATAATGATGAATAAGAATGCATAATTGCGTGCAGAATGTACTTTTTTAGAAAATGAGATGGATTTATTTTATATAGGTACATTGTGTGACAGACAGGAAGGAAAACTGTATGGTTAACGAAGAACGTTTACATCATATGATAAAAATGGCGATGTTTGACACCGATGAGGGAAAAGAATGCAAGCCAATGACACAGTATGCAAGGAAAGATTATGTTTCGCTGCGTATGCTTGGAAGCTTTGTGTCAGGAACGATTGGCTTTGCGCTGATTCTCGTGACATGGGGCATTTATTCCATGAACCAGTTGATGGAGAGCCTGAATGCAATGGATATTCAGGAACTGCTGACATCCGTACTGGTAAAGTATATTGTGTTTATGCTTGTTTACATGGCAATCACGTATTTTGTTTATAATAGAAGATATACAAAGGGACGCCGTGAAGTAAAGAAGTATTATGGCAATCTGAAGAAGCTGAATCAGTTATACGAGAGAGAAGACAAGCTGAAAATGTCTGAGAATAAAGACTGGGAATAATCCTTGAGAACTGCCGAAAGCAGGAAAATCAGGAGTAAAACAAACAGCGGGAGGCTAAAATGACAACCTTATTAGAATTGAAAGAGAAACTGATCCGTTTTTACGGAAAAAACGAAATATATGTGAAACCAGTGATTAAGTTTGTACTTGCATTGTTTACATTCCTTATGATCAACAACAGTATTGGATATATGAAGCTGGTCAGCAAGGCACCGGTTGCAATCATTCTTGCACTTGTGTGTTCCATGCTTCCGGTCAATGGACTGATTGCAATTGCTGCGTTGGTCGTTTTGGCGGATCTGTATGCATTATCCATTGAGGTATGTCTGGTAGGACTTCTCATGTTTGCAATCATCTATTTTATTTATTTCCGTTTTTCCCCAAAGAGTGGTATCAATGCGGTACTGACACCGGTCTGCTTTAAACTGCATATTCCTTATGCGGTACCGGTTGGCTCCGGTCTGCTGAGTGAGGCGTATTCTGTAGTGTCTGTTGCCTGCGGTACTGTGATCTATTTCTTTATCCATGGAGTGAGTGAGAATGCGAGTGCGTTGAGCGATGCAGCAGAAGAGACTGATTCTTCGGTATCAAAAGTAGTAGTGGCATTGAACCAGCTGGTTGGAAATAAGGAGATGTACCTTGTTCTTGGCATTTTTATCATTACGACACTCATTGTTTATGTGGTGAGAAAGCTTGATATTGAACATTCATGGACTGTTGCATGGGCATCCGGTATTTTATTTGAAGCGATCGGACTGACAGCGGGATACATTTTACTTGGAATTTCAGACAAAATTGCCGGTGTGATCGTTGGAAGCGTGATCTCCGGAGTGATCGCCATGATCATCCAGTTTCTGTTCTTTAATCTGGATTATTCAAGAACGGAACGTCTCCAGTTCGAGGATGATGATTACTATTATTATGTAAAAGCAGTTCCAAAGTCTCTGGTGACAGAGAAGGATAAACAGATCAAACGTTTTAACGGCAAAAACGAGAAGGAACGTTTGAACAAGAAGAAATTTGCAGAAGAGATGGACATAGACGAGAATTTATTAGATTAAAAGGAAGTGAAGTCGGTGCAGAATTTAGGCGTAATATTGCGGGCGTTTTGGGAAAAAGCGGTGTCTTATCTGACACTTCAGATGTCCCTCACAGATATTATAGAGATCATTATCATTTCAGTTCTGATCTATTATATGCTGGTTTGGATCAAGGATACGAGAGCATGGATGCTTCTACGTGGAATCCTTGTGATCCTTGCCTTTGTTTTGCTTGCAGTTTTATTTGAAATGAATACGATCGTCTGGATCGCCGACAAACTGTTTAACGTGGCAATGATCGCTGTGGTCGTGATCTTCCAGCCGGAGATGCGCAAGGCACTGGAAAATCTCGGACGGAAGAACATTTTGGTAAATCTTTTTAATTTTGATTTCAACAAAGTGGAGAATGGAAAGTTTTCCGACAAGACTATCACAGAGCTGGTGAAAGCCTGCTATGAGATGGGAAAAGTAAAAACAGGAGCACTCATCGTAGTGGAAGATGAAATCGTTCTGACGGAGTATGAGAGGACAGGGATTGCCGTAGATGGTATCCTGACCAGCCAGCTTCTAATCAATATTTTTGAAAAAAACACACCGCTGCATGATGGAGCAGTCATCGTGAGGGGAGACAGAGTTGTTTCTGCCACCTGCTATCTTCCACTGACGGACTCCTTAAGCCTGAGCAAAGACCTTGGAACAAGACACCGTGCGGCAGTCGGTATCAGTGAGGTGAGCGATTCACTTACGATCGTAGTATCTGAGGAGACCGGAAAAGTATCCATTGCATTAGATGGTGAACTTTACCGGAATGTAGATGCAGAATTCTTAAAAAATAAACTGGCTTACATTCAGAAACGTGAGCAGGACACTTCGAAAGTGAAATCATGGAGAAGGAGGCTGAAAGATGTTACAAAAATTCGGAAAGAAAGTAATGAATAACTTTGGCCTTAAGGTTCTTGCTGTTTTGTTTGCTGTTGTTTTATGGATCGTAGTCGTGAATATTGATGATCCAAGTACCTCAAAACCTTACACAACCAGTGTTTCTCTGGAAAATAAATCTTATATCACCTCCATGGGAAAATGGGCTGATTATCTGGATGGAAAGAATACGATCACGTTCAGCGTGTATGCAAAACGCTCTGTGCATAATACACTTACCAATGCGAACTTTACAGCAACGGCGGATGCACAGAAAATTGAATATGATGAGAAAACAGGGACTTACCGTGTGCCGGTTGTCGTGACCTGTAACCGTAACAGCAGCAGTATTAATATTACCAGCAAAGATCTGTATCTGGATCTTGAACTGGAGGATTCTGCTTCTAAGCAGTTCCCAATCAAGACAAACACAACCGGTACAGTTGCGTCGGGATGTGCGCTTGGTGATGTTGAGATCACAGATGCGAACGTTATGAAAGTATCCGGTCCGGCTTCTGTGGTAAATCAGATCGATACTGTTGTGGCGACTATTAATGTAGATGGCATGTCAACGGATATCACAGACCGTGTAACACCTGTATTTTATGATGCACAGGGAGAGGTTGTGGATACGACAAAGCTTACGCTGAGTGTGAGCACAGTCAATATCAGTGCACAGATCCTGAATACGAAAGATGTGGAACTGGAATTCCTGACAACCGGAACTCCGGCAGAGGGATACCAGACAGGGGATATTACCTATACACCACAGAAAGTACGTATTAAAGGCGAGGCGGCTATTTTAAATACCATTAATAAGATCACGATCCCGGAAGAAGTGTTAGATATTACAGATGCAACTTCAAATATTGAAAAGACTGTGGACATTTCCACATATCTTCCTTCAGGCACTGCATTAGTGATCAGTTCAGACTCCAAGATTGATGTTACAGTTGTGGTGGAGGCAGTAAAGACAAAGACTTTGCAGATCCCGGTGACGAATCTTCAGGTGATCGGACTGAGTTCGGATGAAAAAGTACAGTATGAGGAAGACAACATTGCCTTGACAGTGTCAGGAAGAAGCAGTGTGATCGATGCGCTGGACGAAAAGACGATTTCCGGCAGTATCGATCTGACAGATTTAAAGCTGGGTGCACATAATGTACTGATTACATTTGAATTGGATACAAATACGGTCAGCTATGCGGATACCTATGCCGCGGTTACCATTGAAAGTGCATCTGATACATCAGCTTCTGCTGATAATACAGATGGGGAACTGGAAAATACGTCAACTTCTAAAAAGCTAATTGACCGGTAGTAGATTTTGAAACAAGCGGAGCAGAAATAATGAATTATAAACCGTAAAAATTTGAAAAAATATTGGATGATTGAAAGAAGCTGATAACCAGTTTCACAGATATCTATAAAATCAGGAACAAAGAGAGGAATAGTAACATGGCAAGAATGTTTGGAACAGACGGTGTCCGTGGTGTGGCGGGCTCGGAACTGACAATTGAACTGGCAACAAAGTTAGGTCAGGCAGGAGCTTACGTGCTCACAAAAGAGCAGGAACATCAGGCAACCATTATTGTAGGATGTGATACCAGAATTTCCGGAGGAATGTTAGCAAGTGCATTAATGGCAGGTATCTGTTCAGTTGGTGCGAATGCAATTTTTGTTGGAGTAATGCCGACACCTGCAATCGCATATCTCACCAGAAAACACAAAGTAGATGCCGGAGTAGTCATCTCTGCATCACACAATCCAATGGAATTCAACGGAATTAAGTTCTTTAATGGAGAAGGTTATAAACTTCCGGATGAGATGGAAGATGAGATTGAGGCTCTGATCAAAAACAACATGAAGGACGTGGTACTTCCAATCGGTTCCGGTGTCGGAAAGATTGATTATCGCTTCGATCTGAGAGACGAATATGTAAAATTCATGGAAAAATGTGTTCCAGTGGATCTAAAAGGTATGAAAATTGTTGTAGACTGTGCAGAAGGTGCATCTCATTATACATCTGTCAAAGCATTGACAGATCTTGGGGCAGACCTTGTTGCAATCCATACAAATCCGGATGGAACCAACATCAATTCCAACTGTGGCTCCACTCATATGGATGAGTTGAAAGCGCGTGTTGTATATGAAAAGGCAGCGGTGGGTCTTGCGTTTGACGGTGATGCGGACCGTATGCTTGCAGTGGATGAGCATGGAAATGTTGTAGATGGCGATCAGATCATGGCAATCTGCGGTAACTATATGAAGTCCAAAGGAACTTTGAAGAAAGATACCATTGTAGTTACGGTTATGACAAACCTTGGATTTACCCTTATGGGACAGAAAGAGGGCATCCATGTGGAAAAGACAAAAGTCGGTGACCGTTATGTTCTTGAGAATATGAGAAAAAATGGCTATAACATCGGAGGAGAACAGTCTGGCCACGTGATCTTCTTAGACGATAATACAACCGGTGACGGATTATTAAGTGCCCTGCATTTATTAGAAGTTATGGTCAATACCGGAAAACCATTGTCAGAACTTGCGGAGATTATGGAAGTGCTTCCACAGGCTCTTGTCAACGCAAAGGTTCCAAACCATAAAAAGGAAAAATTCATGGAATACCAGGAAATTGCAGATGCTGTGGCAGATGTTGAGAGGAAATTCAAGGGCGAGGGAAGAGTTCTCATCCGTCCATCCGGAACAGAGCCGCTGGTACGTGTCATGATCGAGGGGAAAGATCAGAAAGTGATCGACGAAGAAGCAAGGAAATTGGCGGAATTGATCACAAAAATTATGTTATAGAATACCAAAATGCTGGTCTGACTATGGCAGGGGAATCCAGACCGGCATACAGAGTAAAAAATCAGGGGACTAGAATTTGGAGGGTAATACAGCATGGTTAGTCAGAAAGTAGTAATAAAAAATCCAACAGGACTGCATTTAAGACCTGCGGGAATTTTATGTAAGGATGCAATGCAGTTTAAATCACATATCACGTTCCGCTACCGCGATAATATCGCAAACGCAAAAAGTGTCTTAAGCGTGTTAGGTGCATGTATCAAGTCCGGGGATGAGATTGAACTCATGTGCGAGGGCGAAGATGAGGAAGAAGCCTTAAAAGCGATTGTGGAAGCGATTGAGAATGGATTGGGAGAGTAAGGGATATTTTTTCAAAAATTAAAAGAAAAAGATATTAAGTAAGATATGAAAATAAGTATTATTATACCGGTATACAACTCAACTTTATATTTGAAACAATGTGTGGAAAGCATATTGGCGCAGACGTATCACAATTTCGAAATTTTGTTAGTAGATGATGGATCTACGGATGATAGTCCGATGATATGTGATGAATATGCCCAAAAAGATGATAGAATTGTTACGATTCACAAACAGAACGGTGGAACATCAGATGCAAGAAACGTTGGATTGGAGAAAGCCAGTGGTGATTACATCACATTTATGGACAATGATGATTATTGGAGTAATCCAGATGCGTTGTGTGATATCATAAAAGTGATAAGTGAGACAGAACCGGATGTTGTGATGCACGCAAACATGGTGTATTGGCAGGATAAAAATAAAACTGTAAACCCATCTTCTTTTGATCGCACACTTGTATCGGGAAAGAAAAGAAAAGAGGCAGTGGAAAATCTGATAAAAGCTGGAATGCTTAGCGTTACAGTTTGGACAAAACTTGTAAAAACCTCTTTGATACGGGAACATGATCTGTATTTTAAAAAGGGAATCCGCAATGAAGATACAGACTGGATTGCCAGAATGCTGATTTGCGCAGAACGGTTTGAATGGTATGATAAACCATTTTATGTGTATCGCAAAGGCCATGAAACAGCTCAGACAAGTCAGAAGATGAAATATTATATGGTGAATGATCTGAAAAATATTATAATAGAATATACCCAATATGCAGAAAAATATTTGGATCAAGAATATCGGAAAGTTTTTTATGCGTATTTAGCTTATCCGTTTGCAGTCTGGATGGGACAGGCATATTTGATAGAACAGGATGAGCAAATTAAAAATGATCGTGAGATAATGAAAAAATATGCATATCTGTTAACTTATGATATAAACCCGGCAGTTCATCTGGTTCATAGGGTATATCGTATATTAGGATTTGGATTGACATCAAGAATTTTAATGTTATATATTAAAAAAGTTTATTATTCATAATAAAAAAATACATTAGAGTAATTGAACAGGTGAAAAAAATGTCAAAACATTATTGCATTTTTTCTGCACAGTATTATCCGCATGTTGGTGGTGTAGAACGTTATACTTTGTATTTGAGCAGAAAATTGATCGCTGCAGGAAACGAAGTTACTATAGTAACATCAAATACGGGTGATTTATCAGGAGATGAAATACAAGAAGGAATCCAGATTTATCGTCTGCCATGTTACGATTTATTAGGCGGAAGATATCCGGTGTTCAAAAGAAACAAAGAATTTAAAAAAGTAAAAAAACTGATCGAGAGGAATCAATATGATCTTGTGATTATTAATACGAGATTCTATCTGCATTCATTATATGGTGCGAAATTTGCTAAAAGTAAGGGGATTCCATCCATTGTAATAGAACATGGAACATCCCACCTGAGTGTGAATAATAAGTTGTTTGACACAGTGGGGGGATGGTATGAGCATTTCCTTACATTTTTGTTGAAAAAGTATTGTGATGATTACTATGGAGTTTCGGAAGCCTGTTGTGAGTGGAGCGGACATTTCCATATCAAATCAAAGGGAACACTATATAATGCGGTAGAAATCGAAGAATTTCAGAGAATTCTAAAAGAGTCCGACATTGATTATCGGAAGGAATATGGAATCCCGAGTGGAGCAAAAGTGATTTCTTTTACTGGCAGATTAATTCCGGAAAAAGGGATTAAACAGCTTGTATCAGCGGTAAAGAAGATAAATATAAGCAGGATAAAAAACGGACAGGTACCGGTTTGTTTAATGATTGCAGGGGATGGCCCATTATATCAGGAATTGTTAGAAATGTCAGATCAATATACAATATTGACGGGACAAATTGACTTTGAACATATTGTTAAAATTTTGGATGCGTCAGATATATTTTGCCTGCCATCAGATTCGGAAGGTTTTCCCACTTCCGTATTGGAGGCTGTGGCATGTAAGTGTTTTGTGATAACAACCTACCGAGGTGGCGCGAAGGAGTTGCTCATAGATGAACAGTATGGAATTATTATGAGAGATAATACTGTTGAATCGATTCAGAAAAATTTGGAAAAAGTAATAGAAGATGATGCATATAGAACACAGGCAGAATGCAGAAGTTATGATAGATTAGTGAAATATTTCACATGGGATGCCACTGCTAAAAAGGTTATGCAGATTGCAAAAGACATGAATGGAGAGAAAGAATGAAAGTATTGATCATCATTCCGGCATACAACGAACAAGACAATATAGAACGTGTGGTGAAGCATTTGACGGAAAATTATCCAGAGTATGATTATGTGGTGATTAATGATGGATCAATGGATAAAACATCTGAGATATGCCATTCAAATCATTACAATATTATAGATCTTCCGGTAAATTTAGGACTTGCAGGTGGATTTCAGACTGGTATGAAATATGCATATCAAAAGGGATATGATTGCGCAGTACAGTTTGATGCAGATGGACAGCACAGACCGGAATATATTGCAGCAATGATCCGGAAAATAGAAGAAGGAAATGATATTGTGATCGCATCCAGATTTGTTGAAGAAAAGAAACCGGCTACAGCAAGGATGATTGGAAGCAGATTGATCACCACTGCGATCAGACTTACTTCAGGTGCAAAAATCATGGATCCGACATCTGGAATGCGTATGTATAATAAAAAATTAATAGAAGTATTGGCAAACAACATAAATTTTGGACCGGAACCGGATACCGTATCGTATTTGATTAAAATGGGAGCAAAAGTGGCAGAAATACAGGCAAAGATGGATGAAAGAATTGCCGGACAAAGTTATCTTAATGCCGTCAATGCTGCAAAATATATGGCCAGAATGTTGATTTCTATACTATTAATACAGAACTTTCGCAATAAAAAGAAAGTGGATTTTACAAAATAGACAGGATAAAGGAGAAAAGAATGTCGATAGCATTTCGAATTACATTGATTATCGTATCTGTTTTTACATTGCTTTATATGTGCAAAAAAGTAAAACAGGAAAAATTACAGATAGAGTATTCTATTTTTTGGACATTGTTTGCGATAATGCTCGTTTTGTTTAGTATTTTTCCACAGATTGCAGATTGGATGTCAGAGTTGGTAGGCGTATATTCCACAACTAATTTCATATTTCTTTTGATTATATTTATATTACTTGTCAAATGTTTTCAACTCACTATGGACATTTCTAAACTGGACAATAAAGTAAAAGAATTAGTACAGAAGATTGCAATTGATGAGAAAGAAAAAAGGGAACAGAAATAAATGAAGGAAACAACAGCAAAGAAGAAATTTATGTGGAATATGGCTGGAAGTCTTTGCAATTCACTTTCCTCTATGCTTCTGTTGATTATCGTTAACCGGATTAGCGGAGAGAGCAGGGGTGGATTTTTTGCATTGGCGTATTCTACAGCGCAGCTTTTGTTTTCTGTCGGTGGATTTGAAATCAGACCAGTTCAGTCGACGGATATAAAAAATAAATTTACATTTAATCAATATTTTACCAGCAGAATGTTAAATTGTATTATTATGCTGATCTGCATGATAGGCTATATTGTTGTGAATGGTTATACTGGAGTAGAAGCACTTACCGTTTTTTGGATTCTGGGGTATCGAATGGTAGAGGCTGTGGCAGATGTATATAGTGGACTATTCCAACAGAGAGAACGCATTGATATTTCCGGAAAAGAGATGTTAATGCGGAGCGGAATTTCAACGATTACATTCACAATTATATTATGGTTAACAGACAACCTGTTATATGCGGCTATGACACTTACATTAACGTCACTGGTTATTATGCTGTTTTATGATTTACATATGAAAAAATACTTTGAACCAACGCCGGTGCATCTTGAATGGAGAGGGATTTTAGGTATTTATAATGCATGCTGGCCATTGTTTGTGTCATCTTTTATTATGAATTATTTGAACAATGCACCCAAATATGCGATTAACACATATTACGATGAGACGGTTCAGAACAGCTATAATATTTTATTTATGCCTGCATTTGTGATCAATTTATTAAGCCTTTTTGTATTCCGGCCACTTCTTACAGATCTTGCCAAAGATTGGGAAGGGGAAAATATAAAAGAGTTTACGGACATTGTGAAAAAAATGATGATTTTAATTGGTGCACTTACGATTGCAGCATGTGTGGGTGCTTATCTTTTGGGAATACCAATATTATCTCTTGTGTATGGAGTTGATCTGAGGGCATATCGAATGGAATTGGTGATCATTATGATATGCGGAGGACTGAATGCCTATGTATATTGTCTCTATTATGTGGTAACAGTTACGGGAAAACAGATTTTTTTATTGCTGGGATATGGAGCCGGACTTATATTTGCAGTATTTCTGGGATCGAGTTTCGTAAAGAGTCTTGGAATGTTGGGAGCGGCACTGAGTTGTACCCTTTCGTTTGGAGTAGTATTTATAGTATTTTTAATAATAACATCCTGTGTCGCAAAGGACAGGAAGAAGAAAACTGAAGTGTGATAAAAGATGGAAAATTTTATAAAAAGAAAGAGGGAATGAAGAGAATGAGTAAAAAGATTTTGGTAACAGGATGTAATGGACAGCTTGGTCGTGCGATCAATAAGGAATATGCAGGAAGTGATGTGACATTTATTAATACAGATGTAGCGGAAGGGGAAGGTGTGACAGCACTTGACATTACAAAAATTGAGCAGGTATTATCACTTGTACGTGCAGAACAGCCAGAAGTGATCATTAACTGTGCGGCCCATACAAATGTTGATGCATGTGAGAAGCAGTGGGATGCAGCCTATCGTATCAATGCTTTGGGTCCAAGAAACTTAAGCATTGCAGCAGAGGCAGTTGGCGCAAAGATGATTCATGTTTCAACTGATTATGTTTTTGAGGGAAATGGTACAAAACCATATACTGAATTTGATGCACCGAATCCGGTGAGTGCTTATGGTAAAACAAAGCTCGAGGGAGAAAAGTTTGTTCAACAGTTTTCAAACCATTTCTTTATTTTTCGTACAGCCTGGTTATATGGAGATGGAAAAAACTTTGTAAAAACTATGCTGAACCTTTCGGAGACTCATGATGAAGTGAGTGTTGTCTGCGATCAGCTTGGATCGCCAACAAGTGCAGTAGAGCTTGCAAAGGCAATCCATCATTTTGAGGGAACGGAAAATTATGGTCTGTATCATGCTACTTGCGAGGGAGATACAAACTGGGCGGACTTTACAGAGGAAATTTTCAAAAGAGCAGGAAAAAGCACAAAGGTAAATCATGTAACAAGTAAGCAGTATAAACAGATGAATCCGGCAGCGGCTGACCGTCCGGCATATTCTATTCTGGATAATTATATGATGAGATTAGCGGATGGTTATCAGATGGCTGACTGGAAAGACGCATTGGATGTTTATATGGCAGAGCTGAAATAGTTAATAAAATCCTAAGATGTGTAAAACTTGTCTTAGTATATAAAATATGGTAAAATGACAAATAATTGTGATGATAGGAGGATCTCGGAATGAGAACTTATTTGGTAACTGGAGGAGCTGGATTTATTGGATCGAACTACATTCATTATATGTTTCGCAAATATGATAATGAAATTAGAATTATCAATGTAGATGCATTGACATATGCAGGTAATCTGGAGAATTTAAAAGATATTGAAAATAGAGATAATTACACTTTCATTAAAGCAGACATCACGGACAAGGATGCTATCATGAAGATCTTTGAAGAAAATGATATTGACCGTGTTGTGCATTTCGCGGCAGAAAGTCATGTTGACAGAAGTATTAAAAATCCGGAAGTTTTTGTCAAGACAAATGTTCTTGGAACAGCAGTTATGCTTAATTGTGCAAAAAAAGCATGGGAGCTGCCGGATGGCAGTTTTAAAACTGGTAAAAAGTTCCTTCATGTATCGACAGATGAAGTATATGGTTCACTTCCTGATGATGGAAAAAGCTATTTTTATGAGACAACTCCATATCAGCCACACAGTCCATATTCCGCTAGTAAAGCGTCTTCTGATATGTTAGTGAAGGCTTATATTGATACGTATCATTTTCCGGCGAATGTGACGAATACATCTAATAATTATGGACCATATCAGTTCCCGGAGAAGTTGATTCCATTAATTATTAACAATGCTTTGCACGGAAAGAAATTACCGGTGTACGGAGATGGACTGAATATCCGTGACTGGTTATATGTAGATGATCATGCAAAGGGAATTGACATGGTTCAGGAACATGGAAAGCTTGGTGAGTCTTACAATATTGGCGGACATAATGAAAAGCGTAATATTGAGATTATCAATATTATCATTGAGACTTTACAGGAAATTCTTCCTGATACTGATCCAAGAAAAGCAAATGTAAGCAAAGATTTGATCACATATGTAGAGGATCGCAAGGGACACGATCGCAGATATGCAATCGCACCTGACAAGATAAAAGCTGAGATAGGCTGGGAACCGGAGACGATGTTCAAGGATGGAATTAAGAAGACCATCGCCTGGTATTTAGAACATGAAGACTGGATGAACAACGTTACCAGTGGTGATTATCAGAAATATTATGAAGATATGTATCAGGGAAAATAATAATAGCACAAATAGCAGTACCGTCCGTAGGTCGGATGATACTGCTTGTTTGCGTTTTACCAAAAAGTGATAAAATGAATTTTTTAGGAGGATGAAAAATGAAAGGAATTATTTTAGCCGGAGGATCCGGAACACGTTTATACCCATTGACAAAAGCAATTTCAAAGCAGATCATGCCGGTTTATGATAAACCAATGATTTACTATCCTTTATCAACTTTAATGCTTGCTGGAATCAGAGAAGTACTGATTATTTCTACACCAAGGGATCTGCCGGTGTTTGAGGAGTTATTGGGGGATGGATCACAGCTTGGAATGAGATTTGAGTATGCGGTACAGGAACAGCCAAGAGGACTTGCTGATGCATTTATTATCGGCGAAAAATTTATTGGAAAAGATGCAGTGGCATTGGTATTAGGAGACAATATCTTTTACGGACAGAGTTTCTCAAAAGTTCTTCGGAGCGCAGCTGAGCGTACAGAAAATGAAGCCGGCGCAACCATTTTTGGCTATTATGTAAGAGACCCGAGAGAATATGGGGTTGTAGAATTTGATGAGAATGGAAAAGCACTGTCCATCGAGGAAAAACCGGAAAATCCGAAGTCAAACTATGCAGTACCGGGACTCTATTTCTATGACAATGATGTGGTTGAGATTGCAAAGAATGTAAAACCATCCGCAAGGGGTGAGATAGAGATCACAAGCGTAAATAATGAATATCTGAACCGTGGAACTTTAAATGTTGAAACATTGGGAAGAGGATTTGCCTGGTTAGACACCGGAAATCATGACATGCTTCTTGCAGCGGCAGATTTCGTGTCAGCATTCCAGAAACGTCAGGGATTATATATCTCCTGTATCGAGGAAATTGCTTACAAGCGGGGGTTCATTGACAAAGAGCAGCTTGTGAAACTTGCACAGCCATTATTGAAGACAGATTATGGAAAATATCTGATGGAAATTGCAGAGGGATTATAAAGTCTTTATTTTCATCTATGGATAAAAAAGATTCGAAAAGGAAGTATAAAAAATGGGAAAAATAAAAGTAACAGACAATTGCAATGGAATTGCAGGATTAAAAGTGATTGAGCCGACCGTATTTGGGGATGCCCGTGGATATTTCATGGAGACTTATAATTACAATGATTTCAAAGAGGCAGGAATTGACTGTGAATTTGTACAGGATAATCAGTCTGCATCCAAAAAAGGCGTATTAAGAGGATTACATTTTCAGATTAATTATCCACAGGACAAGCTGGTGCGTGTGGTAAACGGAGAGGTGTTTGACGTTGCAGTCGATCTACGCGAGGGTTCAGAGACATTTGGCAAATGGTTTGGTGTAACTTTATCTGCAGAGAATAAGAAACAGTTCTTTATTCCAAAGGGATTTGCCCATGGATTTATCGTATTGTCCGATTATGCAGAATTCTGTTATAAGGTAACAGATTTTTATCATCCAAATGATGAGGGCGGACTGTTGTGGAAAGACCCGGAGATCGGTGTGGAATGGCCAATGCCGGAAGGAATGACTGAGGCGGATCTTACATTATCTGATAAGGATAAAGTATGGAGTGGAATCTCAGAATATGTCAAAAACCGTAAATAAGTTATAGCTTAAGAGAATGAAAGTTAGAGGAAAAGCATGCCAACGGAAATAAAACAAGCCAATATGCTGAAAGAAATAATAAGTAATCGAAAATTAATATGGGACTTGTCAAAGAATGATTTTAAAACCAGATTTGCAGGATCCTATCTGGGAATTATCTGGGCTTTTGTCCAGCCGATTGTAACAGTATTGGTATATTGGTTTGTATTTGAAAAGGGAATGCATGCAAGTGGCATTAATCTCAGATCGGGAATTACAGCACCTTTTGTTTTGTGGCTGATAGCAGGACTTGTACCATGGTTTTTCTTTCAGGAGGTACTGAGCGGCGGAACAAATGCGCTGATGGAGTATAGCTATCTGGTAAAAAAGGTAGTATTCCAGATTGATATCTTACCAATTATTAAATTGATATCGGCTTTGTTTGTGCATTTGTTTTTTATTGTATTTACAATTGTTTTATATGCGTGTTATGGGTATTATCCGGATTTGTATACATTGCAAATGTTATATTATACCTTTGCGATGATGATTCTTTTATTAGGACTGATATATGCAACATCTGCAATAGTAGTATTTTTCAAAGATCTTGGACAGATCATTAACATTATTTTGCAGATAGGTGTCTGGATGACACCAATTATGTGGAATATTGATGGGATGGAATTGAATCCGATTCTGATTACAATTTTAAAGTTAAATCCAATGTATTATATTGTGGCAGGATATAGGGATTCTTTGATCAATAAGGCTGGATTTTGGGAACAACCAGGCATGACAATTTATTATTGGATTCTTACAATTGTATTATTCATAATCGGGACAAAAATATTCAAAAAATTAAAGCCACATTTTGCAGATGTGTTATAGAAAGGTAACTGCATGGATAATATCGCAATTTCAGTAGAACATGTAAAAAAAATATATAAATTATATGACAGAAACCGAGATCGCTTGAAAGATGCATTAGGATTTTCAAAAAAACCACTTGGAAAAGAGCATTACGCATTGAATGATGTATCTTTTCAGGTTGGTCAGGGAGAGACAGTTGGCATTATTGGAACAAATGGTTCAGGAAAATCTACAATTTTAAAGATCATCACTGGAGTTTTGAATCCAACCGATGGGGAAGTCAAAGTAAATGGGCGTATTTCTGCGTTGTTAGAACTTGGCGCCGGATTTAATATGGAATATACCGGAATTGAAAATATTTATCTGAATGGAACCATGATTGGTTTTACCAAAGAAGAGATAGATGAAAAGCTGCAGGATATTTTAGATTTTGCAGATATTGGTGATTTTGTAAATCAGCCGGTCAAAACATATTCCAGCGGTATGTTTGTACGTCTTGCATTTGCAGTTGCAATCAATATTGAGCCGGAAATCCTTATTGTCGATGAAGCACTTTCGGTTGGGGATGTATTTTTTCAGACGAAATGTTATCACAAATTTGAAGAATTTAAGAAAATGGGAAAGACCATTCTTTTTGTTAGCCATGATCTGGGGAGCATTGGAAAATACTGTGACAGAGTTGTCCTTTTGAATAAAGGCGTAAAGCTTGCAGAGGGTAAACCAAAGGATATGATTGATCTGTACAAAAAGGTAATGGCAGAATCAAAGATGGAAGATATTCCGAAAAAAGAAAACGGTCATGCAGCAATAGAAGGAGTTGCATGGAAAGAATCCATGATTTTAAATCCGGATAAGCAGGAATATGGAGATAAAAAGGCAGAGATTATTGACTTTGGAATTTTCGATGCAACAGGAAAGATTACGAATACTGTTTCTAAATTTGAAGAGTGTGTTTTGAAATTAAAGGTACAGTTTCATGAGGATGTGTTAAATCCAATTTTTGCATTTACAATCCGGGATTTAAAGGGAACGGATCTTACCGGAACTAATTCACTTATTGAAGGGTTAGAGCCTGGGCTGATAGAGGCAGGGACCATACTTACAGTATCATTCAGACAAAAATTGCCATTTCAAAAAGGACAGTATCTGCTACAGTTAGGATGTACAGGATATAATGGTGACGAATTAGAAGTTCATCACAGATTATATGATATATGTTGTATACAGGTTTTATCTAAAAAAGTTACTGTTGGATATTTTGATTTGAACTCTATAGTAAGTTGTAATGAAGAGTAGGCTATGGGAAGGCGAACAGCGAGTAAAATCAGCGATGACAGGAATCGCTGTATATAAAAAGGAGCATTATGGGAAGAACACAGAAGCTTGCAGCAATTATAAAAGAGGGAGTAAGAAATCCTCAGAAAATAAAAAAAGGATTAAAAGTTTTAAAAAATCAGGGACCGGAGATTTTTAAACAACGTTTATCTGCCAGTGTAAATTATGAACCTGGATATGGCAGAGTGAAGAAAGAAAAATTAAAAAATTATAGTGGAGAGATTCTTTTTTCCATTGTAATGCCTGTATATAATGTAGAAATTAAGTGGCTTGATAAGGCGATTGAATCTATAGAAAAGCAGAATTACAAAAACTGGGAGATTTGCATTGCAGATGACTGTTCTACAAAGCAGGAGGTAAGAGAGCACTTATCTGCAATGAAAAATAGCCGGATTAAAATTAAATTATTAGAAAAAAATCAGGGGATTTCAGGAGCAACCAATGCGGCAGCAGCGCTTGCATCCGGAGAGTATATCCTTCTTATGGATAATGATGATGAGCTTGCACCGTCTGCATTACATGAATTTTATCAGAAGATAAAAAAAGAAGGTTCTGAGATCATATACAGCGATATGGATATTATTGATGCGAAAGGAAAAACGAGAGATCCATTATGTAAACCTGACTGGTCTCCGGATCTTTTCCTGAGCCAGATGTATTTAGGACATTTGATTGGATTCAAGAAGTCCTTATTTGAAAAAGTGGGTGGATTTCGCGGTGAGTTCAACGGAAGCCAGGATTATGATCTGTTACTTCGAATGACAGAGATGACGGACAAGATTGGACATGTCTCTGAGATACTTTATCATTGGAGAGATCTTCCAAGCTCCACAGCAGCCAACCCGGAGTCAAAGCCATATGCACAGACAGCAGGACTTAATGCAATTCAGGAACATTTAGACAGTGTTTATGGCAAAGGAGCAGCGACTGCAAATGAGACAGAGAATTTGTTTGTCTATGATGTGAGATATCACATGAATGAGGAACCGAAGGTTTCCATTATTATTCCGATAAAAGATCATGCAGATTTGTTAAAGGCTGCAATTGACAGTATTTTTGCGAAGACAACTTATAAAAATTTTGAGATTATTATTATAAATAACAATTCTGAGAGGGAAGAGACTTTTACTTATCTGAAGAAGGTGAAAGAAGAACATGACAATGTCATCGTGAAAGATGCGGCGTTTGAGTTTAACTGGTCAAGGCTTAATAATTATGGAATGAAGTTCGCAACCGGAGATGTCTATGTATGTTTGAATAATGATGTAGAAGTTATTGAACCGGAATGGCTTACAAGACTGGTAGAGAAAGCTATACGAAAAGATGTTGGTGTTGTCGGTGGATTGCTTTTATATGAAGATAATACGATCCAGCATGCAGGAGTAGTTATTGGAATGGGTGGCTGGGCTGATCATGTATTCAAGGGAATGAAACCGCAGCACTATGGATCGCCATTTGTGTCACCGATGGTAACAAGAAATGTTTCGGCGGTAACGGGAGCCTGTCTTGCAGTTTCAAAGGCGACGATTGAGAAAATCGGTGGATTTGATGAGAAATTCATTGTATGTGGAAGTGATATTGAACTTGCACTTCGCGCAAACAAGTATGGACTTGTAAATATCTATGATCCAAATGTTCGTCTGTATCATTATGAATCTAAGAGCAGGGATGCAAGTAAAATCCCACAGATTGACTTTGATCTGTCTGATCAGATGTATAAGACCTACCG
Source organism: Lachnospiraceae bacterium (assembly GCA_004556655.1). Lineage (GTDB taxonomy): Bacteria > Bacillota > Clostridia > Lachnospirales > Lachnospiraceae > Oliverpabstia. Next base: position 117,218 of record SFGF01000001.1, on the reverse strand, counting down.
GAAAAACGGAGATCCATATTATAATAGAAATCTTGATTATTATTGTTGTCAGCCCAAAATTTGTGCTGCGGTGCAGCAGACTGTCAAAGAGCAGGAGGAAAAAATGCTTCTGAAGAGAAAAAGAGAAACCGGACTTCCACAATTGGATACGAATGTATATGAAATTACACCATACACTTTCCGTAAGATAGATTATCCAAACCGCAGAATGAACCTTCTGGTTCCGTCTATCAATGCAGAGCATGTCTTTGGTGGAATCTCAACTGCACTGAAGTTTTTCGATACTTTAGTGAAAGCATTAGGCTATGATGCACGTATTATTTTAGTAGACGCAGAGCCAGACAAAGCAGCCATTAAAAAATATTCCGATGAGTATACATTTGTAAAAGCAGAAGATGATTCTCTCGTTGCAAAACAGATTATTCCATACAGCAATCGTTTTAACCGCAGTATTCCAGTGTCAGAGAATGACTATTTCTTATTTACTGGCTGGTGGACAGCGTATTGTTGTCAGGATGCTTATGTTGGATTTGAAAATACATTTGGAATCAAACCAAATATTTTTCTCTATTTTATTCAGGATTATGAGCCGGGATTTTACTCCTGGTCTACGAAGTACCTGCTTGCAGATTCTACCTACAAAAGTGATTATCCAACAATTGCAATTTTTAACAGTATGTTGTTGAAAGAATTCTTCGATGAAAATCATTACCATTTTACGCATAGCTTTGCATTTGATCCTGTCTTAAATGATGGATTAAGAAAAGTGTTAGAGCAAATGCCTGCACAGGTTGATAAGAAAAAACAGATTCTTGTTTATGGACGCCCGGGTACGGAGCGTAATGCATTTAACCTTGTAGTAGCGGCTCTGAAAAAATGGGTGATGATGCAGCCGGATATTGAGGAATGGGAGATTCTTTCGGCAGGGGAGATGCACCGTTCAATTCCGCTTGGAAACGGCAAAGAGCTTGTCTCCGTTGGAAAGCTTACAATTGAAGAATATGCGCGGACTTTGCAGGAAACTTACGCAGGAATTTCACTGATGTGTTCACCACATCCAAGTTATCCGCCACTTGAGATGTCGGTATTTGATGTAAAGACGATCACGAATACTTATGCGAATAAAGATCTTAAGGATTTCAATGATAACATGGTATCACTGGATAATATCAGTCCAATGAACATTGCAACACATCTGACTGAAATCTGTAAAGCTTACAGACCGCAGGTAGAACATGTGACAGCGAATCCATTATATGTAAAAAATGAGCATGTATTTGATTTTATAAAGGATATCAAGGAGATTCTTGGGTAAAAAATAATAGTTGTAGATAACTATAGAAAAGAGGTTCTATGACAGAGCAGATTGGAAAAGTAACGTTAGATTATACATTTTATAATGGACAGGATCAATATAGTGACGGGGACATCGAGAATGATCTGTTACAGCTTATTATGAAAGAACCAGACGTAGAGAAGATACTTGCAGAAGATGACCGGTGGCCAGTGTTATATCATTTTTCACCTGTCAGACAAAATATATTGGAGTGGTATCCTTTTAAAAAAGATGCATCTATACTTGAAATTGGGGCAGGATGTGGAGCTATCAGTGGAGTGCTTTGTAGAAATGCAAAACATGTGACGAGTGTAGATCTTTCTAAACGCAGATCATTGATTAATGCAAACCGTAATAAAGAATACGATAATCTTACAATTATGGTTGGAAATTTCAATGATGTTGTTTTGAAAGAAAAGTATGATTATATTACATTAATCGGAGTATTGGAATATGCCGGTTATTACACGGATGATGAACATCCATTTGAAGCCTTTTTAAAAAAAATCAGTGGATATTTGAAAGAAGATGGAAAACTGCTGATTGCTATTGAAAATAAATTTGGATTGAAATATTGGGCAGGTTCCAGAGAAGACCATACTGGAAAATTTTTTGACGGTTTGGAAGGTTATATTGATACAGATAGTAAAGTGAGAACTTTTAGTAAAGAGGCGTTAAAGAAAATAATTACAGATGCTGGATATGGGAAAGCAGAATTTTATTATCCGTTTCCAGATTATAAATTCCCTGTACAGATTTTTTCGGATGAGTACCTTCCACGAGAAGATGATCTTAATATAGGTTTAGATACTTTCGATAATACAAGAATGATGCTTTTTAACGAAAACAGAGTCTATGCAAATCTTTTAAAAGAAAAAAAATTTGATTTTTTTGCAAATTCCTTCTTTATAGAAGTTACAAAATAGTGTGAGGTGATATCTTGAAGAAAATTTACTCAAAAATTACAAAAGAGAGAAGAAAACAGTTTCAGATAGAAACCTACATAATGAAGGACGGGGAAAAGAGACTGGTTGTAAAAAGAGCATTGGCAAAAGATGGAGCAGCACATATCAGGAAGATGTCTGATTATTATGAAAAAAATAAGGATGAAGGTATACTGTGTCCATCGGAACTGATTTCAGAAAACGAGATCGCTTTTGAATTTTTAACCGGGGAGAGTCTTTGTAATACAATGTTGGAGGCTCTTGCGAATAAAGATGAAGTAAGATTTCTATCTTTGCTTCGAATGTATGATGGAATCATAAGAAATAATGTTAGTATAGAAAAAAGAGCATTTATGCCGGATGCACAATTTGTACAGGTGTTTGGCGAAGTTTCTTTTCCAGATGAGATGGAATGTGGAAAAGAAATGAATATTGATATGAGCTTTGATAATATCATAACAGATCAAACTGACAACAAATATAAAATTATTGATTATGAATGGGTATTTCCATTTCCAATTCCAGTGAAGTTTGTAATATATCGTGCAGTGTCTGCTTTTTATACAAGAAATGGCAGTGCTATGAAAGATATCATGACAATTAATGAAATTTATGATTGTTTTGATATTACGGAAGAGGAAATTGTTATATTTGAAAATATGAATGAAGCATTTAATCAATATGTATATGGTGGGAAAAATGGCTATAACGCAAGCCTTATTGCTTACAAAAAAGAAGTATACGATGTGAAAAAACTGCTTCCGGAGGAAAACTTATTCTTACAGGTGTTCTTAAATGATGGAACAAACTATCTTGAAGACAAGGCAATTACAAATCATATTATAGGACAGAATGTAAAATTGAATATTCCGATTGAATTCACACAGGATGTATCAGAAATACGATTGGATCCATTAAATGTTTCATGTGTTTTGCAAAATCTCAAGGTGCAAATTGTGACAAAAGATAACAATGAATATGAAATTGAACATTATCGGCACAATGCCATCATAACAAAAGATCATGATTTTATATTTGCATCGGAAGATCCGCAGATCATATTTGAAAATCAATGGGAAAATAATGTCAGAGAGATCAAAATTGCATTTAGAATCAGGGAAGCAGGGTTGCAGGACAATCCGATACTCAGTGCACTTAGTGAGTTAAAATGTCATATGAACAAAGTAGAAAACGAACTGGAGTATATTAAGGGGACGAAAGTATATAAAACTTTATTAGAACGCAAAGTCGATAAAGTGTTAGGAGAAAATGAATGAAAAATGCAGCAGGAATATTGCTGGTAATTTATTTGTTTTTTTTAGTACCATTGTTAGCAGGTGCATTTATTGATGCAGCAGCAGGTGTAAAAAGGAGAAATATATCAAGCACATATGCAAATGGATTTGTTGCTATGCTTGGAATATTTTGGGGTGTTGCGGTACTTTTTTTATATCGTGGCTGTACATTAGAAAAACTTAGTATGGTTTGGATGTTTGCGACGATTACGATATGCGTGGCATCCATATTAGCAAATAAAAAAGCAATACATGGATGTTTTAAACATAAAAGAAAATCAGAAAATGGACACAAGGCTGTAAAAATTGCAATGGTAGTATCCATAATAGCAATATTGTTTTCTGTATCTTGCATAAAACCACAGATGGAGCAGACAGTACAAACAGTAATGACATCAATTGATACCAATTCTGCATATATATATCAACCATATACTGGCGAGCAGTATCCAGCCACACAGATGGAAAAGATATTTTCACCTTATGAGATGCTATACGCAGTCACTGCATATGTTTCCGGATTACATCCGGCATTGCTGATAAAAGTAATACTTCCATTATTTATTTTACCATTTTTTATGTGCTGTTATTGGGAAATTGGAAAGTTCTTTTTTAAGCAGGAAAAAATGCAGGCAGTATTTTTAATAATTGTAGAAATTATCTATTATGTACCAATATATACAGCGGTAGAAACTCCGGTGACAGGCATATTCCGAAGCTGTTGGAATGGCAGTGTAATGTTGGAATGCTGCATTCTTCCATATACATTTTTACAAGTGATGCGCATGTTGCATTTCATGTATGGAGGAGAAAAAAATAAAGTATCCGATTGTGTAAAACATCCGGTTATGATGCAGGCAGTATTATTTATTATTTTATATCCGGCGGCACAATTGTTACATCACAAAGGCTGGTTTTATGTGTTCCTGATGATGTTGCTGATGATTCTTGTCTGGTTTGTAAGGAAGGGGTATAAATATGTCCGGGTTGTGGGAAGACATTAAAAATGCATATTTTTCTTACAATGGGATGGGAACAAATGTTTTTTTCCTTTTTGTTGCAATATTTTATTTCTTGATTATAAATAAAAAAAGACAAAGAAATTTGTTAATATATGAGATTTTTGGTATACTTTTTCTGGTGACGCCGGGAATTGCAAATGGCATACTAAATATGAGCGGTCAGAAGACAGATCATTGGATGGTCTATGGAATACTAAACATAGTATCGGTTGTTGGAGTTGCAATGACAGACTATTTGATAAACATACCATCTAAGAAAGAAAAAATAATTGTCATAGTGATATATATTTTACTGATTCAGGCAGGGATGGGATTAAATTATACGTCGCAGCATTTGGAATTTATCACAAACAGTTATAAAATATCAAATGAAGTCATGGAGATCGCTGAACAGTTGGAATTTGTAGAAAAACCAAGAGTTCTTGCACCGGAAGAGGTGGCAGGTGAGCTTCGGGAATATGATACCAGGTTTGCTGTTATTTATGGTGAAGGTTTATCTTTTACCCAGGAGAATCTGGAACAGCTGCAGATAGAAACAGAATCCTATGGCTGCAATTGTCTGGTTATTAATTCTGAGTATGACAATATTGAATTTTTTAATAGCATTGGATTTAGTAAAATTTATAATACAGAACATTATGAAGTATATGCAAAATAATTTATAGAGAAAAGTGGCGGACTTATGAAAAACTTAGATAAAACATTATGGATCAAAAGAATATTTATGGTGCTGATGGATATTTGCATTGTAATATTGACAAGCATCACGGCATTGATTGTAAGATTCGAATTTAGTCTTTCGGCTGTACCAAAGTATTATATTGGCGTTGTATGGAGTTCATTGCCGGCAACGTTAGTGATCGCGATTATTGTATTTTATGTATTTCGTTTGTATAGCAGCCTTTGGGTATATGCAGGAGTAACCGAATTATTGTATCTTGCAGCAGCATGTATTGTAGATACGCTACTCAATACAGTGACGATTCTTCTGAATTACAGAGATCAGGAGTATCCGCTGCCTAGAAGCTGGTATTTTATTTATGGAACACTATTATTGGCATTTATGTTTATCAGCCGCTATTCCTACCGTGCAGTCAGAACTTTTTTTGGAAAAAAAGTGGATGAGAAGAATCTTAAGAGAGTGCTTGTAGTAGGTGCCGGAGAAGCAGGAAATTCTATTATCAAAGAAATTTCCGGCAGTCGTTTTGTGAATATGCATATTGTAGGTTTTGTGGATGATGATAAAAGCAAAATTGGAAAATATATGCATGGTGTCAAAGTCCTTGGAGATAGAAATGATATCATAGAAATTGCAAAAGAGTATCTTGTAGATGAGATTATTATTGCAATTCCGACAGCGAGTGCAAAAGAGACAAAGGCAATTTTAGATATTTGTAAACAGACTGGCTGTGAATTAAAACGTTTACCTGGTATGTATCAGTTGGTAAATGGGGATGTCAGTATCAGTAAATTAAAAGATGTTGATGTAAATGATCTTTTGGGACGTGATCCGATCACGGTTGATCTTGATTCCATTATGGGATATGTTTCTGATAAGGTAGTTATGGTTACAGGTGGAGGTGGTTCGATTGGCAGCGAGTTATGCCGCCAGATTGCATCACACAATCCAAAACAGTTAGTGATCGTTGATATTTATGAAAATACTACATACGATATTCAGCAGGAATTAAAGAGAAATTATCCTGAACTCGATCTGGTTGTATTGATTGCTTCAGTAAGAAATACAAAGCGCATGGATCTGATTTTTGATAAATATCGTCCGGAGATCGTATATCATGCGGCAGCGCATAAACATGTACCGTTGATGGAAGACAGCCCGAATGAAGCAGTAAAAAATAATGTGTTAGGAACATGGAAAGTGGTTCAGGCCGCAGATAAATACAATGTAAAACGCTTTGTCATGATTTCTACAGATAAGGCGGTAAACCCAACGAATATTATGGGCGCTACCAAGAGAATCTGTGAGATGATTATTCAGACATACAATAATCGTTCTAAGACAGAATATGTAGCGGTTCGATTTGGTAATGTACTTGGAAGCAACGGAAGTGTGATTCCTTTATTTAAGAAGCAGATTGAAGCAGGCGGACCGGTTACCGTTACGCACCCGGACATTATCCGTTATTTTATGACAATACCGGAAGCAGTATCTCTTGTGTTACAGGCAGGAGCCTATGCAAAAGGGGGAGAAATCTTTGTCCTGGATATGGGAGAACCGGTCAAAATCGTAGACCTTGCAAGAAACCTCATACTTCTTTCGGGACATAAACCTGACGAGGACATCCAGATCGTATTTACAGGATTAAGACCAGGCGAAAAACTGTATGAAGAGATGCTTATGAAAGAAGAAGGCATGCAGGAAACAGCCAATAAATTAATTCATATTGGGAAACCAATTCAGATGGATGAAGAGAAGTTTTTAAAACAGTTAGAAGAAATCAAAGAGCATGTGGTAGAAGAACCAGATGATATACGGGAATGGGTGCAGAAGATGGTGCCAACATACTCTATTCAGAATCGGTAGAACCAGAAAACAGGGAATCTAATATGGAAAAAATATGGGAAGTCATCTTAATTCTTGTGCTTGCAGGAATGGGATTTATTTTGCAGCTTGATAGGAAAAAGGAAAATGGAACAGATAAAACAAATTCTAAAAAATAAAAAAATATATCTTAGAGATTTTATTGCAATTATTGTAATATTTTTCCTATCTTTATTTGTAGAACAGGTATTATTACAGTGGAATTCGTTTAAAAACGAAAAATATGAGCAGACTTTTCAGGTGAGCGAAGTACAAAAGGCAGAGAATAAAGATGGAGAGACAACGTATGATTTTTTGTTTGATGGAAGATATGTGAGCTCTATCTATTTGATTTATCAAAGCAAAACGGATATCAGCTCCAGAATGGAAGTGACATTCTATGATGGGTATGGACAAAAAGAAGTGATGGAACTGGAAGATACCGCATCGTTTTTGCTTGGAAGATCTGCAGTTTGGGTAGATCAGAAAGTTGACAGCCTGAAATTGACAGTGGAAAACAAAGATGCGGATAAGTTAAATTCAATAATATTTGTAAATCACACGGTATTTTCCTGGGCAACGTTTCTGCTTGTATTTTCAGTATTGTTGCTAAGTTACTTATTTGTTTCTCATTGGACTTTTTTTGGAAAAAGACCCGAATGGATGTATGTAATGGTATCGGTTGCATTAGGAATGGTGATTATCTTATCAGCACATCATTCATTTGATTCATGGGATGAACAGATTCATTATAATATAGCATATACAGACTCCTGGGTATGGAATTATATGGAGTACAGTGATGCTGTGATGTCAAATGTAGAAATGCGTGTACCAACAGGGGACACGTTAGAGGAAGAACAATGGATAGGAGAATGGCTTAATCAGGCAAATGATACCGTTGTATTGTCATCACAAAAAGGTAGATTTCTCAGATATGGACAAAGGGCTTATCTTCCACAGATATTAGGGCTTGGATTAGGAAGAACGCTGGGACTGTCTTATGTAGTAACTGTATTTTTAGGAAAGTTTTTTAATTTACTGTTTTGTACGGCTGTCGTTGCGTGTGCGATTCATTTCAGCAAGTATGGAAAACGTACATTGATGTGTGTGGGATTGCTGCCAACAACGGTATTTCTTTTTTCGTCATTTACATATGATGCATTTGTGATAGCACTTTTAATGTTGGGCATAGCATTGTTTGTAACAGAGTACCTGAGTGAAGAAAAAATTCAAATAAAACGGACGATGGTATCTATTCTTGCTATGGTTGTGGGATGCTTTTCAAAGGCGGTCTATATTCCATTTTTGGCATTATATTGGCTTATGCCGAAGGACAAGTTTTATAGCAGGAGACAAAAGAATCTGTTTAAAGCAGGAATCTTTGTCTTATTAATATTAATGTTTGCGTCCTTTATACTGCCGTTAATAGGTAATGTTACAAGCGGAGCAGAGGTAGGAGATTACCGTGGAGGAGATACGAGCCAGACAAGTCAGTTATCTATGATTTTGGGATATCCGTTGACGTATACAGGAGTTTTGTTGAAATCACTTGGAACAACGTTTGCATCTTATTTTATTGGTTCCAAAGTGCTTGCAAATTTTGCATACCGTGGAATCTATGATGGAATAGGATATTTTGTAGTACTGCTTACGATGTTGTTTACATTTGTGACCGATTTTGGAATGACAGAAAAAACATATGATGCACAGATGAAAAGAAAAATATTGATGATGAAAATATGGAATGCAGTATTAATATTTGGAACAGCATGTCTGGTCTGGACGGCATTATACCTGGATTTTACACCGGTAGGGTCGATGGTAATTAACGGAGTATCACCAAGATATTATTTACCGCTGATCTTTCCACTGAGTCTCATTTTTATAAACCAAAAAGTGAGATGCAGCATGAAATTAGAGAATTATCAGAGTCTTATAGCGTTTTTAATGCTGATAGGTACAGGTATATCTATTTATTGTCTGATGCTTGCATAATTGCAGATACATGAAAGGAATCAAAAAGATGAAACAGTTTACAATTTCACAGAAAATTTATATGGGAGTGAAAAGGGTAATTGACATTTTATTATCTGCTCTGGCATTAATTCTTTTATCCTGGTTATTTTTAATTTTGTGTATTGCAATTAAGATGGATAGTAAAGGACCGATTCTTTTTAAACAGAAAAGGGTTGGAATCCATAAGACACACTTTATGATCTACAAATTCAGAACTATGAGAATTGATACGCCAAAGGATATGCCAACCCATATGCTGGCTGATCCGGAACAGTATATTACAAAAGTAGGGAAATTTTTAAGAAAAAGCAGCCTGGATGAATTGCCGCAGATCATCAATATCCTTATGGGAAAGATGAGTATTGTCGGACCAAGACCAGCTTTGTGGAATCAGTATGATTTGATCGAGGAACGGGATAAGTATGGTGCGAATGATGTAATGCCGGGACTGACCGGATGGGCGCAGATCAACGGACGTGATGAGTTGGAGATAGATGTAAAGGCAAAACTGGATGGTGAGTATGTGAAAAAATTTGGATTCATAATGGATCTGAAGTGCTTTTTTGGAACGATCACAGCAGTTTTGTCACACAAAGGTGTTGTGGAAGGTGGAACCGGAGAAATGCATAAATAGCTAGTAGCAGCGGATAAAAAGACATGCTGGGTTATTTGAGGGAAAATAATGGGAAAACAGATTTTGATAACCGGAACCAACAGTTATGTTGGCACTTCATTCAAACAGTATATAGAGAAAAAAAATGGAAACATGCCGTTGGAAGACCGATGGCATGTTACATTTGTTTCTGTGAGAAATTCAGAATGGAAGAAAATGGATTTTTCTAAATATGACACGATTCTCCATGTAGCTGCAATTGTGCATCAGAAAGAGCAGCCGGATATGGAAGCATTATATTATAATGTGAATACAAAACTTACGGTAGAACTTGCAGAAAAAGCAAAAAAAGAACATGTTCCACAGTTTATATTTTTGAGTACTATGAGTATTTACGGAGTTGTGACGGGGAATATTACAGAGGATACAGTGCCTTCACCAATAACATTTTATGGAAAAAGTAAACTTGAAGCTGAGGAACAGTTACTGAAATTGAAAACAGAAGAATTCACGGTGTCCATTGTCAGACCACCGATGATATATGGAAAAAACTGTACAGGTAATTATATATCATTGGAAAAACTTGCAAAATTAACTCCGATTTTTCCAAAAATTGCGAATGAAAGAAGCATGCTTTACATTGATAACCTGTCTGAATTTTTATATCGTATCACGGAAAGCAAACTTGGAGGTATTTATTGTCCACAAAACAGAAAATATGTGAATACTTCTGATATGGTGGTTCGAATCGCAGAAAACTATGATCGTAAAGTATGGCTTGTTCCAGGTTTTCAGGGAATTATCACACTGCTTGCAAAGAAGATTAATATTTTTGCAAAGGTTTTTGGAAGTTTAACCTACGATTGGAAAATGTCATTCCCAGAAGAATTGGGAGATTATGAAGTCACTGATTTTCTTGAAAGTATTATAGAAAGTAAAAATGAAGAAAAATAATATAGTTTTGTGATATTGCGTGAAATCAAAATATGAGGGGATAGAATGAAGCAGGAAAAGAGTAAGATATCTGTATTGATGTCTGTTTATAAAAAAGAAAATCCAGAATATTTAAGAGCGTCATTAGAAAGTATATTAGTTCAGACGAGGACTGCAGATGAAATCCTTCTGATCGAAGATGGACCTCTGACACAGGAATTATATCAGGTAGTGGCGGAGTATCAGAAAAAATGTGCTTATCTCCATGTGCATGCTATGGAACAGAATGTTCAGCTTGGTCGTGCACTGGCAAAAGGAGTGGAATTATGCAAATATGATCTGATCGCAAGAATGGATACAGATGATATTGCGATGCCGGATCGATTAGAGAAAGAGGGGGCATATATGGAAGCACATCCTGAAGTGGATGTGGTAGGTGGTGCTATCCGGGAATTTAATGATGAAGGAACCATAGACCGCGTCAAGAATATGCCAAAGACTCAGGAAGAGATTTTAGAGTATGTGAAAGTGCGTAATCCATTAAATCACATGACAGTTATGTATAGGAAAGATTCTATTTTAAAAGCAGGAAATTATAAACATTTTCCATTTCTGGAGGACTATTCTCTATGGAGCAGGATGTTGTCACAGGGATATCAGTTCCGGAACATGGAAGATATACTTGTCCGGGCGAGAACAAGCATGGGATTAGTAAAGCGAAGAAGTGGATGGGCTTATTACAAGGATTTTCAAAAGCTTAGAAAACAGCAGCACGAGCTGGGAATTACAAATACGTTTGAATATATAAAAGCGCAGGTTGGAACTTTTGTTGTACTCATGATGCCGGGGTGGATGAAGGAGTACTCATATAAGAGATTTTTGCGCAAATCTGAATAACTAAGAAAAAATTCATAGAAAAATTCTTTTGTGTAAAGAAAATTATGCTATAAATGCTTAAAGGGTAAGGCATAAATGGAGGAAAAAAATCATGCGTGAAGCCCGTGTGCTGGAGATCATTGGGAAACGCCCGGTAGGAGGTGTCGGGACCGTGATGCTCAATTATCAGAGACATATGAATATGGAACGCGTCCAGATGGATTATCTGATTTTCGGAGAGCAGGAAGAGACGTTCGATAAAGAAGTGAAAAAACTTGGTTCCAGAGTTTATACCTATCCGGCACTGTCCGGCAGACAGATGGGACAGACAAAGAAATATTTTGAGCAGTTTTTTTCAGAACATCACAGTGAATATGATATTGTTCATCTGCATGCACCCTACATTGCATTTTTATGTCTGCCGGTTGCAGCAAAGTATGGAATCAGTCATCGTATTGTACATAGCCATGCAACTGTATATGCGGAGAGTAAAAGAAAAGCAGTGCGGAATAGAATGCTTTGGAGCATATCTCAAAAGTACATTACTGATCGGATCGGATGCTCGCAGGCAGCAGGAGCGTTCCTTTTTGGCAAAAAAGATTATACTGTGTTGAAAAATGCGATCTGCTGTGATGAATATGCTTATAACGGGGCGACAAGAAGCAAGATCAGAACACAGTATCAGGCAGAAGATAAACTGGTTATTGGAAATGTAGGCCGTTTCAGTCAGCAGAAAAACCAGATGTATCTTGTAGATATTTTTTCGGAGATACAAAAAATTCACAAAGACAGTGTATTATGGCTGGTGGGAGATGGCGAACTTCGACCACAGATTGAGGAGAAAATAAAACAACTTGGGTTGATAAATTCCGTGAAAATTTTCGGAATGGTGGATAACACAGGAGAGTTATATCAGGCAATGGATGTCATGGTCATGCCATCTTTATTCGAAGGGCTGCCAATGACTGGCGTAGAAGCACAGGCATGTGGTCTGCCATGTGTGTTTTCTGATACGATCACCAGAGAAGTGGATGTGATGAGCAGTCCATTCCTGTCTCTGGAGGAAAGTAAGACAGAATGGGCGAAGACAGCGGTAAGAGCGGCAGGATGCTATAAAGAAAGCGGAAAGGCAAGACGAAGTTTTGGAAAAGAGCTTGCAGAACATGGATTTGATATCCGTGTGGAGGCAGGACGATTAGAAGAAATGTATGAGGAAATGAAATGAAACCATTAATCAGTGTGATTGTGCCAATATATAAAGTAGAAAAATACCTTGCAATCTGTGTTGATTCGTTACTCCGTCAGAGTTATGGAAATCTGGAAGTTATTTTGGTAGATGACGGGTCTCCGGACGAGTGCCCGGCAATCTGTGACCAATATCAGAACAAAGACAATCGAATCAAAGTGATACATAAGAAAAATGGTGGTTTGTCTGACGCAAGAAATGCCGGATTGGATATTGCACAGGGAGAGTATGTGGCATTCGTTGATTCAGATGATTTTGTTGATGAGGATTATATCTGTAAACTGTATAATGCATTACAGCAGAATCGGACATCAATTGCAGTTTGCGGAATTCAGATAATAGATGAGAGTAATAAAGTTACAGATCAAATATGTGTGACACAGGATAAGAAGCAGGAGCTTTATACGGGAAAAGAAATTATAAAAAAAGAGCTTCAGGGTGAATGGGTACTTGTTACAGCATGGGGAGCTTTGTATGATGCTAAAATTTTTAAAGAACTGCGTTTCCCATGTGGAAGACATTACGAAGATGAGTATGTGTTTGTATCCGTTTTTGAGAATCAGGAATGTGTGGTGTGTATTCCGGAGAATATATACTACTATCTACAACGTGCAGATTCCATTATGGGGGTTACTTATAAAAAACAGGATTGCATGGATTATTTTGAAATGTGGCATGAGCGGATAGATTATTTTCAGGCAAAAGAAGACAGAGAACTTCTGGCACCAGTGATACAGAGCTGTCTGGCATGGAATGTGCTTTATCTGGCAATGAATGGGGAAGCTATGGAAGAACCGGAAAAAAGATTATTGAAAAAAGATATTCGAAAATATTTCTGGAAAATTTTTGCAAAGCCATATCTCTATAATTGGAAAGAGAGCGTGAAACTTGCAGTGAAATGTGTGATGGTATTAATGAATGACAAGAGTTTAGGAAAGCGGTATGTATGACAAAAAAAATGTTTCAGGTGACACGAGCCGGGATGGTCGCAGTCACGATATTTATCTGTCTGAATCTTCTGTTGGATAAAAAAGTTATGGTTGGAGATGGACATATCTGGGAGCGGTGTGCATGGCTTTTGATATCGTTAGTGGCGTTTTTAGCAGTGTCTGTTCTTTATGAGAAAAAGCGAAAAATATTCAGTGTAGGGTATTTGTTTCTACTGATTAACGTGTTTATTGACGGAGTTTTATGTCCGGGGTATTTTACAGATAGCAGATTAAGGGAGATGGAAAGAGAGGGAGTGCAGGAACCACAGGATTTCTTTCTACTTTATTTGGGAGTATATTTTATTATTATGGCAGTAATATTCCTATATCTGTTATGTGTGAAACAGACGACAGATGAAGTGAAACAGAGTGATTTTATAAGGTATAAGAGGGCGGATGATATCACTGTTTTCTTAATGGGAATTGTTATTTTGTTTTTGAATTTTAGATTGGGGACGGCTGGACTTGTGCTATATGTTCCGGTTTTCTGTTACTTTTCGGCCCGATTCTTATGTACACATGGAAACCTTAATTTGTATACAGTGGGTGGTCTTTTAGGAGGTTTATATTGCCTTTATCGGGTAAGAACCAATCGATTCCTTTTTATTCAATATATCATGCCGCTGTTATTAATCTTCTTTCTCTTTGTGGCAGTGAATGATAATTATAAAAAAGGAAAAAAAGTAGTTCCGTTATTGATTTTCGGGATTTTCGTTGTTATGGCATATGGAATGGTATCTGAATTGGTAAAGTTAAATCTCTATTATGACAGAAGCTATAATATATTAAGCGAGATTACAAATTTCAAAAGTATTTATGATTCATGTGTAAGACAGGTTTACAGGCTATTTGGTGTCTGGACGGAGCTTGGAGGTAATATTATCCAGCATGTGAAAGTACACGGTTTTTTCCATGGAATTACTTACGTGAAGAGTTTTGCGGGATATTTCGGATTCGAATATGTGAGTCTGCCGCTTCTTTCGGCAAAATATATTTCAGCATCTTATGCACAGCCTGGACTTATTGCAGAAGGCTATGCAAATTTCGGAGTAGTTGGTGCGGTGATAAATATGTTGATTCCATTTGCAATTGCAGAAGGAAGTCTTACATATTTCTTAAAGAAAAGAAATGTATTGGCACTTTGTATTTTATCTATTCCATATACCAAATTGTTATTTGATGGTGGTACGATTAATAATATGATTTTTGGAATTGCAACTTGTATTCTGGCTTTTGCTTTTTCCATTTTCTTACACTGGATTGGAGTAGTACTTCATGGATATGGCAGTGGTGATATTCATTTTACAAAGAGAAAGAGTGTAGAAGATCGGACAGATGAGGAAAATATATGAATGATTTAATAACAATTGTTGTGCCTGTATACAATGTTGAAAAATATCTGCCCCATACACTGGAGAGTATTTGTGGACAAACTTATACAAATCTTCAAATTTTGTTGATAGATGACGGTTCTACAGATGATAGTCTTGCAGTTTGTCATAAATGGGCACGACAGGATAACAGAATTCAGGTTTATGAGCAGGAAAATCAAGGTGTTGCAAGGACAAGAAATAAAGGAATACAATTGGCAACAGGAAAATATGTGATGTTTCTGGATGCAGATGACTGGGTTGAAGCAGATATGCTGGAAAGTCTGTATCGGTTAGCTGAGGAAGATCATGCAGATGTAGCATGCTGCATGCTTCGGGAAGAAAATCAGCTGGAAGAGACGGATAACTGCACTACAACT
This sequence comes from Lachnospiraceae bacterium, assembly GCA_004556655.1. Classification (GTDB taxonomy): domain Bacteria; phylum Bacillota; class Clostridia; order Lachnospirales; family Lachnospiraceae; genus Oliverpabstia. Next base: position 101,653 of record SFGF01000001.1, on the reverse strand, counting down.
GAACGTACAATTATTCATGGAAAAAACAAAACAGAGAGTGGTCTTGCACTGCTTACTGTGTGGGGACCGGTGTGTAAGTTATATCGCAAAGATTTAATTGAAAATATTCGGTTTGAAGAATATAAAGTGGCAGAGGACTTGTTGTTTAACACGAATGTGGTCTGCTCCGAAAAATTTGAGAGAGCTTCATTGATTCAATATCCATTTTATCATTATATGATTTATGCTGGAAGTGCGATGAAGCAGGAATTTCAGGATAAATATCTGGAAGCTATGAGAGTGGAAGAACTGTGTTATGAGAAATTAACGAAAATCTCACCGGAATTTGCAGATATTAATCTGATAGGGTGCAGTGTAAGCAGGGTATTTGAAAAATATGCTGCATTGTCTCCAAAGAAGAAAAAACAGTACAAAGCTGAATTCAAATATTGCAAAAAATTTGCAAGAGAACATAAGAATGCACTTTTGCAGACAAAAGACAGGCATCGGAAGATTTCAGGATGGCTGAAAGTATATATACCAGATCTCTATTTGTGGACATTATCACGACGTATGAGAGGATAAATGAGTGAAAAAAATAGCATTAGTATTGCCGGAAGCAGGTCCGGTACCAGCTGTCAGGGGTGGGGCAATTGAAGAACTGTTGACCATACTTGTAGAACAAAACGAAATAGAACACCGGGTACAGTTTATAGTATTTTGTGCGGACAATGAGCAGGCGAGGGCGATTGCAGAGAAGTATAAGTATTCGAAAATTATATATCTTCCAAAGACAACATTGGCAGATCGTCTGATCAATCGTGTGATACGTTACAGTAATCGGATTATTAAGAACAAGACATGGATTGATATTGCTTATTATCGCAGAGTATTTCGTTATCTGAAAGAATATAGACCGGATGCAATTGTTGCAGAAGGTGGATTATATCATGAATTCAAACGTTTTGCACAGGAATTCGGAAAAGAGAATGTATATCTTCATATTCACCATCACCTTTTGTGCGAGCCATATATTGATCATATTTACGGAAGTGTGATTGGAATCAGTCAGTTTGCAACAAGAGAGTGGATGCGGACAACTGAGGATAAAGATGTAAAAGCTTACACAGTATATAATTGTGTGAATGAGGATAAATTTAAGAAAAGGATCACGCCAGAAGAGCGGGAAAGAATCCGGGGAGAATTTGGATTTAAGAGGGAGGATACTATCCTGCTTTTCTGTGGAAGAATTATAGAGGTAAAAGGTGTGAGAGAGTTACTTCAGGCAGTTATTAATTTAAAGCGGCCGGATATAAAACTTCTCATGATAGGAAGTGCTGGGTTTGGCGGTAATGTGGTGACACCTTATGTGCAGGAAGTACAGAAACTGGTGGAGAAAGCCGGAGAGCGTGTGAAGTTTACCGGATATATTGAGAATCAGAAATTATATCGGTACTATCAGTCGGCAGATATCCAGGTTATTCCATCTCTGTGGGAGGAGGCAGCGGGTCTGATTGCTATTGAGGGAATGCTTTCCGGACTGCCCCTTATTATTACGAAGTCCGGTGGAATGATAGAGTATGCACCATCTAATGTGGCTGTATGGATAGATAGAGATAATATTATTCCGAATCTGGAAGCTGCAATCACACAGTTGGCAGATGACAAAGAAAAGCGGAAAGAGATGAGTGAGTTATCTTTGGAGCGGGCAAAAGAATTTCCGAAAAAGAAATTTTATGAAGATTATATAGAGGTTTTTGAATATGAAAGAATTGGGGAAAGATAAGGCACTCATTATAAATACAATTGCAAGCTTTGTGACATTTATTGTAGGACTTGGCATAGCGTTTTTCTTTACACCGTTTTTGACAGATACGGTAGGGGAAGAGGCATATGGTTTTGTGAGTCTTGGAAATAATGTAATTAGCTATATTACAATTCTCACGGTAGCGCTGAACTCAGTAGCGGGAAGATTTATTACGATTGAGTATCATCAGGGCAAGAAGAAAGAAGCCAATGAATATTTTTCATCTGTATTAATGGCAAATATAGCGATCATACCGGTTATTCTTGCAGTTGCAGTACCGGTGATCTTAAATGCGGAGAAACTGTTAGATATTCCGGTTGAACTGGAAGAATCGGTAAAGCTTTTATTTTTCTTTATCCTGTTCAACTTTATTATCACGTTGATCAGTACGGTATATAATGTTGCAACTTTTATTACAAACCGCTTATACTTAAGTAGCATCGCCAATATTGTGACAGCAGTACTTCGTGTATTCTTAATGTGTCTGCTGTTTGGTATGCTGCCACCAAATGTAGCCTACATCGGGATAGTGACCTGTATCTGCACGTTTGTCGGTCTGGTAATGAATATGTACTATACAAGACTGCTCGTACCGGATATCCGTTTGAAAAAATGTTATGTTCATTGGATCAAGGTAAAAGAACTTATCAGTGCTGGAATGTGGAACTCTATTTCCAGACTGTCGCAGGTTCTTTCGGATGGACTGGATCTGGTAATTACAAATATCTGGATCAGTGCCTATCTGATGGGGGAACTATCTATCGCACAACAGATACCAACCTATATTTCAACACTGACCAATACACTTATTAATCTGTTTAGCCCGAATCTTACTATGTACTATGCGAAGGACGATACAGAAGCAGTGGTAAAGGAATTGAAGCTTTCCATGAAGTTTTCTTCCTTTTTTGTGAATATTATTTTTTGTATTCTTGTTATTTTCGGGAAATATTTCATGCAGCTATGGGTGCCGAATCAGGATGTGAATCTGATTTATTCTCTTCTTGTGGTGATCATGATGAGTCTTCTGGTTTCCGGTGTAACAACATCCTTAAACAACGTATTCCTTGTGACAAACAGGTTGAAGGTGAATTCTATTTTCTGGTTGATCATCAGTTTTACTAATGTACTTTTGGTGTTCATCTTCTTAAACACTACATCACTTGGAATTTATGCGGTAGCAGGGGTAAGCAAGGTAACGGGAATTCTTGGAAACCTTATCTTTGTACCTCTGTATGCGTGCAAATGCCTTAAGATAAAATGGAATACTTTTTATCCAATTATTTTCAGGTATATTGGAACGACATTTATTATGATGATCGTATTTTTTGGAATTAAAAGGCTATATGTATTGCCAATTAACTGGATAACATTTTTTGTAGTATGTGTGATCGCAGGATTTGCTGGATGTATTGTTAACTTTTTTGTATTATTGAATCATACGGAAAGAAGTATTATGAAAAATAAAATTATGGCGAGGGTAAGAAAATAATGGATGAAAAGAAAAAAATTGGAATTCTGACATTTCATAACGCGCATAATTATGGGGCAGTATTACAGGCGTATGCATTGAAAACAAAATTGAACCGTATGGGATATAAGGCAAAGATTTTAAATTATCAGAATCCTTATATTGCGAGATTATACCGAAAAGGCATTCATGTTGATTTTTGGAAGAGAGATATTCTGCCATCAAGATGGGGCAAGGTATTTCACGAAGTGGGTGAGAACCTCTATGGATTGAGGGAATGGAAGAATCAGTGGACTGCATTTGAAAAATTTATAGGAGAGAAACTGCTAGACGGACAGGAAAAGAAACTGACACTGGATGACTTAGCAAAGGAGCAGTGCGATGTTTATATTTTGGGAAGCGATCAGATATGGGCAAGGGAACTGACACATGGTTTTGACCCGGCATATTTTGGACAATTTGCACCGGGGTGTAAGAAAATCTCCTATGCAGCGAGTGTGCCAAACGGAAGTATACCTGAGGCGGAGCAGGCTTATTTTGAACAGGCATTAAAGAGTCTTGCACATATATCCGTAAGGGAAGAGAAACTTGCACGGGTAGTTGAGAAATTGACAGGAAAAGAAGTTACTACGGTTGTGGATCCGACACTTCTTTTAGAGAGGGCAGATTATGAGGATTTATTATATGAAGAGCCGTTGGTAAAGGAAAAATACATATTTGCCTATTTTGTGGTAGAGGATGCGTTGTTGGGCAAATGCGCAGAAAAAGCGGCAGCAGTGCTCGGATATCGACTGATTGAGTTACATTATAAAAAAACACCGAAACTGAAAAGTGAGAATATGATTTTTGATGCGGGACCGAGAGAGTTTCTGACGTATATTCGTGATGCAGAAATGATATTTACCAATTCTTTTCACGGAACGGTTTTCTCCATTCTCTTTCAAAAAAAGTTTTATAGTGTATACAAAGAGAATGGACGTATCAGCAATCTGCTTGCATTCCTAAATCTTGAGAGCAGGCACATCAAGGCAGAGAACGAAATAGATGATACAGAGGTAATTGATTACCACAGTGTTGCAGACAGGCTTTGCAGTTACAGAAGTCAGTCTGTTGATTATCTGAAGAAAGGAATTGAGCAATGAAATCGATAGAGGAATTTTCCTTTGCAGATGAACCGGGAAAGATACAGACAAAAGCTAATATTAAGCAAACGATAGAAAGACCACTCATCTCAATCGTGACACCATTTTATAATGCAGAGCGGAATTTTGAACAGACATATCATTGTGTGATAAACCAAAGCATGCAAGAATTCGAGTGGGTGATTGTAGATGACGGAAGCTCACGTCCGGGTGTAATTGCTTTGTTGGAAGAATATAGTGAAAAAGATGCCAGGATCCATGTGATCAGACAGAAAAACCAGGGACAGTCTGTAGCAAAAAATAATGGGATCAGAAACAGCAAAGCGGACGTGATCGCATTTCTGGATGCAGATGACCTGATTGAACCATTCTACCTGGAAACACTTTACAAAGCATTACAGGAGCATCCGGATGCATCGTGGAGTTATACGGATCTTGTTGGATTTGAAGGACAGAAGTATATCTGGTGCAAACCTTTTTCAGCAGGCAGGATGACCTTCAATAATACACTTGTGAATGCAGCATTATTCCGGAAGAAAGACCTGGAGGAAATAGACTGCTTCCCGGAAAAATGGAAGCATTATGATGAGGACTGGGCACTTTATCTGAAACTGTTAGAAGCTGGAAAACATCCGGTTCATGTGCCGGTGATCGGATTCTGGTATCGACGTAGTGATACAGGTATGAAGCAGACTGTGAGAAAAAATGAAAAACTCAGGAAACAGTCTGATAATTATATTGCTGAAATTGCAAAAAAGATTGATATTCGCATTAAAGGGGAAGAATACAAAGGAGAACTGCCACAGGAGGCAGTAAAGACAACTTTTAGCAGCAAGGAAAATCTGCTGGCTGGAATACTTTCAACCAGGCTGGGAGTCGAAATAGTCTCAAAGATGTACCAGCATTGAAATTCATGATATAATGTGCGTAAGCAATGAGCAGTGCTCACAGCGGATCAAGACATAGCGAGGAATATAAATGAACGAAAACAATATAACAACCAAACGAAAAGAAACTGATCTCGAAATTACAGATTTTTTATGGGAACTTATTCGTAACTGGAGAGTAATTGCAGTATGCCTGGTGATCGGAGCAGTTTTACTATGTGGTTATCAATATGCGAAAGACAGCAGAAATGCGAAGGTAACTACAGATGAAGCGGTAGAGGAATATAACAAGACATTGGAGGAGATGGAAGCATCTCTAGGAGCACAGGATCTGGATCAGGTTTATGGTGCGGTTGCAATCAAAAAGCAGCTGGATGAGAAAAGCACCTATGCGAAAAACTCTCCATTAATGGCGATCAATGCATATGAGGAATCTGTAATTTTATTACAGTATCTGGTGAAAAGCGAGTCTGGAAATGCAGCAGAGATCGCAGTAATGTATCAGGATTACCTTTTAAATGGGGAGATTGCGTCAGAACTGATCGAATGTTCCATTTCTTCTGAAAAGAATACTTACGTAAAAGAGACAAATGAAAGCAGCTTTAGTGTTCGTATCCGTGGAAAAAATGAGGAGGAATGCAAAGAGCTGGCTGAAATTGTACAGTCTGGGCTGGATGCTTATTCACAGAAGCTGGCGGAGAATTTCCCGGCACAGCACTTGCAGCTTCTTTCACAGAGTCAGAATGTGATCGCAGATCAGGAACTTGCACAATTACAGGATGATACAGCACTTGCTATTAAGAATCTGGGGGAACACCTGGATACGATCAAGAGTAAGATGAATGGCAATCAGTTAGAACTTTATGTGGAATATACAGAGAATCAGCCACAGGAGAATACCGCAGAGCCGGAATCAGACAGTGCAGCCGATATAGATACAGAAGAAACACAGAACACAGCAGTACAGCAGAATGTTCATATCAGTGTATCAAAATTTGTGATCGGTGGAATACTTGGTGCGGTACTTGCATGTATCTTTGTGTTGTTAAAATATCTGTTTTCCGGCAGTCTTCGATCAGAGGAAGAGATCAAGACTCTTTATCATAGCAATATATTAGGAACAATCCGAAGCAGCATGAAGGGAAAACATAATAAAATTGACAGATGGTATGCTGGTGCAAGATATGGTAAAGCAGGAAAATTATCATTGGAAACAGAAATAGAACTGATCTGTGCCAATTTGAAAATAATTTGCAAAACATCCGGTAACCAGAAGGTATATCTTACAGGAAGTAATCTGTCAGAAATTCCGGCAGGCATTATCGAGAAATTAGTCACAGAGTGTCAGACTAACGGACTTACATTGATCGCAGGAAAAGAAATCAATTATTATGCAAAGGCACTTGAAGAAATGGCAGAGACAGGACAGGTTGTACTTATTGAAGCAATGAGAAAATCCAGATACAAAGAGATGTATCAGGAAGTGATCAGCTGCAGAGAACATCAGCTGCCAGTCCTTGGCACAATCGTTGTCGGGATCTAGAATAAAATGGATTGGAAGGAACAGAAATGGGTGAAATAACACTTGTAACCGATTTTTTTGATATCGGAAGAGGACAGGATAAGAACGAAGAATTAAGAAGAACGGCGTCGAAGTATTTTGATGAATTCAAACGATGGGCAAGAATACAGAACAGACTGATCGTTTATACAGATTCTAAAAGTGCGGAGACAATTAAAGCAATCCGTGCTGAGTATGGTCTTGCAGACAAGACGATTATCATGGCAACGGATAATCTTTTTGAACTGGAAGGAAACCTGCTTTCGCGAATGGAGAAAGCATCCAAAAACCGCGATTTCTTAAATTTTCGTTACTTGCAGGAGGCATCTTCAAATAATCCGAAATATGACTATCTGTGGATGATGAAATACTACTTCATGAACGATGCTTATGAGAAAGGATTACTGACAGAAGATGTTGTCTGGATGGATTTCGGATTCGACCATGGTGGAATTACGTATTGTGATGAAAAAGACTATGATTTCCTGTGGAACTATGACTTTGGTGGAAAGATCCACATTTCCTGTTTACATGATCCGGATTCAGTGATCGGCATGCAGAGCCTTCAGTTTCAGGACGACTGTGTGATGGGATGTATGTATGGACTGCCCAGAGAGCTTGTACCGGAATTCTGGCATCTTGTGAGAAATGCAATGGAAGCATTGTTAATGCTTGACTGCGTAGATGATGACCAGCAGCTGGTACTTATGGCATATAAGGCAAGACCGGAGCTTTTTACGGTGCATGTGACCGGATGGCAGATGATCATGAAAGAGATGGGAGCTACACACATGAAGCTCCAGAAGAAAGAATTACCTAAACAGGAAAATAAATTCAAAAAGTTCTTAAGACAGACGTATAGGAAAATCATTCCGAATCGAAATGACCTGAAACGTAACTACGCAAAAAGAAGTTATGAAGCAGCCGTACGTGTGTATGGTAAGTAGAAAGTGACAGATTCTGTGCTGGGAACGGAGAGTGAATATGGCAGAAACAGATTTACTTGTAATAGTACCTCATGAAGATGATGAACTTGCAATTGCAGGTGCCATGATTTATGGTGCTGTACAACAGAATATGAGAATAAAAGTCGTATTTGTCACAAATGGAGACTATTTTGGACATGAAGGAACAATCAGGATCAAAGAGGCAGGTAAAGCACTCGGAGAGCTTGGAGTGACTCCGGAGGACATCATCTTTTTAGGATATGGAGATCAGACACAGACAAAGCACCTGTATAACAGTGCACCGGATGAGCTGGTAGCATCTTACAATGGAAAGACAGAAACCTATGGAACAGAACTGACACCGGAATTTGCCATGACAGAGTATGGTGTCCATCATGCATATACCAGGGAAAACTATAAGAGCGATATCAAGGCTGTAATTGCAAAGTATCATCCCAAGATTCTTGTGACAACTGACTGGGACAATCATATGGATCATCTGGCTTTATCATTAATGGTGGATGAGGTGCTGGGCGAACTGCTAAAAGAGGAAAAATTGTGGCATCCTCTGGTACTAAAGGCACAGGCTTATAATGGGAAGTGGGAAGGACATGCTGATTATTACCATGATAAAAATGTGACAGAACTTGTAAATGAAGCAGATGGGACAGATCATATTCATCCGATGGACAAATGGGAAGAACGGATCCGATTTGCAGCTCCAAGGCAATGCAGGACAGCACTTATACGAAAGAATGTATTATATAAAGCAGCGAAACAATATCATTCCCAGAGTGTGGATTTGAAGGCAATACAGTTTATAAATCTTGATATGGTATACTGGAGACGACCTACAGAGAGTCTTACTTATCATGCAGATATTGAAGTGAGTTCAGGAAATGCGGCATATCTGAATGATTTTAAGTGTGCGGACTGTTCAGATATCATACATGGAATGTGGAATTATGATACAGGAAGCTGGATACCGGAAAAAGATGACCAGAAGAAGCAGGTTAAGATCACACTGGATCATAAAGCGAGGATACAGGAAATTCATCTGTTTGAAAATCCGGCAGATGATTGTGCTGTGAATAAAGTAAAAATCTCCTTTGGAAACGGATATGTGATGCATACAGATGAACTCATGCATGAGGGAGGGCGAACCATTATCAATATACCGGATATGGAGCCAACAGACTTTGTGGAAGTGACTCTGGAAGCAACAGAAGGGGAGCTGGCTGGATTAACAGAGATTGAAATTTATGAAGGAATTCAGAAAATTGAGAACTATAGACTGCCATTACCATTATGGCAGGAAATTCCCGAAAATTACCAGAAGATGGGAAGTACAGCCGGATGCAGGATAGAAGAGAAATGGTTACAGTTCGTACGCTACGGAAGAGTCAGACTATGGCCGGATAAATATTTTTTGATGAAGCGTTATCCAAAGCTGAAAGAGAATGATTCAGTGATTACGTTCTGGAAAGCTTATCTTAGATTCGTAAGAGAAAAGCTTAATGAGAAAAGAAATGGATAAATGGATAAATGGAGATAAAATAGAATGATAACTGTAATGAAAGCAATTGTAATCCTGCTGTTACAGATAATAATATATTATTTGTTTGGTTCCCTGTTAGAACTTCTATGCAGAAGAAAGCATGGGATGGTATTTAAGGTGATCAGTGGATTCCTTACATATCAGGTAATCTTTCAGATTTGTGCACTGCCGATGATTAAAATGGATCAGACCCTGACAGGACTTACTATCCTGTGGCTTTTTATAGTGGTGATCTGCTGTATATGGGTAGGAATCCGGTGTCAAAAGCGGATCATGGAAGATATTGGGATGGTTAGAAATGCTTTTTTAAGACACAAAATATGGTTTCTGCTTATGGGGGTATTCCTGTTTGTAATATGTTACTATGTGTCTGTTAATGGAGAGATAAATGATGATTCCACTTATTATATCGGTCTGATCAACACAACACTGACATCCAACCGGTTATACAGATTTAACGCATATACCGGAGAACAGGTAAAATCTCTTTATATGAGAAGAGCATTGGTTACGTTTGATATTAATACAGCAGTTGCGTGCAAGATATACCATATTCATCCGTTAGTGATCACAAGAATCACACGGGCAAGTTTAAATGTTCTTCTGTCAGCCGGAAGTGTTTATCTGCTAGGCAGAACATTTCTTGGAAAAGGAAAAGAGGCATTTTGGAAAGCGGGAGTATTTACCTGCTTTGCAATGGCATGCAATTTTCTTTTTGACAACACAATCTATACAAGTGCAGCCTTCCTGCTGCACAGAGCATATGAGGGAAAAGCATATGCAGGAAATGTTTTAATACTTTTTACTATTTATCTATGTATTGAAGAGATTAGAAAATCTGACAAATGGAACTATATTTATCTTGCCGTTACTTTATGGGCATGTATTGCAGTTTCTTCAACTGCAATTCTGGTGACAGGAGCAGCGTGTGTCGTGTTACTGACACCGGTATTGCTGCAAAGAATGATAAAACACAGGAAACAGGACAAGAACTATGACTAATGCAGAAACAATATGGAATGTCATCTCCTGGTATTATGGAAACAGTACACCAATCGGTTTATTGTTGATCGTGATGACAGTTTATCTATTAGCAAGGAAAAAAGAATATCGATATTATACAGTGGGCGGCCTGTTTTTTAGTTTTTTAATACTGAATCAGCTGACTTATCGCATCATTACAAAACTTGGCGAGGGAAGCACCTATTATCGTTTTCTCTGGATGTTCCCGGTGTCGTTGCTTGCAGCATGGTTTTTGTTGAAAATCCTGGAACGCATAGAGAGTGGATGGATAAAAGCAGTATGTGTGATAATGGCAGGCTGTCTGGTGTTCCTATATTCAGGAATGAGGACTTCTGAGTGGTTCCGGCTGCCGGAGAATATTTATCAGATGCCGGAAGACCAGATACAGATAGCAGATCTGATCGATGAAGTGACTGATGGAGAGCGTGTGAACGTGTATGCAGAGGATAGCCTGCTTTATGGCATCAGAGAATATAATGCGAACATTTGTCTCGTAACAGAAGGGGAGCGTGGGTACCTCTATCATATTATTACAGAAGATGATCCAAATGCCAGCGGTAATCTGATGCTTGGAATAATAGTCAATGCCAAAATTGATTATATTGCGGTCAGAAAAGAATATTCCGGAGCGAAAGTAGCTTTAAATAGCGGAGGGTGTGTGAAAGTCGGACAGACAGATAACTATGCATTATATTATGTCGATCAGGAACGATTGCAGGCAGATCTGTATCACACATACAATTCAGACTGGAATACTGCAACAGTCATCACAGGTGTAGAGGATGTGATGGTTCAGGGAACGGAAGGAGAACAGCAGTTTCTGCTTTACGGAAACGGCAGGTTAGAAGCTTTCGATAATGAAACAGGAGAGCAGAAGATACTGTTTGCAGGGACAGATACGTTCTACAGCAAGGAGTATGAGGACTATATTGTCTGTGAAATAGATAATCGGAATCAGGGAATCACTGAACAGCTGATGCAAAAAATCAAAGTAGAAGAAGAAAAGTCCAAGCCAATCATTTTGGTTTTAAAACGACCACTGACATGGGGCGAGAAAAGCGACAGGCTTCTTGAGTGGATTGAAAATGGCGAAAGTCAGATTCAGGGAGTGTATGCTTTGAATGCAGATGAGAATAAGAAAGAGATGCTCACAGGACAGTGTTTTCAGTGCCATATTGCAAATGGAAGTGACGAAAACGCGTTGCTAGTGCAGGTGTTTGGGGAACAATAGAGGAGAGAAATTCTATTATGAAAATGTGGAAAAGAGAAATTATTTTTTTCGCTGCTGTTTTAGCAGGATTTATATTTATGATTGCAGGAATGTGTATTGTAGGAAATAAGCCGGAAACATATACAGCATTGATCGATGGGTTATTATCACAGTACATGACCAATAAATCAGGGGAGTTATCTTTATTTTGGAAACTATTATTTAGTGGCAGTATAATAATCGGAATAGGTAATGCTATTATAAAAATAGGGACAAGTGTTGAAAACAAACCATTAAGTAACATAAAAAGAGATAATATTGTGATTTTAGGAAGTGCAATACTGGCATTATTAATGGCATTGATTGTAAATGGAAAGATACCTGCAATATTAGCAGTGTGCATATGTATATTTCTTGTTTGCATAATTACAATTCCACAGGATGCAGTATTTGAAATGGCTTTTTTTATAGTATCTTTTTATGGATTAATAGGGAGCAGCTATGTAATTAATCATCTGCGTCAATTTGAACTTAATACAAAAAAAGCACTGATTGCAGCTCTAATAGTGACAATACTTAGTTATATTGTCAGCAAAATCTATGTGACAGTACAAAAAAGATTATTCCTTTTACTGCAGATGGGAATGCCTTTTGTTTTATTACAATATTTTGTATCGGAATATGTTGGCACAACACAGACTGTTGAAATGCCACTTGAAAAATTGAGAGTAGTATTTATTACAGCTTTAATTATTGTTTTAGAAATTATTATTATTGCAATGATAGTGAAAAATTGGAAAGATGTAAGAAATAAAAAATGGGAAGAGATGGTTTCTTGTGCATCATGTATATCAATCGCAATTTTCACATTTAATAGTGGAGCTGCAAAAATTTTGACAGGTGATTTGCATCATTCTGGAGAATATATCATTGCATATCAGCAGATTATAGAAAAAGGACAACATGCCTATGCTAATTATTCACCTGCATCAGGACTATATGCTGTATTTATTGGATTTATTAATCAATTGCTTGGTGGAAATATGACAAGTGTGTGGATGGCGAATGCCATGGTTGCAATTCTTACAGTTATCATTGAAGTTACACTGTTATGCAGGTTGATAGGGAATAAAAGAGCTTTATATATTGTTGTGGCAATTAGTATGGTAGGTATCCAATCTGACTATAGCAGGGCTAATTGGATTTTACTGTCGATATTATTATTAATACAGCCAGATTTAAGAAAGAACAGGGATGGATGGCTTAGAGCCTGGGTATTATTAAGTTTATTTAGCGGAATGTTCTATCCTCTTTTTGGAGTAGCAATTTGTCTTGGAGCGGCACCATACGGAATTATCCAATTCATAAATTATATACGTTCCGGTGAGTTGAAAGAGAGTGTGAAAAAACCTTTATTTTATGTGCGATGGATAGTTGTAATTATGATTGTTGGTATTTTTGTTCCAACATTATTCAGAATGGCGCAACATGTATTGACATATGCATCACAGAGCATTATGTCGGATGGAATCGCTGTTTTCGGGCAGGAGGTTCCAGATGGATTTTTGCCGTATTTGTCAGACAGCCATGTAAATATTAGAAAAGCTCTATATTATTCTATTCGCTATGTATTACCAGCTGTATTTGAATGGGTATTGCTGGCGTTATTTATTACATTGTGGAAGAAGAACAAAACAAAAGGAACAAAATTTTGGGAAACAGAATCATTTTTTATGCTCAGTTATGGGTTGATTGTTTTGCCGATTTCTTATACATTTACATTAGTGCGTGCAGATAGAAACTATATTTTATGCAGAACAGGTTATGTGGCGGTTCCATTTATTGTTACAATCTTATTCATAATTGCGCTAAAAGATGTTGAGACGATAAGGATTAAATGCGAGATCATTGGTTTCTGCATGGGGTTACCATTGATTTTAGGCTTTGGAAATTTAAATAATCTTGATGAACATTTTAATTATTCTTATACTATACCAGATGGTTGTGTACAGATTACAGAAGAAGAAAAGGAAAAATATCCAAAACTTGGAGATGGATTTATTGAACCATGGATGTTAGATAGAATTAACACATATTCAGAGATTACATCTGAAATTTTAACGTATGCACCAGATACATCATTTTATGGATTGAATTATGTTGAATATTATGTATTAGATGTGAAGGCATGTGGACAGACTTCTATATCAGAAGGACAGAGTATGGCGGCTGTAAAAAAGAATATTGAGGTGATGAAACAAGAACAGCCGGTTATATTTATCCCACAAGGAGTAAGTAATTGCTACTATTTGTATTATTGGCTGATGGAGAATGATGATTACCAATATGTTCCGAAATACAGTGGATTTTTGCCAAAAACATTAATTGAAAAAATTCCCGGAATTGAAATTGGCACTAAGATGGATTTTGTTACCAGTGGAGTGGATTTTCTTGGAACACCGAGTTCATTTGGTAATTCATATGATAGCTTGATTGATAATGTACTTGCAGAAACTGGAATACAGGTGGAAATGTCAAGTAGTGAAAGACAGGAATTATTGGCAGATAATGGGAATACAAGAGCAGAGGTATTTCGGTTTTCACTAAAGAAAGAAATTAATGGTAAAGATGCTGATTACATTTATTTGGATTTTAATGTTGATAATAAGATGGAAGGAGAAGAACAGACAATATATGGAGAAAAGCTTTCACTTGATACTAGAAATCAGGGAGTAAGAGTTACGGTATATTTTTCAGATGGTAATGAAGTAAGCTGCGATATTGGTAATGGAAAATTATTAATTCCTGTAGGGGCTAATAATCGCTGGTTACTCAATGATATTGGATTTTTTAGTGTCAGAATTACTGGGCTGTCAGACAATGCAGATATAACATTTAATGAAGTTAAATTATTAAAATCCGATGCAGAAAAAGTATTTGAGGAGTAAATAAAATGGATAAGATACTATTGTTTATACCAATGTATAATTGTGAAAAACAAATTGTAAGGGTGTTAGATCAGTTACATGGAGAAATATTAAATTATATTAATGAAGTTTTAATTGTAAATAATCGAAGTACTGATAATGGAGAAAAAGCAGTTTCTGAATATATAGAACACTCAGAAAAAAAAGTGAAAATGACACTTGTTCGCAATAAAGAAAATTATGGATTGGGTGGTTCACATAAAGTTGCTTTTTCCTATGCCATTAAAAATGAGTTTGATTATATAATAGTACTTCATGGGGATGATCAGGGAAGAATACAGGATATGTTGCCACTTTTGCAGTCTGGCAAGTATAAAAATTATGATGCCTGTTTAGGAGGCAGATTTGCTCCTGGGTCATCATTAGAAGGATATTCAAAATTTAGGACATTTGGAAACAGGGTATTTAACATTATTTTTTCTTTTGCAATACATCAGAAGGTATATGATCTCGGAGCAGGACTTAATATGTATAAAGTATCAATGTTGAAATCTAATTATTATCATAAATTTTCTGATAATTTGGCATTCAATTGTTATATGCTTCTGGCTGTTGATTGTTATAAACAGAAAGTATGTTTTTTCCCTATTAGTTGGAGAGAGGAAGATCAACGGTCTAACGTTAAAATGACGAGCCAGGCAATTCAAACATTAAAATTGGTCATGAAATATATGATAAGTGGACAAAAGTATTTGAAATCAGAGTTTAGGCAGGCAGATAAGCAGATTGTAGAATATAAAGCAGAAATTATACAACAGCGATGAGATAATGAGGTAGGGAGAGATTAAAATGAAAAAAGTACATTTGATTATGCCAATGGGAGGCGGTGGAACCAGATTTGGCAATCATGGATTTGAGGTGCCTAAACCATTAATTTTATTACAAGGAAAACCATTTTTTTATTGGGCAACACAGTCAGTCGTAAAGTATATGGATGTGCAGGATATAATATTTGTTGTCTTGCAGGAACATATTGATAAGTATTCTATTGATAGAAAAATTTTGGAATATTATCCAAGTGCAATCGTACATGTGATACCACAAATTTTGAACGGTGCAGTATTAACTTGTGCGGAAGGGATAAAAGAAGTCACTGACGATAGCCCTGTTTTGTTTAATGACTGTGATCATGCTTTCGTATGCCGGAAGTTTTATGCATACTGTCAAAAAGGAAAATTTGATACGCCAGATGGTGCATTGCTTACTTTTCAATCAGATGATCCAAAATACAGTTTTGTTCAATTTGATGAGTATGGAAACGTTATTCGGACAGTGGAAAAAGAAGCAATTAGTAATGAGGCCATTTGCGGAGCGTATTATTTTAAAAACCGTCAAATATTTGAAAATGCTGTAGCTGAATATTTACAAAAGTGTCAGTATAATGAATTTTTTGTCAGTGGAGTTTATAATGAGATGGCTTTGCAGGGACAGAAAATACATACATTTCGCATTGATGAACATATTTCGTTTGGAACACCAGATGAGTATGACATTGCGCTGAAAGATACCAGATTAGAGGAATTAGACAGATGACATATTTATTTTTTGTAATGGCAATTCTGCTGGTATGCATTGCACACTATGTTAGAGTCAAACGGTGGGAACTTTTTATTCAGGTATATGAAAAGACTGATGAAAGAAATTTAACACAGGCACTTGCATCTGGATATCTTTTGAATTATGTATTGCCATATAAATTAGGAGATTTATTTCGGGCGTGGTATTCAGGAAAAAAAATGAAAAATGGAAAAACACTTGGATTGTCTACTGTAATAGTGGACAGGTATTTGGATGTTCTTATGGTCGGGCTGATATTTACATTTATGACGTTTGGCGATAGTAAGAGTACGATTGCAAAAAACACTGTGTTTTTCTATATTATAGTATCACTTATTTTACTGATAATAACAATTTGTATCTTCTTCTCAAGAAGTTATTTGAAAAAAATATTACGGTCTATATCTGGAATTTTTAACGAAAATATTGAAACAAAAATTTTAAGATTTTGTTGGGCACTTATTTGGAATTTTAAAGACATATTTTTGAAAATCAATAAAAGAAAATTAATACTGTTGACTGTAGGTATGTGGGGAATATATATTGGCTCTTATTATTGTTTTGCAGAGTTTTTTACCCTGAACGGTGATCTGGTGTCGTGGAAAGATGTATTTACAATGCTATTTGCACAGAACAGTATACGGGTAGGAAGTTTTGGAATATCATTTTTGAATTCTGAAATGGTGATGAATTTTCCAGTTTATATGATCTTATATATGATTGTCCCTTCAATAGTAATGCTTATCATTTCTTTTATTATAATGCCAAAGGCTGACTATGCTAAGAATGAAAAGGAAGAGAAGTATTTGAATTTAATTCCGCAGCTTGATCCTGAAGAAAAAAGAAAATTTTTGGAAAATTATTTTGAAGATAATAATAAAGAATATGTAAAAAATTATCTAAAAATAAATCAGGGAATTTCAATCATCAGGGACTATTCTGCAGGTTCTAATGCAACTACGATGCTTTGCATGAATAATGAAAAAACTTTTTTCAGAAAATATGCGTTTGGACAAGATGGTAATAAATTATATGAACAGATTCAGTGGATTCAAAAGCATCAAAAGGAATTACCGTTACCAGATATTTTACAATATGAAAAAGCAGAGGAGTATTGCTTTTATGATATGCCATATAGCAGTAGTACAGTAGGGCTGTTTCAGTATGCACATTCTATGCCAATTGAAAATGGATGGAGTGTTATGTGCAGTGCACTGGAGAGTTTAGAAAAGTCGATATATCAGAACAACAGAAGAAATGCTGATAAGGACACAATCCAACTATATATTGAAAATAAGGTAAAGAAAAATCTCAAAAAGATTAAAAATGCCAGAATGATAAAACCTTTATTACAATATGATAAAATTGTTATAAATGGGGTTTCTTATTTTAATTTACAATATTATGAAAAATACCTGCAGGAAGACTACCTGCAAAAAATATTTGCAAATGATGAATATTCAGAAATTCATGGGGATTTAACTATTGAAAATATAATCTGCGATAGAGGAAATGAAAAGCATGACTTTTATATAATAGATCCTAATACAGGGAATATACATGATTCTTCTAATTTAGATTATGGAAAAATGCTTCAGTCAATCCATGGGGGATATGAATTTTTGATGGCAACAAAAAGCGTAGATGTGGTTGATAATAAAATTAACTTTTTGTTTACCAGATCCATGACATATATAGAATTATATCAAAGGCTGCAAGCGTATATGGAAAATAATTTTACAAAGGAGCGTGTTCGTAGTATATATTTTCATGAAATTATTCATTGGCTTAGGTTAATGCCATATAAAATTGAGAAAGATGGAAAAAGAGCGTTATTGTTTTATGCGGGGATGTTAATGGTTATGAATGATGTGATAAGTATGTATGGAGATAAAGAAGATGAAAAATTGCTTAGCAATATTTGATTTGGATGGGACACTTTTTGATACCACAGAAGTTAATTATTATGCATATAAAGAAGCATTGCAGATGTATGGATATAATTTGAATCATGATTTTTTCACAGAAGAATGTAATGGAAGACATTATAAGGAATTTCTTCCAGTGATTGTAGCAAATCTGGATCATATTGAAGAAATCCATAATTACAAAAAAAAAGCATATTCAAAATATTTGTCGAAAGCAATAATGAATGAACATCTAATTCGCATGATACCGCAAATTCAGAAAATATATCACACAGCAGTGGTTACAACTGCATCTAGAAAAAATTGTATGGAGATATTGGAGTGGTTTCAAATAGATAAAATGTTTGAATTGATACTGACACACGAAGATATCACACAGGTAAAACCAAACCCGGAAGGCTTTTTGAAAGCAATGGATTATTTTAAAGTTGATGCAAAGAAAACAATAATCTTTGAGGATTCTAATGTAGGAATTATGGCAGCGGAGGCAAGCGGCGCATCTGTAATGATTGTAGATAAATTTTAATAGAGGTTAAGGATGAGGGAGTCATTAAGAAAGAATAAAAAAGGAATATTAATTATGTTGTGCTCTGCAGTTTGTGCGTGCATAGGACAATTATTATGGAAAGTATCAGCAGATGTGGGAGTATGGATGGCATTCGGAGGATTTGTTTTTTATGGAATGGGCGCACTATTTATGCTTATTGCATATAAATTTGGAAAAGTGTCAGTGCTGCAGCCAATGTTAAGCGTTAATTATGTATTAAGTCTTATTTTAGGGGCAGCAATTTTGAAAGAGACTGTTACAACAAGTAAAATAGCAGGTATTTTCCTGATAATGATAGGGGTTATTTGCATTGGAGGTGGAGACCGTGATGATTAATTATCTTCTGATTTTGTGCATGACGTTGATGGGAGCAGTAGCATCTGTTTTCTTTAAAAAGGCATCAGGCAGCGAAAGCTTTGCAAAAATGCTTTTGAACATCAATTTGTATGTGGGCGGTTTCATTTATGTTGCAGCAGCGGTATTGAATATTATTGTGCTAAGATCTATGGAGTATTCAAAAGTGATGCCCCTGACATCTATTACGTATATATGGACAATGGTGATATCTTATATATTGTTAAAAGAAAAAGTCACAAAGGAAAAAATAGTCGGTGTAATATGTATAGTAGCTGGAGCAATATTAATTAGTATTGAATAAGACAATGTGTGATTAATTGTAAATTATATTAGTATATGCTAGAATTGTAGCGATTAATTTAAACAGTATAGTCATATAGGATAAGGGTAGGATAAAAGATGAAATTATCATTAGTAGTTCCATGTTACAACGAAGAAGGAAATATACATGCATTTTATACGGAAGCAAAGCGGGTGTTTGATGCAGAAGTTTATGATTATGAACTTATTTTTGTTAATGATGGAAGTAAGGATAAAACGCAGGAAGAACTGGAAAAAGTGTATAATCTTCGTGAGGCAAATGTTGTAATAGAGATGTTTTCAAGAAACTTTGGCAAGGAAGCAGCTATCTATGCTGGATTTCAAAAAGCATCAGGAGATATGGTGACAGTGATAGACGCTGATTTGCAGCAGAGACCGGAAATTGTTGTAAAGATGGTTAAGATCCTGCTCGAGAACGAAGAATATGACTGTGTGGCAGCCTATCAGGAAGAACGCCATGAGGGAAAAGCAGTCGGTGGTCTTAAGAACATGTTTTATAAAATCATTAATAAGACAAGTGAGATCGAATTCTATCCAGGAGCATCTGACTTCCGTACGTTCCGCAGACCGGTTGTGGACGCAATATTAAGTCTGCCGGAATATCACAGGTTTTCAAAGGGAATTTTTTCATGGGTTGGATTTAACACCTGCTACATTCCTTATATAGCAGAGGAGCGCAATGCAGGAGAGACAAAGTGGTCTGTCAGCAAGCTTTTCAAATATGCAATTGAAGGGTTTATTTCTTACACAACATTTCCACTTAAAATTGCAACTGGAATCGGATTATTCACTTCACTGTGTGCAATCATTTATCTATTTGTTGTGGTAATACAGAAGTTATGCTTTGGGAATCCGGTGCCTGGATATCCGACAATTGTTGTACTGATCCTTCTGCTTGGAGGAATACAGCTTACCATTCTTGGGATTATAGGGGAGTATTTGGCAAGGATGTATATTCAGGGAAAACACAGACCAATCTATATCGAGAAGAAATTGTTAGATTATAAGAAGGAAAAACATGAAGAAAATTAAAGAACTGTTATTGAAATACAAAGAAGTGATCATGTACTTGATTTTTGGAGTTGCAACGACACTGGTGAATTGGATCGTATATAGTTTACTGATGAAAATATCTGCCATTAATATGACAGTAAGCAATGCAATTGCTTGGTTTGTGGCAGTTGTATTTGCATATATTACAAATAAATTGTTTGTTTTTGAGAGTAAATCATGGAAGCTCACAGAAGTGTGGAAAGAAGTAGTGAAGTTCTTCGGAGCACGTATTGCTACTGGAGTAATTGAGATTGGCGGACTTCCGTTATTATTTTATATTGGAGTCAAACAAAGTTTGTTTGGCGTGGAAGGATTCCTTGCAAAAATACTGGTCAGCATCATTGTTGTAATATTAAATTACGTGTTTAGTAAAATATTTGTATTTAAGGCAAAAAAGGAAGAATAAGAGGGCGTATCTTGAGGAAAAAAGTACTGATTATAGGTGGTGCCGGATTTATCGGATCTAATCTTTCAAGGCATCTGATAAAAAACAATATGGAAGTATACTGCTTCGATATGTCAAAACCTGTGCATGAAATAGCAGGCGTAAATTATATATGTGGGGATTTCTTTGATGATTACACACTGGAACATGCATTAGAAGGTATGGATTATGTAGTACATGCTCTCAGCACTGTAAATCCTGGAAATTCCAATGAAAAGTATCTTCAGGGATATGAGAGGGACTTTATCCAGACAACAAAGCTTTGTAAGATGATCACTGACCAGAAGATACGGATGATTTTTCTGTCTTCCGGTGGAACAGTGTATGGAAATCAGGAGATACAGCCTATAGTGGAAGATGCACTTCCAAGACCGATTAATCATTATGGTAATGTAAAGCTTTGTATTGAAAATACAATTCGAACATTTAATTATCAGGCACATACAAAGATTCTGATTGCCCGGATATCAAATCCATATGGACCGGGACAGGATTTTAATAAAGGTGTCGGATTTATTGATGCCGCTATTAAGAAAACCATCCGAGGAGAGAAAATTGAAATTTGGGGAGATGGCAATAACGTCAGGGACTATATTTATATTGACGATGTATGCAGGATGTTGATTTCATTATTCAACTATCAGGGAAATTATGATACTTTTAATATCAGCTCGAATACAGGAACTTCTCAGAGAGATATTATTCGAATGTTGGAAGAAATGCATTTTGCACCGGAGGTAGTGTATCTTCCAGCGAGAAGCGTGGATGCCAAGAAAATTATTCTCAATAATGAACGGATTATGAGTATCCATGAGGTACCGTTAGTACCTATTGTGCAGGGAATTGAAAACTATTACCAGTGGCTTAAGAAGGAGATTTAAGTGATTTACGAATTAAGGAAACAGATAGAATATTTTCTTAGAAATAAAATATACATGGTATCGCTTATAATTGCAGCAGTTGCAGGATACGGTTATGAAATCACACACTCTTCACTGGGAATCGATGATGTGTGCATTGGTCTATACTTTGATGACGGACTGGGTGTTTCCATTGGGCGATGGCCTTTCTATGTGATTAATAAACTGTTTCATGTGACAGGGTTTGAACCGTTTATTATGGAGTTTGCTGCAGTATTGATTCTGATGTTTGCAGCAATTGTCTGGTCAGCAGTATTAAGGTATATTCTCGGAGATAAGCTGCCGATTGCCTGCTATGCGGTATTTTCAGCTATGTTTTTAGATTATTCTCTGATTGCAGAGGTATTTATTTATTATTTGCAGAATGGAGTACCAATTATTTATACACTTGTTGGAATGGCGGTTTTTGATTTCTACTATTTGTATACACATGATCTGGAGCAAAAACAGCGGATTCTGCATAAACTGGGAATGAGCCTTTTGGTATCGGTATCGGTCGGATTTTATGAGGCAGCGGCAAATGTTTTTCTTACCGGGGTACTTTTGATTATGATTGTAGACTGCTTTGGTGCAAATCATATGCAGATCCGAAAATTTAAACAATTTTTCATGAGCCTTTTTCTTGTTGGAAGAGTTCTTGTATATGCGATCGTGGAGAGGTCGTTGATTACAAAAGTCTGTATGGCAATATTTGGAATTGAGCCATACAGCTATCGTAGTGCTGGAAGTATGTTGCGAATCTTAAAATATCCAGGCAGAATCCTTACGATTATCCGGCAGATTTTGAGGGATTATGTATTTGTCGGGTCAGCTTATTATCCGATTGGTTTATTCGTGGCCACAAGTATTTTGTTTATAGTTATTATTATTGCGGGTTCCATTTACAAAAAGAATTTATATATTTTGTTTCTTGGCATTATTTGCTATGGATCTATTTTCGTGTTGTCACTGCCGCAGGGGGATGCACTTCCATATCGGTCCAATCTGATGATAGCATTGTTAGTTGCAATGGTACTATTCTATCTGACGTATGTGATTCTGAAATGCAGATACCAGCTGATCAATGTAATTGGAATGGTTCTGGTAATTTCTGTTGTATATAATTCGGCGTTTGATCTGAATCATTGGTTTGCTTTTGAATATGAGAAGAATCAGAGTGAGCTGGCAGTGGTAGATCAGGTAGCATATGATCTTCAGAAAGGTGGGTATAATATTGCAGAAAAACCGGTTGTATTCATCGGTAGTTATGAACTGAATCCTGCAATTCTGGAAAAGTGTTCCATGGGTTCCGACACACCGGGATATTCGGTGATCAAAGACCTGAACGACTGGATGGAGGAGGAGACCGGGGATCGGTATGTCTATGTGCAGACACTTTCCTGGTCACTGATCGACTGGGCGATTCCGGGATTTTATATCTATGAAGGATATAACCGAGAAATGATAAGACTGTTCGAAGAGTGTGGATATCAATTAATCTGGGGTGGAACTGAACTCTATGAGAAAGCGTTGGAACAGGAAGAACAATTGAACGAATATCCAGCAGAAGGATATATCAGGGAATATGATGGTTATATTGTAGTAAAATTTTAGTGACTAGGAATTTATGAAGTAAATGATATGTGATATTTTTCTGAATGAAAGAGGGAAAAATGTTTTATAGTGACGAGATGCAATTGAACTTGGAATACCAATGCCGCCAATCTATGTTTCGGAACATCAAAATGGAGATTTTCTTGTTCTGGAATCCAAAGATACCATATATAGTCTGTTACAGTTTTTAAAAAATAATATGGGAATCGAAAATGACCAGAATGATGCAGATCGCAGGATATAAGCAGTTGCTAGAAACACTGGATAGATTAATATAATATGAAAAAAGAAGAAAATCATTGAGTAAATTGTCAGTGATCTTCTTCTTTTTTGTTTTACAGAAAATACTTATTCATTATCCAAATTAGGATAAATTACATAAATTTGATCTAAACCGTAGTATTTTGCAATATACACATTTGGAAATGGATCCTTAGCATCCTTTCCGTTCAAATCTAACAAGCCATATTTACAGCTATACTTGGTTGTGGAAGTAATAATTGGTACACCAATTGTCATGTTGCCGGAATTTACAGAGTTCTCTATTGCAGCATCACGAACTGCCTGTTCCTTATGCACACGGTAAATATCGTAGGAACCTTCCCAGTACGACATCAGACTGCTCACCAGAAGATAAATGCAGACACACAGAGAGATACATTCTAAGCGTGCAGATCCACGTAATAATTGCAGCAGCTGGACAATCCCAATCAGAAGAAACACAATTCCATTGGCAAGGCTTCGCTCTGGCAGGTAGCTTGCAATCATAAGCATGCCGGAAGATATGATACTGATGAAAAAGAAGGAGAGTGCAATGAGAATTTCTGTCTTATTCAATTTGTGATAAATCGCAATGCCAAGAAGTACAAAAAACAGAATCAAAGGGATCCGACAGGCATTATAATATTCTGTAAATATCTCAATCGCATTTTTAAAAAGCAGCGAAAGCGACAGATTTTCGGAGAACTTGGCGCTTCCGGAAGGACTTAACAGTAAGATCAGATATCCAAGAGCACCGCATACAATCGGAAGAACATAAATGAATAATTTTCGGAAACTTTTCTGTCCGTACATTGTAATGCACAGAAGAATAAATCCGGTAAAGATAACGGAAAAAGATACATTCTCTGAGTAATTTCCAAAAAGGAATGTAAATACACAGAACAGGATCAACTTCCAGGTTTGTTTTAATAGAGATTTTCCTCGTAATAAAGTAATATAGACTGACAGAAACAACAGAGCAAACAGATAACTCCACATATAATTAATGGAACCATCCATCCATAAAAAAATCTGACCATAGGCAGGCATATAAAGCCATAATAAAGTTGGAATTGCAAAAAAAAGTAAAAGGCTGCAAGCTTTTTTATGAGAGGTCAAATGATAAATGCTTAATATAAGCAACACAAAAAGAAATGCATTCACGAGATTGAAAATCCACTTGGAACCAATCAGAAAAAGCATAACAAAAAAGTGGGAAACAAGGCGTCCGTTGCCATACTTTGTATAGTGTACAGCCAGGGACGAAAAAATCTGCCCAATGGAAGTCATACGTGAGCCATCGGATAAGTTGAACATATAGCTGTAATCATCGGCTGCGTAGGGAGTCCAATGATTAAAAAGTAATGCAGTAAAAAATAAAATTATTGAACCAAGTATTAATTTATTGTATTGTCTAAAAAAATTTTTATTCATAAATGTTTTACCCTATTTATTAATTATAATTTAAAATTTGTTACGAAGCCTTGAAGGCAGACACGGGTTATTGTAGCATAATAAATAAAAGCTTGCAAATTCTTAGGTGAGTGAGAGCAGGCGTTAAAATTGTTTTTCACAGAGTATTATGTTAGAATAATCTGGTTGAATTTTGAAAATATGTAAAACATAGGGAGATAATATGTATCGGCGAAAGAATAAAGGCTGGTTAAAGCATTTGGATTTTATTATTCTGGATCTGCTTTGCCTGCAGGTCTGCTTTGCATTAGCATATTTTAGCAGACATGGTTTTGGGGGAAATCCGCATAAAGTTATTTATCAGAATATGATGCTTGTTCTTGTGCTTTTTGAATTTATATATGCATTTTTTTTAGAAGGTTATAAGAATATTTTGAAACGAGGTCATTATGTTGAGTTTGTGTCTGTCGTAAAGCAGGTATGCATACTTGAATTATTTATAAGCTTTTACCTGATTGTTGTAAAAGACGGAGATGATTTTTCAAGAACAGTATTGTTTCTTCTTGGAATTTATCAATTGGGAATAGGGTGGATGACCAGAACAATATGGAAACTTCATGTAAAAAAATATCAGACAGAGGAAGGAAATTGCTCTCTTTTATTGATTACAACATCGAAAATGGCAGAAGAAGCATTAAAGAGAATCAGAGAGAATAACTATCAAACTTATAAGTTGTCAGGTATTGTTTTTATGGACTGTATGAAACAAGAGAAGCAATGCCAAAATATCCAGATCGTTTTGGAAGAAAATATGGCAGAATGGGTATGCAAGAACTGGGTAGACGAAGTGCTTATTGTTTTGCCAAATGATATGTCATTTCCTGCAAAGTATACACGTGAGTTTTCTGAGATGGGGATTGTGGTTCATTACACGATTATGCAGGATGGCTTGACACAAAGTGAAAATCAGACTGCTGAAATGGTATGTGGATATTTAGTACTTACATCCAGTATTCGAATTGTGAGCAACAAAGAATATTTTATGAAAAGGACGCTCGATATAGCTGGGGGGCTGGTGGGAACCGCCATTACGCTTATACTTATACTTTTTTTGGGACCTATTATTTTTATAAAATCTCCAGGACCGATTTTTTTTAAACAGGAGAGAGTGGGACAAAATGGAAGAAAATTTAATATGTATAAATTCCGGACGATGTATCTGGATGCTGAAGAACGAAAAAAAAATCTTTTGGAGCAAAATCAGATAGCGGATGGTATGATGTTCAAAATGGAGAATGATCCAAGAATTATTGGTAGTAAAATTGATCAGAAAACAGGGGAGTATATACCGGGAATTGGAAACTGGATTCGCAAACTAAGCTTAGACGAGTTCCCACAGTTTTTTAATGTTTTAAGGGGAGATATGTCATTAGTGGGGACAAGACCACCTACAGTAGATGAATATGAGAAGTATAAATTGCATCATAAAGCAAGATTGTCGGTAAAGCCTGGTATTACAGGTCTGTGGCAGGTCTCAGGTAGAAGTGAAATTACAGATTTCGAAGAAGTAGTCAAACTCGATACAGAATACATTTGTCATTGGAGTATGGCAAATGATATTAAAATATTATTGCGGACAGTTCAAGTTGTGATATCTGGAAAAGGAAGTATGTAAAAGATGCAGAATGTATTTATAATAGGGTCAAAAGGGATACCGGCGGCATATGGTGGGTACGAAACTTTTGTAGATAAATTAACAGAATATCATCGTAATAATGATAAGATAAAGTATCATGTAGCATGTAAGGGAAAGGAGAATAAAGAGTATATATATCATAATGCAAGATGTTTTATGATAAAAGTACCTGATATTGGACCAGCACAAGCTATTTATTATGACGTAGCTGCGTTAAAAGAGTGTTGCAGATATATAGAGAAAAAGCAGGTAAAACAACCTGTTATTTATATATTAGCGTGTCGTATTGGACCATTTATAAGGCATTATGTAAGAAAAATACATAAGCTTGGAGGAAAGGTATATGTCAACCCGGATGGGCATGAATGGATGCGGCAGAAGTGGAATGCTTATGTACGAAAATATTGGAAAATATCAGAACAAATGATGGTAAAAAATGCAGATTTATTAATTTGCGACAGTAAAAATATAGAGCAATATATAAAAAAGGAATATGAGAAATATTATCCTAAAACCACGTTTATTGCATATGGAACGGAAATAAGAAAGAGTCAGATGGCAGATTCAGATGAAAAATTAAAAAAATGGTATGCAGAGAGAAAAATTCACCCTAAGCAGTATTATCTGGTAGTTGGAAGGTTCGTTCCGGAAAATAATTATGAAGTAATGATAAAAGAATTTATAAAATGCAAATCCGAAAGAGATTTTGTTCTTATCACGAATGTAAATGATAAATTTTTAAAAGAACTTGAATTTAAAACCGGTTATTCCAAGGATTCCAGAATTAAATTTGCGGGTACAGTATATGACTCAGAAATGTTAATGAAAATTCGCGAAAATGCATATGGATATTTTCATGGTCATGAAGTGGGAGGAACTAATCCAAGTCTTCTGGAAGCTCTGGCGAGCACACAACTTAATTTGCTATTGAATGTAGGATTTAACCGGGAGGTAGCAGAGGACGGCGCAATGTATTGGTCAAAAGAAGAGGGGAATCTTGCTGGCTTGATAGAAAGAGCGGATCATTTAGATCAGTCTGAGATAAATAAATATACAGAAAGAGCAAGAAAAAGAGTATGTGACTGGTATAGTTGGGAGTATATTTCCGGACAATATGAAAAATTGTTCCTAAAGTGAATGGATAAATGAAAGGAAAAAATTTTTGATAAAAAGAGTAATAGCGTTACTTAAACTTAAAATAAAGTGGAAAAAAAGAAATCGACATAATATGACATACTTGACTAATTTATGTGATATAGAACAAATACACGTTGGAAGATATACATATGGACCAATATGTGTTGAAACATTTGGATGTGAGAATACGAAACTGATAATTGGTCAATTTTGTTCTGTTGCTCAAAACGTTCGTTTTGTTCTGGGGGGAGAGCACAGGCTGGATTGTATTTCTACATATCCATTTCAGGCGAAAGTGCTAAAAAAAGAAGGGGAGACTCAGGCGAAAGGAGATATTATTGTAAATGATGATGTCTGGATTGGTGATTCAGCCCTCATTCTTTCAGGAGTAGAGATTGGACAGGGAGCAGTGATAGCGGCCGGCGCAGTTGTGACGGAAGATGTTCCGCCATATGCAGTTGTCGGCGGTGTACCTGCCAGGGTTATAAAATATCGGTTCACGGATGAAGTGATAAAGGAACTGGTAAAAATTGATTATGATAAAGTCGACAGGAAATTTATAGAGCTCCATGAAGATATTTGGTATAGAAAAGTGATGAACCCAGAGAGTGCACGGGATTTTTTAAGGGAATTAGATAGATGGCAGAGCAGAAAAATTATGCATTAACAATAGCAATACCTACTTATAATCGTCTGGAAAAATTAAAAATATGTTTAAAACGATTGATGGAACAGAAAAAAATAGAACAAATTGAGATTATTGTTTCAGACAATGCTTCTACGGATGGAACTGGTGAGTACATGACCGAATTGGTGAAGAAAGCAGAAAATATCCATTATTACAGAAATACAGAGAATGTAGGACCAGATAAAAATTTCTTGAATTGTTTCGAGAAGGCTGTGGGTGAGTATGTCCTTTTGTTGGGAGATGATGATTTTATGCTTCCGATGGCGGTGGAACATCTTTTGGATACATTGGAGAAAAAACCGGTATTTTTGCATTTAAATACTTCTGGGTTAGTAAGTGAGTCACCGTTTGTTTATAATGAGCCGAGATGGGAGGAAACTGGGTTAAAAGTTTATTCTTCCAGAGAAAAATTCCTGGAAGACACCGGAATTTTTATTACATTTATGTCTTCTCTTGTATTTAGAACGGAATTGGTAAGAAGAGTAGAAAATAAAGAACAGTATATTGGAACATATTTTATTCAGAGTTATATCGCACTGGCAACCATGAGGGAACAGGGGCTATATATTATTGATACCTATAATTATCTTGCAGCCTCCAGTAATGAAACTGTTGGATATGATTTGTATGAGGTATGGTTTTATAATTATCGCAAATTGATATTAGAAGGTGGAAAGAATGGTGGCTTTTCTGAAAAAATATTATCAGATATTTATTATAAATCCACTAAAAATACAGTAAGACAATTTGTAATCCAATTCCGTTGTACATGCAAAAATCAGGCAAACTGGAGAAAAGCATATATATGGCCGTGTGTAGAAACATATCACGATTTAAAAAGAACATTTTGGATACTTGTAAATTGCCCGGTGGGAATACTCAGATTACTGCATGTAGTATGTATGCAGCTTAGAAAAATAAAGAATGTTTTGCATTAACAAACATAATACAGGGAGCATTCATGGATAATAAAGTAAGAAAAAATTCAATATACAGTTTACTGAAAGCGTTTTCGCAAGTCGTCTTTCCATTGATAACTTTCCCTTATATCAGCAGAGTGCTACATGCAGAGAATGTAGGAAAAGTGAATTTTGCTAATTCGATTATCAGTTATGTTTCTTTGGCTGCATCATTGGGAATTACAACTTATGCAGTGAGAGAGTGTTCGAAAATAAAAGATGACAAGAATAAATTAGAGAATATGGTGGGTCAGATTATTTCCTTTAATATGGTTACTACATTTATTGCATATATAGGTCTGGCGCTGGCACTGTTAGCTGCAAAACCATTGGAAAATTATCGGGAAATGATCATTATTCTAAGCACAACCGTATTGTTTACAACATTGGGTGCGGACTGGCTGAATACAGCTATGGAGGATTTTAAGTATATTACAGTCCGTACATTCCTTTTTCAGTTAGTTTCCATTGCGGCAATGCTTCTTTTTGTACGGAAACCGGAAGATTATATGCGTTACGCTGCCATTACAGTAGTTGCCTCAAGTGGAGCCAGTATTACAAATATGGTATACAGAAGAAAATTTTGTAAAACGAAACTGACATTGAATATTGACTGGAAGAGACATCTGCCACCAATTCTTTTACTATTTGTAATGCTTCTTGCACAGACGATCTATTGTAATTCAGATATTACAATACTGGGAATCATAAAAGGAAACTATGAGGTTGGACTATATAGCACATCCGTAAAAATATATAATCTTGTAAATTCTACGATCGCATCCATTGCATGGGTGGTTATGCCGCAGATGACAAAGAATTTTAATGAAGGAAACTACGATGAAATTAATAAACTGTTTCGATATGCATTCAATTTTGTTGTGATTCTTGGACTGCCATGTGTGGTTGGAATCAATATATTGTGTCCGGAGATGATAGAGATTATTGCAGGAAAAGAATATCTGGGAGCGACAGGTTCCCTACATATACTTTCCATTGCATTAGCAATTTCACTTATTGGAGGACTGATTGGAAATGTGCTGCTGCTTCCGGCAATGGAGGAAAAAACATGCCTTATCGCATGTGTGATTTCGGCGATGGCAAATATTATACTGAATCTTTTATTTATTCCAAAGTATGGTATTACTGCTGCCGCAGCTACGACTGCTGTTTCAGAATTAATATCACTCTGTATTGCAATCAGCAGGGTGGATAAGAAAATAAAGCTGATCGCATGCAGGAAAGATTTGGCAGGACCTGCAATTGGCGTGTTATTGATCATTTTGATCGGAAAATGCGTTGCAATTGTGACAGAGAATCTTTGGACAAAAACAGTTCTGACAATTTTACTCAGTATATTAGGATATTTTATTGTATTGATTTTAACCCAGAATGAATTTGCAAAAAACATGTCGGAGATATTATTCGGAAAATGCAGACATAAAAAATAGCAATACATGGATTTTTTTTGGGGGGGGGTTGCGTTATGATTTGAGCCATGATATAGTTAATTTATATGTTTACTAGTACGAAAAATAAGGAGATTACAAATGAAAGTAGTATTATTAGCAGGAGGATTCGGAACACGAATCAGCGAGGAAAGTCATTTAAAACCAAAGCCAATGATCGATATCGGAGGGAAGCCGATTCTGTGGCATATTATGAAGGAATACTCTTATTATGGCTTTAATGAGTTTATTATCTGTGCAGGATATAAGCAGCATGTGATCAAAGAATGGTTCGCCGATTATTATCTTCATAATAGTGATATCACTTTTGATTTCAGCAATGGTGGTGAGATGGTGGTTCATAATAATGTGGCAGAGCCATGGAAAGTAACTATCATAGATACAGGACTGAACACGATGACTGGAGGACGTGTAAAGCGTATTCAGCCATATGTTGGAAATGAACCATTTATGCTGACTTATGGAGACGGAGTTTCTGACATTAATATTACAGAATTACTGAAGTTCCACCAGTCTCATGGAAAGATTGCAACACTGACAGCGGTACATGTGGGGCAGCGGTTTGGGGTGTTAGATATTGACAGAGAGGACAAGAGTATCAGGGCGTTCCGTGAAAAATCAGAATCAGATGGTTCCAGAATAAATGCCGGATATATGGTATTACAGCCAGAAATTTTTGATTACATTGATGGTGACGAAACTGTATTTGAACAGGAACCACTCAGACGTCTTGCAGAAAATAGTGAATTAAAAGCATACAAACATAATGGATTCTGGAAATGTATGGATACCCAGAGGGAAAAAGAACAGTTGGAAGAGATGATCACAAAAGGAGAGGCACCTTGGATGGTGTGGAATAAATAGATGTTAGAATTTTATAAGGGAAAAAAAGTTTTAGTGACCGGACACACCGGGTTTAAGGGATCATGGCTTTGCAGAATCTTAGTCAATGCAGGAGCAGAGGTGACAGGGTATTCACTTGAAGCACCAACAAATCCAAATCTTTTTACAATGTGTGGGGTAGAAGATAAAATCAATTCTGTTATTGGGGATATCCGTGACAGGGAACATTTGATGAAGGTATTTGATGAGGTACTGCCTGAAATTGTGATTCATCTTGCTGCACAGCCGATTGTGAGAGATTCATATAAAGATCCGGTTTATACATATGAAACAAACGTGATGGGAACAGTGAATATCTGTGAATGTGTACGTCTGCATTCATGTGTAAAATCTTTTTTAAATGTTACAACAGATAAGGTTTATGAGAATAAAGAATGGGAATGGGGATATCGTGAGAATGAACCATTAGATGGTTATGACCCATATTCTAACAGTAAGTCTTGCTCAGAGTTGGTAACACACAGCTACATCAACTCGTTTTATTGTGATATGGATGTTGCGGTATCTACAGCAAGGGCTGGTAATGTGATTGGTGGTGGAGATTTTGCTAATGACAGAATTGTACCTGACTGTGTGCGTGCAGCAGAGAAAAAGCAGGATATTATTGTCCGAAACCCACATTCTACAAGACCATATCAGCATGTATTAGAGCCGCTTGCAATTTATCTGACCATTGCAAAGGCACAATATGAAGATAAAAAGTATGCAGGCTTTTATAATGTAGGACCAGATGACAGAGACTGTATTACGACTGGTGAGTTAGTAGATATCTTTTGCGAAAAATGGGGTGAAAGCCTTAATTGGGTAAATCAATATGATGGTGGACCTCATGAAGCAAACTTCCTGAAACTGGATTGTTCAAAAATCAAAAAAGTATTTGGATGGCAGCCACGGTGGAGAGTAGAAGAAGCAATTGAGAAAACAGTGGAATGGTCTAAAATGTATTTGAGCGGAAAAGATGTCTGTGAATGTATGGATGAACAGATAGAGGAATTTTTTTACAAGTAGGAGATTTTTGATAAATGGGCGATATAAAGTTATTAGATTGTACATTACGTGATGGCGGATATGTAAATGATTGGAATTTTGGACATAATAATCTGGTTAGTATTTTTGAAAGACTTGTAGATGCGAATGTTGATTTTATTGAAGTTGGTTTTTTGGATGAGCGTAGACCATTTGATATGGACAGAAGCATTATGCCGGATACAGATTGTGTTGAAAAAATATATGGAAATCTTGACAAGAAAAATTCAGTTGTTGTTGGAATGATTGATTATGGGACATGTTCTCTTGAACATATAAAACCATGTAAGGACTCTTATTTGGATGCCATCAGAGTTATTTTTAAGAAACATTTGCGGGAAGATGCTATGGCATTTTGTGCAGAATTAAAGAAACTTGGATATAAGGTATTTGCCCAATTGGTTTCTGTAACAAGTTATGAAGATGATGAAATGATGGATTTGATCCGCCTTGCAAATGAAGTGAAACCTTATGCAGTTTCAATGGTAGATACATATGGATTAATGCATCAGAATAATTTGAAGCATTATTTTGATTTGTTGGATGAACATCTTTTGCCAGAGATTGGAATGGGATATCATGCACATAATAACTTTCAGATGGGATATGCAAACTGTATCACAATGATGTCGCAGAAGACAGAACGTATGCTGTTGGTGGATGGAACAATTTATGGTATGGGAAAGAGTGCCGGAAATGCTCCAATCGAGCTGATTGCAATGTATATGAATGAAAATCTTGGAAAAAACTATCATATTAGCCAGTTCCTGGAAGCGATTGATTCGAATATCATGGATTTTTATACTCCGGCAACATGGGGATATAATATGTTTTTCTATTTGGCAGCTTCTAATGACTGTCATCCAAGTTATGTGTCTTATTTAATGGAGAAGAAAACACTATCTGTGAAATCTATCAATGAAATCCTCGGTCGATTACAGGGAGAAAAAAAATTATTATATGATCAGTCATATATTGAAAAACTGTATAAAGATTACCAGATGATTGAGATTGATGATTCAGAGCATAGAGAACAATTAAAACATGTATTTGCCGGTAGGAATATTCTGTTATTGGGACCGGGAACAAGTATAACAAAAGAAAAGAATAAAGTTCAAAAGTATATCTCAGATAAAAATCCGATTATAGTTTCTGTTAATTTTATTGAGGAAACATATCCCATTGATTATATTTTTCTTAGCAATGCAAAACGCTATGTACAGCTTGCAACAGCATTATCACAGAATAATGTCAGAGAAAAAGTCATTGCCACTTCAAATGTGACAAAGACGAGTGGAACATTTGATTATGTTTTAAAATACAGTTCGCTGATTGATGAGGAAGCAGAGGTTATTGACAACTCATTTATTATGTTACTAAAAGCTATGGAACAGTTAGGAATAAAAGAAGTCAGTGTTGCTGGATTTGATGGATATGTTCCGAAAAAAACAGGAAATTATATTAAGACATATATGGAATATAACTTTGATGCTGATAAAACAGAACGCTTGAATCTGTATGTGAAAGAGAAAATTAAAGAATTCCAAAGTGATATGAAAGTGGACTTTTTAACACAGTCTTTATATGTAGATTAGGAGATAAATGAACATGGAGAATGTTATTGTAACTGGAGCTACCGGAATGATAGGAGCGTCCATGATTGAACAGATGGTAGCAGATGGTGTGCATGTGACAGCCGTGTGTAGACCTAATTCAAAAAAAAGAAATAATTTAATTAACAATCCACTGGTTACTGTAGTGGAATGTGATATTAACGATCTTATATCATTAAAAGAAAAATTATCATCGGATTATGATACCTTTTATCATTTTGCGTGGGATGGAACATATGGAGACAGCCGTAATGATGCGTTACTTCAGGAACAGAATATACATAATACACTTATTGCTGTAGAAGTTGCACATGCTCTAGGATGTAAAGTTTTTGTTGGAGCCGGCTCTCAGGCAGAATTTGGATTTGTGGAAGGTGAATTATCAGATAATATTCCTAAAAATCCAGTTACCGGATATGGTATTGCAAAATATACGGCAGGCAGATTAAGTGCTGTTATGTGTGAACGGTATGGAATACGCCAGTCATGGGGGCGTATTGTGAGTACATATGGACCAAGGGACAATAGTTATACAATGGTAATGTCCAGCGTGATCGGAATGTTAAATGGGGAACGTATGGCATTTACTAAAGGCGATCAGATATGGGATTATGTATATGGGGGCGATTGTTCCCGAGCATTTTATCTGATTGGCAAGTATGGAAAACATGGAAAGGCATACACAATCGGATCTGGAAAAAGCAGATTATTGAGAGAATATATTACAGATATACGTGATGTGGTAAATCCTGACCTTGAGATCGGGATAGGAGAGAGAGAATATTATCCAAATCAGGTGATGCGCCTGACAGCAGATATCAGTGAACTGACAGCAGATACTGGATTTCAACCGGAAGTGGATTTTAAGGAAGGAATCCGCAGAACGATGGAATGGTACAAAGGAGTAGAAAAGTAATGAAACATATTTCAGTGATGACACCTTGTTATAATGAAGAGGGGAATATCAGAAATATATATAATGCTGTAAAAGAACAGTTTGATAAAATGCCGCAGTACACCTATGAACATATATTTATTGATAATTATTCTACTGATAATTCCAGAAAAATATTGCGGGAATTGGCAGCAGAAGATTCGAATGTAAAAGTTATTTTAAATGCAAGAAATTTTGGACCAAACCGTTCGGGCAGCTATGGAATGCTTCAGGGAACAGGAGATGCACTTATTTGTATTGTCTGTGATTTACAGGATCCGCCAGAAATGATACCAACCTTTCTACAGAAGTGGGAAGAGGGATATAAAGTTGTACTCGGACAGAAAACGAAAAGTAAAGAAAATCCACTGATGTTCCAAGTTCGAAAATTATATTATAAAATTATGGAGAAGTTGTCGGAGACAGAACATCTGACAAATGTGACTGGATATGGATTGTTCGATAAAGAAGTACTCGATATGATCAAGTGGATGGATGATCCAGATCCATATATCAGAGGACTTGTTACTCAGCTTGGATACAAATGGTGTCTTGTTGAATATACACAGCAGGAAAGAACCTCAGGAAAGTCCAGTTACAATTTTAACAGATACTTCGATTTTGCGATAACTGGATTAACCCATGTGTCGAAAAAACCATTGCGTATAGTGACATTGGTAGGATTAATTATGTCTGCAATTAGTTTTGTCATTGCTTTTATATATCTGGTCTTTAAACTGGTTCATTGGTACGAATTTGATATGGGTACAGCACCGATTTTAATAGGTGTATTTCTACTTGGTTCAGTTCAGCTTGCGTGTCTTGGAGTGATAGGAGAGTATATTGGTGCAATTCTTACGAAAGTGACAAAAAGACCGATGGTTGTGGAAGAGGAACGTATCAATTTTGATAAGTAGATGAGGAGATAGGCGTATATGAAAAAAGTCTTGGTAACAGGTGGATCACGTGGGATCGGAAAAGCCATTACAGAAAAATTCTTAGAACATGGATATGAAGTGACAGCTCCGACAAGACTGGAACTAGATTTATTAGATTCAGAATCAATAGAAAAGTATGTTCAAGCGCACAAAGAAGATGGTTTTGATATCATAGTAAATAATGCAGGAATTAATGATATTCATGAGATAGAGAATATTACCGATGAGGAAATAGAACGAATGCTCGCAACAAATCTGGTTGCACCAATTAAACTTTTACGCGGATTCACAGGAAGCATGAAGCAGAAAAAGTACGGAAGAATTGTTAATATTGGTTCTATCTGGGCAGTGGTTTCAAAAGGCGGCAGATGTGTGTATAGTGCAACAAAGAATGGTATACATGGTGTTACGAATACGCTGGCTGTAGAACTGGCAGCAGATAATATCCTTGTCAATACAGTGTGTCCGGGATTTACAATGACAGAGTTGACGGTAAAAAATAATACACCGGAAGAGATTGCACAGATATCTGCAAATATTCCAATGCAGCGTATGGCAAAACCAGAAGAGATTGCCGAAGTGGTGTATTTCCTATGCAGTGAACAAAATACTTACCTGACGGGACAAAAGATTACGGTAGATGGAGGATATACAGAGAGATGATTATTAAGTCCAGTACAAAAAATTATGAAGTTAAAATTGGAACAGATTTTGAAATGGCAAAAAATCTTGCATTGGATGCAACCTGCTTTGTTGTTGTAGACAGTAATTTATACAGACTTTATAAAGATGAATTATTTAGTTCTATTCCGGAAGAACAGTTATACGTGATGGAAGCTGTTGAGGAAAAGAAAACAATTGAAACAGCATTGGATATTTGTGAGATTATGACCAATATACCAGCAAAAAGAAATGCAAGACTGATTTCATTTGGTGGAGGAATTGTTCAGGATGTTACAGGTTTTGTTGCAAACATATTGTACAGAGGTATTCATTGGACTTTTTATCCAACAACGTTACTGGCTGCATGTGATAGCTGCATTGGTGGAAAAACTTCATTGAATTATAAAAAATTTAAAAATTTATTAGGAACATTTTTCCCACCGGATGAAATTCGGATATGTACACCGTTTTTCAAGACATTGACAGAAAAAGATTTTCAGAGTGGGCTTGGAGAAGTTGTAAAATTCAACGTAATGTTTGGGGAAAAAGGCATCAGGAATATTGAAGATAATATTGATGAACTTCTTAAGAGAGATGATGATAAATTACTGCAGTTTGTTAACAGTTCCTTACGGTTTAAGAAAGATTTTATTGAAGAAGATGAGTTTGACAGAGGAGTAAGGATTCATCTGAATTTTGCTCATACATTTGGACATGCGTTTGAGACAATGAGCCATTATGAAATCCCACATGGAACGGCTGTTGCTATGGGAACGATTGTAGCAAATCGTATTTCGTTGTCAAGAGGATGGCTGGATGAGGAAAAGGTTTTTCGTGTGGAAAACGTACTCTGGAAAATTATTCATATCAATACATCACATATTCAGGTTAGTATGGATGATATTATCAGTGCGATTCACAAGGATAAAAAGCAGGTTGGAAAAGAACTTACAGCCGTTCTTATGAAAGATGATATGAAACTTCAGATCGTACATGATGTACAAAGAGAAGAAATCGAGAATGCAATAAATTATCTGTTTGATAAATTGACAGACGAAAAGGAGTTGTAAGAGGTATGAAAGTTAAAATTGCGGATTGGATCGCACAATATCTTGTGGATCAGGGAATTAAGTATAATTTTACTGTTCCTGGTGGTGGAGCAATGCATTTGAATGTTTCATTTGGTCATCAGGAGGGACTTACAAATATTTTTGTCCAGCATGAGCAGAGTGCGGCTATTGCAGCGGAAGGCTATTTTCGTGCAACGAATGAATTGCCGATGGTATGCTGCACAACGGGACCAGGTGGAACCAATACGTTAACAGGTGTATTGGGAGCATGGCTGGATAGCATTCCAATGTTTATTATCAGTGGACAGATCAGATATGCAACAACTGCACGGGCAGCAGGGATTCCAGTACGTGCGATGGGGGATCAGGAGTATGATATTACACCGATGGTGGCCCATATGACAAAATATGCAGAGATGATCATTGATCCGAAAACTGTTAAGTATCATATTCAAAAAGCATTATATCTGGCAAAAACAGGAAGACCAGGACCAGTGTGGCTTGATGTACCACTTGATATTCAGGGGGGCTATATTGATCCAGAAGAGTTTATAGAATTTAATCCGCAAGAATTGGAAGCTGATCAGGCTCCGAGTGTAACCGAGGAATGCATTGAGACAGTTATCGAGAAGATTAAAAAGGCAAAGAGGCCTGTTCTGAATGTGGGTAGTGCAATACATACTATAAACACAGTAGAATTAATGCGCAAAGTGGCAGAAAAATTAAATATTCCAGTAGCAGTAGCATGGGATTCAAGCGATCTTATGCCGCATGATAATGATTTGTTTGTCGGAATTCCGGGATTGCTGGGTGACAGACCAGGAAATTGGGCGATTCAGAATGCAGATCTTGTATTATCAGTTGGATGTCGTCTTAGCTGTAGACAGGTTGGATATAATGTGAAAAGCTGGGCAAGAGAAGCCTATGTTATTATGGTAGATATTGATCAGTATGAATTGATGAAACCAAGCATTCATGTTGAAATGCCAATTCATGCGGATGCAAAAGATTTTCTACAAAAGTTAGACAAAGCATTAATTGAGCCGTTGGAACCACATGAGGAATGGCTGACTATATGCAGAGATTGGAAGAAAAATTATCCTGTGGTCACAGAAAAACATTACAGGAAAGAAGGAGCCGCAAATGCTTATTGCTTTTTAAATGAAGTGAGCAGAAAGGCACCAGAAGATCAATATATTGTATTAGGAAATGGAACAGTAGAGGCATGCCTTCATGCAATTCATATCAAAGAACATACACGGTTGATCTGCAATAGTGGAGCTGCAAGTATGGGATACGATCTTCCGGCTGCGATTGGTTGTTGCTTTGCAACAGGAAAGAAGGATACACTTTGTCTGACAGGAGATGGAAGTATTCAGATGAATCTTCAGGAATTGCAGACAATCGTATTCCATAAGCTTCCGATTAAAATATTTGTTGTGAATAATCAGGGATATCATTCCATGCGGCAGACAGAAGGAAACTTGTTTCCTGAATATACAAAAGTCGGTATAGGACCAGAGAGCGGAGATCTTAGCTTCCCAGATATGAGCAAAATTGCAGCAGCATATGGAATACCATATATGTCTGCGAAGTCAAATGAAGAAATTCCAAATGCAGTTGAGGAGATGCTTCATAAAGAAGGGTTTGCGATGTGTGAGATTTTTGTAGACATTAATCAGAAATTTGAACCGAAAAGTGCTACAAAGAAATTAGCAGATGGAACATTAGTGAGTCCGCCATTGGAGGATCTGGCACCATTTCTTCCTAGAGAAGAGTTAGAGAAAATAATGATTATCCCGATGTGGGAAGGATAATAATTTTAAAATAATATATAATAAATGATAGTAGTGCTAGGCAGTAGACAACATATATACTACTGTCCTAGCATATTTTTTGAGATTATAGGAAGGGTGATATGTTATACATGACAAGGGAAAAAAAAAGACTAATTATATTAACTTTGACGCAATTTTTGGTTTTATTAATATTATTGTTAACAAATAAAATATTTTTCGCAACAAATGATGATACTACAATGGTGGATATTGCAAGCGGTGGATATGGAAAATGCTCGCCTTATATTATAAATATACATATTATATTGGGAATCATTTATAATTTTTTCTTTAAAATATTTCCAATAGTGAATTGGGTTACAGTATCATATTTAGCAACTTATCTAATAGCTGGATTCCTTCTTAATTTGGTATTTTGTAAGATAGAAACACATTTCTGCATTGTTTATACAATGCTTATTGCAAACTTTATCATAGTAATCTCATATTTTTCGTTTACTGTGGTTGCTTATTATTCTGCGATAGCAGGAATTATATCTTGTCTTTATGCGATAAAATCAAATAATAAAAAGTATTATATATATGGTATAATTACTATATTGATTGGGGTTTTATTTAGAGGAGAAGTTCTTAAATCCTTATGTGTAATTTTAGGATTATTTATTATATCTCAAATAGGGAAAAAAAATTTAAAACGATATATATATTTATTAGTATTACTTGTATTAGGAATGTATATAAGTATACATAGCAATCTTTTTATAGAAACAAGCAATCCTATCGAAAAACAGCATTTGACCTGGGGAGAGACTAGGAGTAATGCATTAGATTGTGCACAAGTTCCATACGATGAAGAAAAATTTAATAAAGTTGGAATAAGCTATGAACAATATCTGGGAATGTATAATGCGTTTTATTATGATTATAATCATATTTCAACAGAGCAGTTTGAAAAATTAGATGCATTAAATACATATGATAATAAATTTAATTTTGATCTTATTCAGTTTGGAATAAACTATATAAATAAATTAAGGACATATAATGTTTTTAGCTCACTATACATATTAATGTTTCTGATTACAATGATTTATTTTTGTGTTGACAGCTTGAAAAAAAATAATAAAAGAGAAATACTGGCAGTACTCATATGGCTTGGAGTTGTGTCTACAGATATTATTTTTTTTGTAATAAAAAGAGCACCATACAGGGTGGTAATGCCAAATTATATTTTTGGTATATATTTATTAATATTTAGTTTAGATGATGAATTAAAGATAAATATAAAAAGAAATGTTGGAAAATATATACTTAATGTAGGCTTGTTGTTATTACCAGTAATAACTTTATATTGGAGATATGAAAAGTTTGATTTATTTCCAGATTATTTAATATCTAATGAAAGAGAGGAAGTGCTGAATTATTTAGAAAATGAAAATGATGTTATTTTTATGGCAGGAGATACAAGAGTCTTTTCTGTTGATGTAGGAAGATCTATATGGGATTATACTGCAAGACATGGGTATTGGAATATAATGGGAAATTGGGAGATATATGGTGAGGCATATTATGATTTAATGGATATTTATAATATTGAAAAAAAAGATTCGTTGCTTTTGGAGAGTATAAATAGTGATAAAGTTAAAATTATTACAACTTATGGGGATGATTTTCCAGAATACTTTTCATATATTTTGTCATGGATAAAAAAATATTATGATATTGATGCAGTATTTGAAAAAACGGAAGATATAAGTGAAGTTACAGTATATGATGGATATTATGAAAATTGGAGTGTATATCGGATAAAAACAATAGATTGGGAGTGAACGTATGGAAAAAGAGAAGTATGATAGACTAAATTTATTACGAATAATAGCTTTTTTGATAGTATTTTTACTTCATGCAAAAAT
The DNA here is from genome assembly GCA_004556655.1 of Lachnospiraceae bacterium. Lineage (GTDB taxonomy): Bacteria > Bacillota > Clostridia > Lachnospirales > Lachnospiraceae > Oliverpabstia. The sequence goes on along the minus strand of SFGF01000001.1, from coordinate 59,878 downwards.
ATTTATTCCTGTAGAGTGGTTCGATAATGTAAAAATATCGTGGATACTATTCACACCTGCGTGGGCGGGAGTATGGATTTTTTTTGTGTTATCAGGATATGGAATTGGAAGTGGATTTTATTCTGGTAAGTATCAAATGACTAAACATGGAATACTTAAATTTTATTATTCGAGATTATTAAAAATACTGCCGCTTTATTGGACATATATTTGTTTAATTGTTATATTTTTAAAACCAGAATATTTATTACCAGGTCGAGATTCAATAACAAAATTGCTGAAGCTTTTGCTATTTAATTATCAAGAGGAATTTGATTCTACTGAATTTGGTTTGGCTTGGTATATGACAACACTATTAAGATTATATTTGGTGGCACCATTATTCTATCTTTTAATTAAACGATATTTGAGTAATTGTAAATATTTTAAGTGGCTATTTTTGCTTTTTTTAATTGGAGGATTTGTTTTTAGAGTTGCGATGGGGTATCACATTGCAGTCGTAGGCGATGGTAATTGGTCGTCTGATATTTATAAACCTTTTTATTTTAATTTAGATTTATTTTGTTCAGGGTTTATTTTAAATGAATTGAAAAACAAAAAACATAGGTGGAGAAAAATCCACATAATACCTTGGCTTGGATTGTGTACAATTATATTATATAATAGCTATATTTATTTTTATGCAAGTTATTATGGAACTGCTAATATTGATATTTACTGTTATATTTTACCTTCTATTTATCTTATATATATATGTTTTATAATTTACAATTATGATATTGTAGAAAAAACAGAATTAAAAAATGAAACTAAAAATCCAAATATAAAGTCTGGTATAATAGATTCATTTGCAAAATTAATAATGCCTTTATATTTATTTCATAGTACAGTATTATTTTGCATGAAAAATGGATATAAAGAAACATGGTATATTCATATTATTCAATTGTTTAAAATTCCAGAGGAGTATTGGAATTTTTCAATTGGAGTGATGTTTACAGGAATATCATTTGTTTATACAGTAATATTGGCAATTTTAATGTATCATTTGATTATGATACCGTTAAACAAAAAGTTAGATCAATCATGTAGACAAATATATTATCAGGTGTTTGGGAGAATAAAAAAGAGTAAATGAAAAACATACAAATACAAGAAAAAAAATGCATATTATATTTTTTAAGTATTCTGGAAATAAGTTATCTAGTTTTCCTTATAATTTTTAGATCGAGATATTTGGATGGCTATTTTATTAATGATCTGCATGATACAGAAATGGATTTTTTTAATATGTTAGCATTAATAGGAACTGGAAATCCATACAATTATTCTGCCAATTATCCAGCATTATGTTTTCTTATTTTGAAAATATTTTATCATTTAGTACCATATGATATAGTATATTCAGAAAATGGTATACAAGGAGTTTTTTTACGGCAGTATATGCCAACACAATTGGCATATACTATTTGCATTTTTATTAGTATCTTTGTTATATATAAATTGATGAAATACATGCAAAAGGAAGAGGCAAATTTAATGCTTCAATTTGTAATATTTTTTTCTGGACCGATGCTCTTTACAATTGAAAGAGGCAATTTTGTTTTGCTTGCATTTATTATGACTTGGTTTTATGTATTGTTTTATGATAATGATGATTTTAAAATTAGAGTTTTTGCCTATCTTGCTTTAGCGATAGCAGCAGGGATAAAGATATATCCAGCATTGTTTGGTGTTTTGACAGTATCAGGTAGACGACGAAGAGAAACAGGGTTATTAATAAGTATGGGGATTTTGGTATTTGTCATGCCATTTTTCGAATTTGGAGGGATAGCAGATATTAAAGAAATGTTGCAAGGAATTGTAATTAGTAGTGAAATGCAAGGAAAAATGGGTATGGCATATAATTTCTCTTTAAGCAACATTTTAAAAATTTGTCAAAGTATCTTTGCATTAGATTTTTCTGATAAATTTTTAATTCTAATAAAAGGTATAGTTATTTTGATATGTATATACATTTTTAATTCTACATCAGAAATATGGAAAAGAACATTGTCAATTATATTTATAATGATATGGATGCCACAATTTAGTTATACATATACATTAATTTTTCTTATAATTCCATTTTTATTTTTGTTTTGTAAAAATAAGTATAAACAAATAGATTATTTTTATCTTATACTTCTAGGGCTCATACTTGTTCCCTATGCATTGCCAAAGTTATCTCAATATGATATAGAGGAGGCAAAATATCCGCTTACGTTACCAACACTAATTATTAATTGTTTAATGTTATTATTATTTGTGCTTTCCTTTGTGGATAGTATTGTGGAGAGAGGAAAAAGAAAATGAAGATTTTAATTTGGGGAACTGGACGAGCTGTTGCACATGTGTTGAAATATAGAGTCAAATTAGATGATGTCGAGGCATTTATTGATAATGATTCAAGTAAAAAAGAATTTATGAATCGTCCTATAATAACACCGGATCAAATTAATGTAAGAGAGTACGATATTATTATTGTTGCAAACAGATTTGCAAGTGAGATATACTCACAATGTAAAGAACTGGGAATTAATTTAGATAAAGTTATTTTTTTATATAATAATTATTGTATTTGTGATTTGAACAGAAATTATGATATTGCAGAAGCTGTTTTTGATGAACGATATATTCAAACATTAAAGCATAGCTTTCATGTTATAAGCACACCAGAAATTGATGTGATAAATAATGTAGATTATAATAAATATATGTCAGATTCTGTTTATGAAAATGATTATGTCAGATTAAAAAATTTTGAATTAGTTGCTACAGAAATTATCAAAAATGATATAGAAGGCTGTGTTGCGGAACTTGGAGTATTTAGAGGGGAGTTTGCCAAACATATTAATAGAGTTTTTCCTGATAGAAAATGCTATTTGTTTGATACATTTGAAGGATTTGATGTTAAAGAGGCAGTAAATGAATTGCAGCAGGATAATTGTAATGAAGCATTTGTAGAAGTTTTTAAAAATACAACTATGGAAATTGTATTGAACAATCTTCCAAATCAGAAACAGGTTATTTTTAGAAAGGGATTTTTTCCAGAATCATTGGATGGATTAGATGAGAGATTTGCTTTTGTTTCAATTGATGTAGACTTTGGAGAATCAATATATCAGGGGATAAAATATTTTTATCCTAGATTAAATAAGGGAGGATATATATTTATTCATGACTATAATAGCCGGTTGACGGGGGTCAGAGATGCTGTTAATAGATATGAAAAGGAGTATGATGTGCATATGTGCAAGGTTCCGCTTTGCGATATGAATGGAACTTTAATTATTACGAAATAGAGGATTTTAATGTATACAATAACAATTGATTGTGGAACGAGTTTCCTTAAAGCTGCATTAGTAGAATATGAGACTGGGAAAATTATAAAAAAAATAACAAAAAGAACATCAGAAATAGAAACTAAAAATCGATTTCCAAGAATACAGGGAGTTGCCTATGCAGTAAAAGAAATATTACGTGAATTTCAATGTTTTGGAGATAAGTTTTATGTTGGAATTTCAACGGAGATGCACGGTTTTGTTTTGACAGATATGGAAGGAAATTTATTGTGCGATTATGTATCTTGGAAAGATGAATGGGCATTAGAGAAAAGCGAAAGGGGAAGTTATCTGGAAGAGATAGCTTCCCTTGTTGATATGAAAGACATTGAAAGCACAGGTATGCCGTTGAAAGCAGGCATAGCAAGTACCAATTTATATGTGGTGTTGGATAAAAACTCAGGTTTGAAGGGAAGAAAAGCGAGATTCTACACATTGGGAGATTATTTGATCTATTCGTTAACAAGTATAATCCCTGCAGTGCATCCAACAAATGCTGCAGCCAGTGGATTGTATGATTTGGGGAGAAAAAAGTGGAATCAACGATTGATAGAGCAGTTGGGATATCAATCTATACAATTTCCAAGCGTAGAGGAAGATGAGATAGTTGAAGCACAAATAAATGGTTGCAGATATTGCTTTTGTGAGGCAATTGGAGATCAGCAGGCGGCATTACTTGGAAGCGGAATGAAAGAAAATGTGTTGTCTTTCAATCTTGGAACGGGATCACAGGTAAGCATTTTGGATGGTAACCTTATATTTGATAAGACATTTCAGACAAGACCATTTTTTAATAATATGTATTTAAATACTATCCCACATGTGCCATGTGGCAGAGCATTAAATGTTTATATTAATTTCTTTAGAGAATTACTAAAGGCATATAATGGGATGGAAGTAGAGGATGAAAAACTTTGGAAAATTGTTATGGAGTTGGCAGCAACCAGTGATGATACAGAACTTATCATTGATATGAGTTTCTTCCCTAATTCTGTCAATAAAAATACAAATGGGAAGATTGCAAACATATTGGAAACAAATTTTACAGTTGGAAATCTGATGCGTTCTGTTTTTGAACAAATGGCAGAAAATTATTACGTTACAGCAAAACATTTATTAAAAGAAAAACATAAAGTGGATAAAGTGATTTTTTCGGGCGGTGTTGCTAATAAGAATTTGTTTTTGCGGGAAAAAATAATAGAACGATTTCCAGAATGTGAAGTAGAAGTATCTGATCAGGAAACGTTTCGTGGATTATGGATGTATGTAAAGGAAGTTAATGATGTTAGACTATGGTAAGATAGAATATTTTGTGATTGATGTTGATGGAACGATGACAGATGCCGGAATTTATTATGATGATGCTGGCAATGAATTAAAGAAATTTTGTACGAAAGATGCCGCAGGTTTTTTTACTGCACATGCAGTTGGAATGAAGATTATTGTTCTGACTGGAAGGGAATGTAAAGCAGTGACAAGACGGATGCAGGAAATGAGTGTGGAGTTTATTTGTCAGAATATAAAAGACAAAAAAAGCTTTTTAATATCATTTTTGAAAGAACATGGAATTAAAAAAGAACAGTTGGGGTATATTGGGGATGATTTAAATGACTTGCCGGCAATGTCGTTGGCTGGTTTCGTTGGTTGTCCAAAGGATTCATGCGAAGAAATTCTTGAGAGAGCAGATTATGTTTCGGATTATTGTGGTGGTTCGGGAGCTGTCAGAGACATTATCTGTCATGTTCTAAAAGAACGTGGTCAATGGGATGAGGCAATTAAAGAGGTTTATAAAATATAGAGAGCATTTAGTTCTATAAGTATGATAAAATATTTATAAGAAATTCTTTGAAGTAGATATGCGAAACAATCATCGGAAGAGTACTTGGGAGAAGAACAGATTGAATAAAATAATAGAACAGTTAGCGCAGAAAGAATACGAGCTCTTTGTTGTGAATACAACAGCAGTTGCTGTGCAGGGTAGAGATGGAAATTATTATGCAGAATATATCCCGGTCACACCATTTCTGTTACAAAATATGTTATCACAACAAGGATCATTGGGCTGTTATCAGCAGAAATACAGAACGAACCGGATACGTTGGATTTGTTTTGATTTTGACTGTAACGAGAAAGAAAATCCGGATATTCAGGAGTTATACAGTACATGTATAACTCCATTGATAGATTTCCTGACAAAAAATGATATTCATTATTTACAGGAATTTTCCGGCAGACGAGGCATACATATCTGGATTCTATTCGAAGAGATGATCACAAAAGAATTAGGATATGATATTGTAAATACAATTTTGAACCAGATTCCTGAATTAAAAGATGGAGTGGACAATGAAAAGTGGGGATTAGACCGATTCCCGGCTGCAAGAGCAAGTTCTACAAATATAGTTGGCAAACAGGTCAAATTCCCATTATCATGGCATCAGAATGGAAGCAGATCGTATCTGTTTGAAGGCGGATTTGAAACCAGATATGATATAGAATCTGAAGAGTTTTATTGTGATCAGTATCTGATTATGCAGAAGGTAAGATTGGAGAATGCCGAAGAGTTATGCCACAAGCTGCATATGGACGAACCCAGGCAGAATCAGAAGCTGTATGTTCAATATGAGGTGTCAGAAGGGTTTTGCATGTCACCGGAACAGGTGATTTCTTATCTTTCTGAGATATTGGTTTTCAGAAGGATTTTTGAACGGATGAGGAGAGGACAGCAGCAGGAGCAGGACTGGTTTGTACTGTTGGGAACGCTTGGACGCCTCGATTCAGATGGGGAAATATTGCTCACAATTCTGAACAGATATCCGGGCTATGATGAATCGACTACCCGGGAAAATATACGAAAGCATAGAAAAGATTATTATCCGGCAACGTTTGATTATTTATATCAGATTTATAATCTGGAGATGGAAGATACCTTAGAACAGGAAGAAACAGGGTATGAGTATCTGCTCAGGCGTGCAGGAATGGAAAAACCAAAGAGGATAGAGACAGAGAAAAGTCATATCGGAGATTGGAGAGACAGCTATTCTGATCTGAAGAAGATAATCCGAAAAGAAAAAAGGTATGTGGTTGACAATGATGAAGTAATACCGGTAGAGATTATGAATGGACTGATGCGTGTAAGTAATTATGAATTATATCAGTACAATAATTTTCTGCAAAAACTTCGTGCAGGGGAGATGCCATTTGATGAGTGGAAGCCAATGGGATATAAAACTTATCTTCGAAAGGAAGAGGATAAGACGAGAGTATTAGTATCGCTTGGCAAAAGTGACCGTATTATTACAACTGCTGTTATGCTGGATATGTGCAGAGAATGGAAACACGGCTGGAAATCTTACAGTTATCAGATCTCATATATGTCAGATAATTATTTGTTTCATAGCTGGTTTTCGTCTTGGAGCAGATACATCAGAGAGATAAAGTGTTATCTGGAAATCCCTTTTATGGATCAGAATTATGTAAGCTATATTGATCTGAAACAGTGTTATGATCATGTGGATCTGTTGAATGTATACCGGCAGCTGGAAGGAAAATTGAATGAAAAGGCAAAAAGATATTTTGAGTATCTGGCTTATTATAATGATGAACTGATGAAGGAAATACAAGGCGGAAGCAGGGTAGGTGTCCCACAGGGACCGGCATATGCGAGAGTACTGGCAGAATTGTATCTGGATAATATCGTAGAAAAGGTGTGCACAGATATGGAAAAGGGTGAATACCGTATTTTGCGATATGTAGATGATATTGTTGTTTTTTCAAGGGATGAGGAGACAGCTTACAAACTGTATCAGGCATTGATTGCGGGATTTGCAAGGGCAAGTCTGCCATTGAACCGGAATAAGACACGTTTCCCACAGAAAATCGCAGATATAGATCAGGACTATCGCAATAGCCTGCTTCACAGGAATCAATTTAATTATGAACTGGTTCAGAACGAGTACAGTGGTTTATTATTGGAGTACGAACGCAATGACAGGATAAATCATTTTCTGGAAACTGACACATTTCAGATAGATACTCTGAGTTATATATATAGCTGTCACAGCTTTGAGGAAGCACAATACAGGTGTTTTTACAGATTTGGTGGACAGATTATGGAGAGCGGGATTGGAAGGGGACGTGGCTTTCGGAAGTTCTATGAATTTGTTCTTGAGAGAGAAGAACTGGTATGGCAAGCACTGCAAAATCAGTGGTTTCAGAATATACCGGTTGACACGGTGAATTTCAGCAATCTGATAGCTACCATGTATTATCTGATCGATGAAGGAAGATTATCGGACAGGGTGGTAGAAGTTCTGCTTGTGTATTATCTGAATGAGGATTTTGAGTTTGGAGCATTGTCAGAAGAAGATCGTATTGTTGTAGAAGCTATTATGATGAAGTATGGTAGATGAGGAAAGACATGGGGAAGAATATAAAGAGTGTAACAGCGAGTCTTCGTCTGGGCACATGTAGGGAAAAGGACATAAAAGATGCGATTCAGTATTTGAAAGAGCTGGATATAGCATTGCTGTCAGAGAAGAGATTAGAAATAGCAGATCTGTATTATGAAATATTAAAACAGATTCAGCTGCTATATGCCAGTCAGGAGATCGAGATACCAGAAGAAATCATGATGGACATCAGGCAGTTGTTCGATAATATACAGGGTATTTGCAGCGAACCGAAGGAACGAGAGGCGAGTGAAGCAGCGTTTTCAGTTATCATGTTTCTGGCGTACCTTAGAGGACACAATTGTCTGACAGGAGATAATGACTTCAGTAATACGGATGAGGCCATTCAGAAGGTGTGTGCTTTAAGGACGGATCTGGGTACAATACAGTTTATTTTTGATCTGAGAGTTGAAGGACAGCTATATTTTCCGATTGAAAATATGCTTGTTTCGGTTATCAAAGATGATCAGTTTGTAGAAGAGATGAGTAATATTGATTCCGGTCATATCAAGGTGCTTTATCTGGCAGTGCATTTCTTTGATGAAGAGGAGCAGAAGAGGCAGATACTGACAAATATTGTCAATGCCTGTAATTTGAAATTTATTGAATATATGCAGAATCAGAGTGAACTGCTTGACACGCAGGATTTGCATAACTATCGGAAAAATGGAGTGATAATTTTTATAGATTCCAGTAGAAGGAAGATATTGATCCGGCATAATGATCCTGAATATTTTAAAGGTGCAGAGAATATACAGTATGAAAATTCCTTTAAGAATAAAGAGAGGCGGATAGGGTATTATGTGGAGCTTGATATACCGGAAGGTGCAGCACGGGCTTCCTTTGAAGATGTGATGAAAAAGCAGCCGGAGAAAAGAATGGAACTGTTAAGATTGTTCTATTCCGGTTATAGAAATATTTTTGGAAAATATCATCTGCTGGAACAGAAAGGAAAATTTTTACCGGTGAATCCTTTCTCGAACAAAGACAGGTTTGCGATAGATGTCATGCGGGAGGTTCCGGTCGATACATCTGATACTCTGTTAGAAAGATATGTAAATCTTTCGGTCAAAAGAAGTGCAAGCTGGATATTAAACAGACTTACAGTGGGAACGATAGTCCAACTGCTTAAGATAGACGATAAGACAAAAGATGAAGTATTCGGTCTTGAATATAGCGAAGAAGACTTTTATCAGAATCAATTGTTACAGAACTGGATTTTGTCTGTTCACGATAGAGCATCTGCTATGCGGGAATTATTGAATAGCATGTATATGGAACTGCGGTACTGTGTCAGAAGGAAAAACGATGGAAATAAGGATGAAGTGTCAATAGAGAAGCACACTGTCTGTGCCCAGAAATATCTGCCATTTTATCTGGAATTATCCAGGTTATTATACTTATTGAATGATGACATACAAGGGAAAAAGGTGATTGTACAGGAGGCAGCAGTAAATTCAAAAACAAAGGGAATCATATTACTGGAAGAAAACCCTGTCCGTACGGTAAATGAAACGGAAATAGCGGTTCAGCATACGGGATTGGAAGAATTGAAAACAGGACAGTCATGTTACGTGATCGTTGATGAGGATGGAAATGTATATCTGGAAGATCAGAAGATTTTAAAAGCAATCTATGGGCTGCAGATGGTAATGGAGAATTGTCTGCATTATGATACGGTAAAAGAAGTAGATGAAGGAAGCTATGATAGAATAAAAGATGGAATAATGCTTCATAAAGACGGACTTTCCGAAAGTATTACAGAAAACATATTTCCGGAGAGCTGTTTTGAGGAACAGATATGTTATCGGCTGATACATAACATGATATATAGTGGAATTCATACAGGCAATGTCAAAGATTATTTGAAAATATTTAAGAAACATCAGCTTCTTGATTTCCATGACATTAAAAATGATGAGTATTTTCAGATGAAGGATGCAGAGACATTGTATGTTCCAAAAGATTCCTTTAGTGCAGACAGTACACTCGGAAGTATATTTTTAAAATATCTGAAGAAAAAGGCAGGAAGAGATCAGTTTGAATTGTATGAACCGCATATCACATATGATGAAGGACAACAAAAGTACATGCTGGGAGAAAAAGAAATTAAACATATTGTATTTCTGAGTGATAATTTTGAAAGAGGATCTGCAACGACGGTGATGCTGAGTGCATATCTGGATCTGAATGGTGCAGATCCGGATGCAGTAGATAACGCTAAAACCCGTATTCAGTCTTACAGATACGACAAAAACGGAACAGAATGCCGGATGGATCTTGCAGATGTAATGAAAAAGAATCAGTGTGATATTACAGTGCATGCATACTATGGAACAGAGGAAGCGAAAAAATGTATCAGTCAGTTTCTGATCGAACAGGGGTACGATGAAGCAAAAGTTTCTTTTCAATATGCGATCACCTGTAAAATGAAGCAGCTAAAAGAGAACGTGAAAGCAGTCTGGGGAGAATACAGAGATGGAAATGACGAGAAATTTGCTGTAATCCGGGAATTCAATATGACTAAGGCAAATGTGTTCCCTAAGAAAATGTTAGACAGTCCGGAAAAAGCAATATGCTTGTATTTGCTGAAAAAAGAGACAAAGAAAAAAATCGAAAAGAAGCAGGAAGCGGGCGAGTTGCTGGGTGTAGAAGGACTGAAACAGTATTTTCGAAAAAATGGGATTAACAGAAATAGTGAGAGAACCAATACGGAATTATACCTTTTCAGTACGTTACCACCGACCATACGAATAGAAGTGCTGGAGGATTATTTGCAGAAAGATAGTAATGCACTGGTTCTGGAAAAGCTGTCAAAAGCGTATGGAAAAGCAGATCAGCTGGAAAAATTAAAAGAGCGTTTGGTAGATTGGATAGAAAAAGGCTATACGGATCAGAACATGGCGGAAATGTTATATGAGAGTGCAGAAATATTAAACAGGTATGCCGATAGATTTCCTATTGCCAAGAGTATGGAACAGGCCAGGGTAAATTATACAGCAGCAATGTCATTAAAGGAAGATTCGGTGGATGAGGAGTTCAAGGAGATAATGGAAAGTATATTTAACGAAATTGTAAGTTAGAAGAAAGATTGAAATCAACAAGAAAAGGATAAAGAGAATAATATGAATTTATGGGAAATTATTGAAAAAATGATAGATTTTATTTTATGTAAATTGTTACGATTGAAGATAAGTGAAACACAATGGGAAGCATTGATGCAATTTGTTAAGTTTGGAATTGTAGGATTAAGTAATACAGTTATATCGTATGTTATTTATGTCGGGACACTTATATTGTTTCAAAAAAATAATCTGATACCAAGTGTTGATTATCTGGTAGCACAGGTGATTGCATTTATTTTAAGTGTTTTATGGTCTTTTTATTGGAATAATAAGTTTGTATTTGAAAAGGCAGATAACGAGGAACGAAATATTGTTCACGCTTTGATAAAGACTTATATATCATATGCTTTTACAGGATTGTTACTGAACAGTATTTTGTCATTATTATGGGTAGAAGTTTTGGGTATTCCGAAAATAATAGCTCCAATCATTAATTTGTTGGTTAGTGTACCTTTGAATTTTATTATGAATAAGTTTTGGGCATTTCGGAAGTCTGAAAAATAATAGGAAAAATTGAATGTTGCTCAAAAGAAGTAAGGATGTACATGAAATTAATAAGGTGAAAGAATGAAAGATGATATAACAGCTATAGCATTTGCAGTAAGTTTAGTGATATATATTGTTTTGATTATACAAGGAAAACAAAGAGGAAAGCACTTTCTGCGAAGATGTATGAAATGTTTGAAGTATATTTTTGTACCTTATAAAGCACAAGGAATTACATTGGTTATTTGTGAAGTAATGAATGGAATTCTTTTGGTTTCTGTAATTTTCACAAAATATAACGTGAATTTGTTTATAAAGGCAATAATAATTTTAGCGGTATATATTTTTAATACGACGATCATGTCTATAGTTAATTTTTTTATTGAAGACATAGGGAGAATTTGTCAAAAGCTAGAGGACAAAGAAAAAAATGAATTTGCGACCATTATATATATGATGCCAATTTTTATAATTGCATGTGCGTGTCAATCTGGCACAATTAGTCAGGAAATATTATTGAAGTGTATTAGAAGTATTTGTTTAATGGCATTTATAATTACATATCTGGCATTTCATAAGATATTATTAGATTTTATTTGCACAAATAAAAAAGAGTCAGGAATAGTTGTATTGCGCGAAATTTGTTTTCAGGTCGTAATCGAAATTTTACTTTTATTTTCCGGGGCATATGTACTGACCAGAATGTATTCGGACCAGATGATATTTGAGGGAAGTGGATGGGATTTATTATATGAATTAACATGCGGTTTTTTTATACTGGATTATAATTTTTTGACAGAAGCAGGCTGTTTTGGGAAAGTGTATATAATTTTATTCATAGTTGCATACATAATAATGTTTATGGCATATTTAAGTTGTGCTATTGACAATATAGTTAGGGATGGCATACAGAAGAACGAAGAATCAGAAACTGGTAATAATAAAAATGATATGGTCGAGGGAGGCCAAGTAAAATTGTCTGTAGAAAAGAGGAACTTATGTATAACGCAGAAAAATAAGGGGAAAAACAGTACTAATATGAAAGAATTTAAAAAAATTTTTAAAAAAGTAAATGGTATAGAGATATTGAAACAGTATTGCATGGCGCATGTAATACTGTTTTCATTATTGGAAACGGCAATATTAGGTCTGTCAAGAAAATCACTTGAGATTGTCCGATTGGCAGTTGATAATCGGATATATTGTAAATTAAAAAAGAAATATAAAGGGTTTATTAATGAATACCAACAGAAAGAAGATACAAAAAATATATTACATGAACATGTGGATATTGTTTGGGTGTGCTGGTTTCAGGGCATGGAGAATGCACCTAAAATGGTACAGTATTGTTTTGAATCCTTGAAAAGTAATCTGCGTGATAAGAGGATAATTTTAATCACAGAAGATAATTATAAGGAATATGTACAATTTCCGGCATACATTTTGGAAAAATATGAAAAGGGATGTTTTTCTAAAACACATTTGTCAGATTTATTGCGCCTGGAATTATTAATTAAGTATGGAGGAACATGGATCGATGCAACTGTATGGTGTTCATCACCAATATATCCAGATTATTTATTTGATTCAGATCTTTTTATGTTTCAGAATCTTAAACCGGGTTTGGATGGACAATGTACTGCGGTTTCAAGTTGGTTTATTACATCATGTTCCAATAATCAAATGCTTATGTTGGAGAGAGCTCTATTGTATGAATATTGGAAGGAAAATACGAAATTAGTTCATTATTATTTATTTCATATGTTTTTCCAAATGGTAATAGAGACATATCCAGATGAGTGGAATAAAGTTGTACCATTCAGCAATGCAACACCACATATCTTGTTGCTGAGATTGTTCGAGGAGTATGACGAGACAATTGCAAATGCGGTAAAAGAAATGACAAGCTTTCATAAATTAACATATAAATTTGAAGAGTCGGATACAACTATTAAAAATACATTTTATCAGGTCTTATTTGGAGAGCAGGAGTGAGAGTTGCGGTTTTAATGTCCACCTATAATGGGGAAAACTATATGAAAGAACAGATTGAATCAATATTAAACCAGAGAGGGAACTTTGAACTGGATTTATGGGTTCGGGATGATGGGTCGACTGATGCGACAAAGAAAATTTTGATGCAGTATGAAATAGAAAAAAAGCTTCATTGGTATGAAGGAAGAAATCTAAAACCTGCATTGAGTTTTATGGATTTAATAAAGCATTGTGAAAATTATGATTATTATGCATTTGCGGATCAGGATGATTATTGGATGCCGGATAAATTGTGGACAGGGATAATGCAGATAAAGGATATTAAAACACCAAGTCTGTATTGTTCTAATGCAGAACTTGTGGACGATAAGCTCAAATCTTTAGGAAGAGATGTTTATAAATGTGATCCGAAGACAGATATTTATACATTGGCTTGTGCAGGAGGGCTGCTTGGGTGTACAATGATATTTAATTGTGCTCTGGCTCAGATGATACAGAATTATAGTATGCCGGAATGCCTGGTTATGCATGATTTTTATATTGCGCTTGTGTGTGTGGCAGTAAAAGGAAGTATACGGTATGATGAGGATTCCTATATGTTGTACCGCCAACACGAAAACAATGTTGTTGGTGTTTCTTATGGATTTTTAAATAAGATAACTTCGAGATGCAGAGATATTGTTACCAGAGAAAAAAATGGAATAGATAGTCAGGCCGAGCAGATTTTAAAAATTTATGGTTCAAGGATAGGAAAAGAAGAAAAAAGATGGTTAGAAAAAATTTCTGGATATAGAAGAAATTTATTTACTCGATTAGGATTGGCAGCATCTTTTAAAACAAGATATATGAATAAAAATATGGCTGTAAAATTGAGAATGGCCATTTTGTTAGGAAACCGTTGATAAGTGTGGAGAAGAAAAAATGACAGAGTTAACGATAAGGGAAATACAATTAGTATCACTTGAAATATTACATACAGTTGCAACAATATGTGAAGAACAGAATTTTAGATATTCTTTAATATATGGAACACTTATAGGAGCCATTCGGCATCATGGGTATATTCCATGGGATGATGATGTGGATATCATGATGCCGCGTAGGGATTATGATCGATTTTTAGAATACATGAAGATACATAGGAAAGAATATCCTGATTTGCGTATATTTAATCTGGATGAGTGTAAGGAATATCCATATATGATCACGAGAATTAGTGATGACCGATATGTAATAAAAATGGAGAATGAAAAACCATATGGTATGGGAGTGTTTATAGACATATATCCATATGATGGGCTTGGAACAACTGAAAAAGAAGCTGTTACTTATGGTATGAAAGGGGACAGACTGTCTTCGCTTTGTTACCAGTCAACACGGGAACATTTTGCTATTGAAACCACAACATCATTATTTAGAAAAATTATAAAATATCCTATATTTATAGGATCTAAATTGATAGGGAAAGATTACTTTCAAAAAAAACTCAATCAACTTGTTAAATTGAAGGAGTATGAGGATAGTAACTATATTGGATGTGTCGTATGGCTTTCAGGGGGAAAGAAAGAGATATTTTTACGTAAATGGTTTGATGAAACAGTAATGGTTCCATTTGAAAAATATCAATTCCGTGTACCAAAAGATTATGATGAGGTTTTGCGTCATACATATGGTGATTATATGCAGTTACCACCGGAAAAAGATCGTATAGGTCATCATTATTTTAAGGCATATAGAAAAGATGAATAAGGGTAATCGAAAAATAATTCAGCACCCATCTGATATGAAGGTGGATGCTTGGTGTTAGGAGCATGGTATAAATAAATGTAGTAAAACGCATGCATCTGGCAAAGACGATACATGTGTTATTTAGAAATTAGCGCAGGTATATGGACGCTTACAATAAAATGGCTTGCGGTTCATAATGTAATAGCCTAATAAGAGCGACAGATAAGAATATACAGGATAGATAGGTGCAACTTCTGCCCAGCCATATACAAGGAAGAAGAAAAGCAAGATCAGGAAGCTGGTATGCTGTTCTCTGGATGCCTTATAAATGGCATATATAATAGCTGCTGAAATAATGATGAAAGCTGCGGTTCCCCAATGAAGTCCAATATAAGAGAACATCATGTCAAGGCAATCTTGATCTTCTATAGGAAATCCATAGAAACCAAAGCCACCATTTCTTAGATAGAAGGTAGTAGTCAATTGAATTCTTGAGAGCATGGTTCCGTCATGTTGTAAAAATAATTCCGGTTTGTGGATATATAAATAACTTCCGATAAATGGAATACCAACACATAGAAGGAATGCTCCAGATGTAAATAGCACCATCATTTTATGGAACCAGTTTCTTTGCATGATAATCGACAATAAGTGGATGACAATTAACATGGCAATAATGGCCTCAGCGGTTCTGCTATTGGCTGTTTTGTCCAGAAAGATGATAAAAACAGCATATAGGATACAGTCGTACCATTTCTTACATTCTTTTCGGAGATACATAATGTCCATTGCCAAAAGTAAAAAATCAAGCCCCATCATATTAGCGTGAGTCCATCCGAAGAAGGTGCGGGTTCTTCCACCAATCCATACATTTATTTTATTGATCATTAAGCCCATAAAAGGTAAGGTGAGAAACAAGACACTGCGTACAATACGGATATATAAATCTAATTTTACAATTTTTTTTATTTCTATATTTTTGGCACAGCAGAGGAACATCATGGTACCGAAAATATTATAGAAATCATAATTATACTGGTAGCTTTTATAACAGAGATAAAACAATCCAGCCAAAAAAATCCAGTCAAAAACAGAGTTTTTCTGAAGGAGTACTTTTGCCAGAAGCAATATCAGCAGTATATGATAAAAAAGTGTAACCTGTCCCCAATACTGCGGTACGGTCTGACGCATGAAACTGAAAAGGGGGTAATACATTCCAAGCAGAAAATAGATGATATATAAAAAGGTTGTTGAAAATGCATTGCGCTGTTTTAATTTTTCTATTAATATATTCATAAGTGTAGTCTCCTGAACGAAAATGTCTGCTATGCAGTACCTGTTACATATGCACATTAATATATACATTATAACATAACTTACAGATACATGCAAAGCCGGAACGGATGTGAGTACATGATCAGCAGAGATGTCGGGATGTATCCTTTTGAGCGTGGCGGAGACAGGAAAGAGGTAGCGGAAGAATGGACAGAAAATTGCTCAGCATAATTATTCCATGTTACAACGAAGAGAAGACAGTAGAGACAATATATGCTACGGTTACGGATGTGATGACGAATGGGCAATGTGATTATGAGATATTGTTCGTGGATGATGGATCTAAGGATTATACAGAACAGAAAGTGTGTGGACTGGCACAGAAAGATAGACATGTGAAGTATTATTCATTTTCCAGAAATTTTGGAAAAGAGGCGGCAATTTATGCAGGACTTAATAATGCCAGAGGAGATTATGTTGTGATCATGGATGCAGATATGCAGGATCCACCGGCACTTCTTCCAGAGATGATAAGTACACTTGAGTCAGGAGAATATGACAGTGTGGCAACAAGACGTGTAAGTCGTAAAGGGGAACCGATGGTACGTTCTTTTTGCGCCAGATGCTTTTATAAACTGATACGCAGGATATCCGATGCTGATATCGTAGATGGAGCCAGAGATTTTCGTATGATGACGAGAGATATGGTGAACAGTGTTCTTGCATTATCAGAGTATAATCGCTTTTCCAAAGGAATTTTTGGATGGGTTGGTTATCGGACAAAATGGCTGGAATATGAGAATATAGAAAGAACAGCAGGAGAGACAAAGTGGAGTTTCTGGAAGCTTTTGGCGTATTCTCTGGATGGCATTGTCAATTTTTCAAATGTTCCGCTGATGATTTCTTCTTACCTTGGAATTTTGATGACGTTTATTTCTTTTGTTGCAATCATATTTATCATTGTTCGAAAGCTTATTTTTGGAGATCCGGTCAGTGGATGGCCATCCCTGGTATGTATCATTACGTTTGTTGGTGGAATTCAATTGTTCTGTATGGGAATCATGGGACAATATCTGTCTAAGACCTATATGGAAGTGAAGAAAAGACCGCATTATATTATTCAGAAAAGCAATGACGAAGAAACGGAAAAAAATAAGTGAGTCTGAACATGGATAAATGTTTACCAAAACAGGAGAAAGAAGAATAGAAAAAGTGCTGCAGCTCTGAATTTTTCAAAGTTGCAGCACTTTTTTCTATTCTTCTGGCAGCTTTATCACAATAATGTCATGAATTACTGCAATACAGTTTTTTGATGGATAGGAATCAAGCTTCTGGTACTCTTCGGTCTGTTTGATGGCAGCAATCTCTTCACTGCTGGCTTGGTCAAGCTGAATACCAAAACAGTAATTCCACATAGCAAAATAGTGAAAATCAAGATTTAGGAAGTTATCCTGATCTACACCAATAATATAAGGTACAGTTCCGCCAATATTAGAAGAATAGGTGTGGTAGGTTCCAATGATGGCAACCTTGGATATCTCAGGAAACTCGTCCAGATCTTCTATGCGGTCTAATACGTTGCTGGCAATGCTATAGCTTTTTTCGTAGCTCAGGTTCATCTCATTATAGCAGATATTGGCATTTCGGATGTTGTAGAAGGAAAGATAACAAAGTACAACAATTCCGATAGATTTTATGATTTTTTCAAAATATGTTTTTTCACAGCCATGTTCCAGATAACAGAGCAATAGCAGGTAAATAAAGCAGGCTCCCATCTCCATCAGTGTGTGATACCAGACGTCGGATGATACAAAGAATATAAAACACACGGCAAGTGGCAGGCAGATGGTGCAGAGTATTCCGGCAATAAAAGCAAGTGGCCGTCTGTACAGTTTATTTTTGAGTACAAGACAGACCGTGCAGAGCAGAATAAGGACGATTACAAGGCGGTTAGCATATCCGTACCAGTATACATTAAGAGCTTCGTTGAAAGAAAACAGGTGGGACAATTCATTATATACATTTCGGAAAGCCTGTTTGTATTCCCAAAGTGACAGAATATGAATCTGACCGATTCCCTGATAGTCTGTCAATGTAATGTGATAGTAAGCATTAATGAGTGTGGATGCAATCTTATAGAAAATAAAGCCTCCAAGCAGAAGTGGGATATATTTCCAGTTGCTGCAACAGAAAGATTTGAAATCTTTCTGTTTTATAAGCAGATCACGGACAAACATAACAAGCAGAACGCAGAGCATGACACTGATGTATGCTTGATAAGTTCCAATACTCAATCCAATGCAGATAATACCCGAGAAGATACCATATTGATATTTCCAGGTCAGATAAATACCTAGAACAGCCATTAAAAATGCCATCATGTAACCGTCAGCAGTGAACATAAATGCAAAGGATGCTGTGACGGTAGGGAAAGAAACAATGAGCAGGGCAAGCAATACGCAGGATGCGCTTTCCTGTAACTCAAAAAGTTCAACAAGCAGTATGCTTGCAAGGCTGATATAGAGCAGGGATAATGCACCATTCACCCAGGGCATATCATACTTCGAAGAGATTTTACCGAAAAATTCAAGAAAACATCTTCCGGAAGAGTAAGTAGCACCGGTTCCGGCAAAGTTATACATAGAATCCCAGGAAGGCAGAAAGTTAAAAAAACGATAGGCATGAGCCAGCATTCCACCAATCCATGTGGCGAGAAATGTAATTTTCCATTGCTTTTTTATATGGAGTGTTCGACTGAAAATTTTTAAAGTTGTTTCATTCATAAAAGGTATCCTTTTCTGTGTTTAAAAATAAGAGTCAACCATTGGTATGGTTGTGTATTGATAATTTTGCAAGGCATTAATCTGATCATCAATATTACCTGTATAGTTGTATAAGTGGTATACGTTTGATCCACCGGAAGAGATTCCATCGTAGCGTGGAACATCTGGATAAGAAGCGTCATAATCCCGGATATAAAGCAGACGTTCCCGTTGCTGATCGGGATAAAAATCATGTATACTATATCCGAATTCACTGTAATCTTTATCAAGCGATTGAACGATGGTTGGAACAAGTTCGTCTAAAGTAATAGGAGCATTGGTACCATTAAGTGATTTGTGGGATTCCTGTTTTTCCTTGATGAAAAAGATTATTTGTGGATATTCAATGTCACCATGATCAGAGGTGATAATAATAGTTGAATTATCGTAAACGCCTAGTGTTTTTAATTCGTTCAAATAAGCTTCAAGCATAGTGAAAATTCCTTTGACGGTTGATTGGCAAGTCGCATTCTGATCATCAAACTGACAATTTTCATCGGTTGTGAATTCATGTGTACCATTTAAGTGCTGTATTGTGAAATAGTTGCCGGAGGAGTCGAACGTCAGACCGTTTTCAACTAAATGATTATAAAAATCATAATTTGTATGTAAAATATTGTTTTGTGGATAAGATACAATAGTGGTATATGTTTCATTTGATACGTCAAAAAAGATTTGAAATATTCTGGCATAAAGCGATAGCAGGACATATAGAACATTGTCTTATACAGTTTATGGTAATCAATGCAAATAGAACTTTGTTTTGTAGTTATATTACTAATTTTTCCGTCAAGAAGCGACAGAGAATGATTACCTGTCAGAATAGATGTCGTTGGAGTATATAAATTTACTTTGTAATTGGCATCAGATAAAATAGAAAAATAATCGTTTGTAGTAGTATTTGTCCAACAATCTTCTAACCAGTCATCAACAGATAACGAAGGATCTAAATCGTTTCCTGTTAGTAAATGCGGTAGTGATGGATAGGTTCCATGGTAATTGCAGTCGGCATTATTGTAATAAGTGAAATCATGCAGAAAATCTTTTAAATCCGGATATTTTTCAACGGCAGATGCAAGGTAAGTGCTGGAAAAATTATCCAGAATAAATAAGATAATGTTATCATTTGAGGATACGGTAAATTGCTTACTTCCATCCAGGATAAGTTCGTCCTTGTCACTGTAGTATGTAAAGGCGGATTTATCTGCGGAGGGGAAAAGGGAAATGTATCCAACACATTGCATCCCCAGAATAATGAGAGAGGATGTTAACATTACTTTTTTGAAGATATTCTGTTGAAATTTTGCAAACAGCAAAGCTCCCAAAATGATAGTTGTCCAAATAATGGAATTTACAATTATTTTTGAAGGTGATGCGGTGTATGCTTCTGCACGGACACCCATTTGTTCCAGATGGCGGTTTAAAAACATTGTCTGGATATATCCTGCAATTCCGATTCCCCAGAAAACAGAAAGAATATATTTTCCGAGCTTGTCTGGAAAGAATGAAATAACAAGCGTAAAAATAAATGATATTAAGAATGCAAAAATCAAAAATTTCCATCCAAATTCCTGATAGACAAATCCAAATTCTTTATAATTGCCAAAAAATATTTCAGATGGCCCCATAACAAAGAGCAGAAAAATTGGAAAGCAGATAATAATAAAATTGGATAAAAAAAGTAATAACGTTTTTTTTATGTTCATTTAAGACTCCATTCCGTGATTTTATTATATAAATTATTAAAAATAAGAATCAACCATTGGGATAGTGATAATATCATCACCGTAAAGTGCATTGACAAATTCGTCTTCGCCGCCAGTATAAGTGTAGACACGATAAGCATTGACTTTTCCATCCCGGAGACCGTCGTAGCATGGTACAGGTGGTTCACTCTCGTCAAAATCGCGAATATAAATAGAACGTTCGCGCAATTCGCCGTCATAGAAATCATGAATACTGGAACCAAATTCTGAATAGTCTTTACCGAGAGATTCCACGATGGTAGGGACTAATTCGTTTAAGGTAATAGGAGCGGAGGTTTCCTGCATCATTTCATGAGTTTCATTTTTTTCTTTCATAAAGAAAATCATTTGTGGTCGGTCGATCGTGCCGTGGTCAGAGGTAATAATGATAGTGGAACTATCATATACACCAAGTTTTTTTAATTGTTCTAAGTATACATTCAACATTGTAAAAATGCCTTTGACAGTAGACTCACAGGATGAATTCTGCTCATCATATTCGCAGAATTCATTTGTGGTAAATTCATGCGTTCCATTTAAATGCTGTATAGTAAAATAATTACAAGAATTGTCTAATGTCAGTCCATTGGATAATAAATTGCTGTAAAAATCATAATTAGCATGTTGGACTTCATTTTCAGGGTAGCTTACGATGGAAGTATAAGTCTCATTTTTAACATCAAAAGCCGGTTTGAAGTATTCTGGCATAAAGCGATAACACGACATATAAAGCATTGTTTTGTAGAGTTTCGAATAATCAATCATTCGGGTATTGGATTTATAGGTGACATTATTGATTTTATCATCTAACAGTTCCAAAGAGTTTGTGCCAGTGAGAATACTTGTGACAGGTGTATATAAATTTACTTTATAGTCTTCGGATTTTAAGAGAGAAAAGTAATCATTTGTTATGTCATTTGTCCAACATTGTGTCAGCCAGTCATCAACGGTAAGGGATGGATCTAACTCATTCCCTGAGATAAGGTGTGCAAGAGAAGGATAGGTTCCATGATAATTGCAGTCTGCATTTGAGTAATAAGTAAAATCCTTAAGCTGATCGGTTAATTCCGGATATGTCTGGACAGCAGATGTGTAATAGTCTGTCGCAAAATTATCCAGTATAAATAATATAATATTTTCTTTCGATGAAATGGTATATTGTTCACTTCCGTCAAGACATAATTCTTCTGTTGGATAAGAGAAAGCAGCCTTGTCAGCGGTTGGGAAGAGTGAGAGAAAACCGACAATCTGCATGCCAAGGATAATACCGCTTGTTATGGACAATATTTTATGTATTTTGGTTTTTGAATACATGGTAAAAAACAAAATTAAAACAAGTAAAATAAGCCAGAAACAAGCATTGAGGACGGTTTTCATCCGGGTAGCCGAATAAGATTCTGCACTTACACCCATCAGATCCAGCTGTTTATTTAAAAACATGGTCTGCAGGTAACCGGCAATTCCAATCCAGTAAATGACAGACAAAAAATATTTTCGGATCTTGTCAGGAATAAAAGAAAGAATCAGGGTTAATAAGGCGGTAATTAAAAGTGAAAAAAATAAAAATTTCCATCCAAATTCCTGATAAGTAAAGCCTAACTCTTTATAATTCCCGAAGTATATTTCGGCAGGTCCCATCACGCAGAGTGTAAATATTGGGAGTAACACGATGATATAGTTTGATAAAAAACGTAAAACAGAAATTCTTTTGTTCATTGAAAATCTCCTCATGTATCTATGCAAGGTCTTAGTCTGCTTCAGAGAGCAGATTATGAGAAACAATATATTCTCCAAGATAGTCGGCAACTTTGGTGGCACCGCTTATATTCAGGTGTTCAATATCCATAAAATCTGTATCACTGTTGAGTCCGACATCATCTATGTGTTCAAACAGGTCAAGGTACGTACAGTTGTTGGCAGCAGCGTATTCTGACATGGCATCCGAATAATGATATTCCCCTTCATAGGGAACGGTATAAAAGATAAGACGAATATTGTTTTCATTGCAGATGCTGACGATTTTATCTAATAATTCGACAGAGTTATCAGGCAGTTCTTTCTGTTCAAAAGTTGAGGGATCAGAGATTATTGTTGGAACAATACTGTCACTGCCTGAAAAACCATGTGATGCCTGATACTCTTTGACAGAAGTTCCAGAATCAAAACTGTAATAATTAATGTTTGTCCAGTTTTCGTGAAAGGCAAGTAATGGGATGTAGTAAGATAAGTAACGATCCTTGTTTTTGCCAAAGCATTGGGCTAAATATTCTCTTTTCCCTTTAAAATCGGAAATGCCTTTTGTGTAATAAATTTCACCATTGAGATCTGTGTCTTCATGAACTTTGTCTACGTTAAAGGTTTCAATTAATACCACTTTAGGAGATTGCGTTCTTAAGGCATCCTCGAAGAACAAAGTGGTAGTATTAAGAAACTGCCAGTTGCAGCCATAATTATAAGCACTGAATCCATATTTTTCTGTCATTTCATTTACATTTAACCCCTTATAGACATGACTGGAACCACAGGCAATGACATCAAATGAATTTTCAGGCATGGAATGAAAAGATTCTATTGCATGGAAAGCATCCACTGTAAAATTAGGTTGTAAAAGGCGTCCAGCGCAGAATACAGAGACACCAATGATGGCAGCACAACTGATGCAGCATAATATTTTTTTCATTATTTTTACCTCTAAAACTGAAAATAAATAAATTTGGATGCATCATAGGAAGTTCCGTAAATTCCGAATATCAGAAGAAAAACAACGGAAAATGCTATGATCAGAACCTGACACCAGGCATCCTGTCTGGCGATAATTTCACGGATACATATTTTCTTCTGTTTTAAATAATCCGTTACAAAAAGTAACAAAATACATAAAAGCATAAAGCAGAAGTTTTTGGAATTCAGTCCACAGTTATAAAGTGATCCGTCAAACAGAATCCATGGATTATGTACATGGATAATCTGTGAAATAATCGTGAGTGCTTCTGAAAAACTGTTGGCGCGGAAAAATATCCAGGAGAAATCGATCAGCACAAAGGTCACTATAATATGAACGGCTTTATGTCCGATGGAATTTCGGTTTAAGTGAAAAAGTTTCACAAGTTTATCACGCAAAGGCTGCAGAATCTCACCGATGATCTGGTAAAGTCCGTTCAGACCACCCCACACGACAAAAGAGATTTTTGCACCATGCCAGAGACCGCTTACGAGGAAAACAATCATTTTGTTCCTATATTTACGCCATTTACTGCATCTGCTTCCACCGAGCGGAATGTAGAGGTAGTCCCTGAACCAGGAAGTCAGGGAAATATGCCATCTTCTCCAGAAGTCAGCAACAGAAACTGCCAGATAAGGAGACTGGAAGTTTTCCATTAACCGGATACCGAGAATCTGGGCAGCCCCCATAGCAATAATAGAGTATCCGGCAAAATCACAGTAGATCTGAATGGCAAAAAGTGCAGTGGCTACGATCAGATACCATCCACCAAAGGTGTGATAATCACCGTAAACCCAGTCAACGAAGATTGCAATACGGTCAGCTAGTACAATTTTTAAGAAAAATCCCCAGAGCATCAGTAAAAGACCGCTTTTGGCTTCATCGGAATGAAACTTATGTGGTGTGGCAAGCTGTTGCAGCAGGTGGCTGGAACGCTCGATCGGACCGGCGACCAGCTGCGGAAAGAATGATACAAAAAGTGCATACTGAAAAAAATTCTTTTCAGCACAGGTATTTCCACGGTAAACATCAATCGTATATCCCAGTGCCTGAAAGGTATAGAAAGAGATGCCGACAGGAAGAAGAATATCGACAGATGGAAGATTGAGCTGTATATGGAAGGCGGACAGTGCATCCCCTAAAATTCCGATTGCAAAATTAATATATTTAAAATAAAAAAGCAGGGATAGGTTTAATAAAACACTAATAGCTACAACTATTTTTTTCTTCCGCGTGATAAGCGGATCAGCAGATCTTTGCTGGAGCGTATCCAGTGCAAGACCGCTAAGGTATGTCACAATGGTAGAAAAAAGAATGATCAGAGCATATTTGGCATTCCAGCACATATAGAAATAGTAGCTGGCAATCAGAAGCCAGTAGTTTTTCAGCTTTTGTGGAATCAGAAAGTATATCAATACCACAATCGGGAAAAAAATTAAAAAGTCAGATGAGTTAAATGACATAAAAATCTCCTTAAGTAATCATTAGAAATAGGAATCAATTACCTGTACAGGTGTATAATATCCATTGTCATAAAGAAAGACAAGGTCTTTCAGTGTGCCATAATAAGTATATACATGATAAGCATTCATACCGCCTTCGGTCACGCCATCGAAGCGTTTGACGGCAGGATATGCATCGTCTCTTACGCGGATGTAAACGCTGCGTTCCCTGGACTCGTCAGCAGAAAAATCGTGGACACTCTGACCATATGGAGTATAATCTTCACCTATAGCTTCCACAATGGTAGGAACAAGATCATTCAGGCTGATTGGAGCATTCGTTGTCTGCATAGAGTCGTGCGTTTCATTTTTTCCTTTCATAAAGAAAATCATCTGTGAACGTGCTTCGGAACCATGATCGGCGGTAATAATAATCGTTGAGTTATCATAAATACCAAGGTCTTTAAGCTGTTGTAAGTAGGCATCAAGCATTGTAAAAATACCTTTTACAGTTGTCTCGCAGGTTGCATTGTCAGGGTCATAAGCGCAGTTTTCGTCGTTAACGAATTCATGGGTGCCATTCAGATGCTGAATCGTAAAATAGTTGGACGTTGAATCCAGGCTCAGTCCGGTATCTTGTAGTTTTTCGTAAAAACTATAGTTGGAATACATCATTTCGTTATCCGGGTAGGATACGATCGTGGTGTATTGTGAGTTTTTTACATCAAAACCAGGTTTGAAATATTCAGGCAGGAAACGATAGCAGGACATTTGCAGCATGGTTTTATTAAGCTTTTCATAGTCAATCTCTCTTGAGGAAGATTCAGTTCCTACATTATCTATTTTCCCCTGAAGTAATTCCAGAGTATCGGTTCCGGTAAGAAGACTGGTCACAGGAGTGTACAGATTGACTTTGTAATTGTGCTTTCTGAGAAGTTTATAATACGCGTTTGTGGAATCGTTATTCCAACATTGCTTTAACCAGTCGTTTACAGAAAGATCTGTATCCAGAGGATTACCGGTAAGCATATGTGCAAGTGATGGATAAGTTCCCCAGTAGGCACAGTCAGCATTATTATAATATGTAAAATCAGAAAGAGAATCTGTCATATCCGGGTAGGCAGCGAGCGCCTCATCCCAGAAAGTGTTGGAAAAATTATCCAGAACAAACAGGATAATATTTTTGTTAGAGGAGAGCGTATATTGCTCGGCACCGCTCAGGGAGAGTTCTCCTTCGGTGTCATTGTAAGCCATTGCAGAAGCATCTGCTGTAAAAAATAAAGATACAAATCCTACAGACTGAATTCCAAGAAGAATACCGCTTGTCACACCGAGCAGCCGGATGCAGAATTCTCTTTTGAAAATACAGATAAGCACAGATGCAGCAAGGATAAAAAGCCAGAATAAAGCATTCAGGATGACACGTGTGGCATTGGCGGTGTATCCTTCAGCAGATACCCCGATCTGGTCGAGATTTTTATTCAGGAACATGGTCTGAATATACCCGGCAATGGTAAAACCCCATAAAACGGAGAGAATCAGTGTACGCGGAAATTTTGGAACAATCTGTAAGATCAGGGCGATAAAAAGTGCAAGAACTACAGAAATTTCCAGAAATTTCCATCCAAATTCCCCATAGATAAAACCAAATTCACTGTAGTTGCCGAAAAAAATCTCAGATGGACCGAAAACGCCGAACATAAACAGTGGTAAAAATACGATCAATAATGTAAAAAAATAGTTCTTAAGAAAAGAACCAGGTAAAACAGCTTTTTTTGACATGATTTTCCTCTTTCCTAATTAAATGTATTTCAATTGCAAAATTACGAATGCAATTATAGCATAGAACACTATATTGGGGTAGTATTCATTTTAAAAATCTTGAAATACACGGGTTTATCATGTAATATATTAAAGGTTAACAATATATCAGAGGTGTTGGAAATGCAGAATAAAAATTATTTGAAGAAATTCCTGATGAGTTTGGAATCTGTTTTCCTGATCATTTTTATGATTGGAATTTTTGGACCATCGGAGGTGTTTTTTGGCAATTATACGGAATTGGGATTTGTCTATGGAGAATTTGGATGGGTATTTCTTATATCTGGGATTGGAACTTCAATTGTGATTGCAGCGGTTCTGGCATTTTTGCCAGATATCATAAGAAAAATAGTCCTTAGCATACTCTGGGGACTGTCAATTGCCGGATATATTCAGGTTATGTTTCTGAACAGGGGAATTGACCAGATCGGGGTGACAGCAGAAGGATATATGCCGGAGTCGGGACGTGTGATAAAAAATGCAGTTTTCTGGGGAACAGTACTTGTACTGGTAATTACAGTCACATTTCTTTGCAAAAAAAAATGGAGTAAGGTGATACAGCTCACGACAACAGTATTATTGTTAGTCCAGATTGTGGCGTATGGATCACTGTTTCTGACCGCGGATAAGAATGCATTCGAGTATGCGGAAGGGGAACTATGTCTGGATATGGGACAGCAGTTTACGATCTCTTCCAATGAAAATATTATTGTATTACTTTTTGATAATGTACCGAATGAATGGTTTGAAGAAGCAAGGGCTGCATATCCGGATATTACGGAAGGGCTGGAAGATTTTACTTATTATAATAATGCAGATTGCAATTACTATGGAACCTACCCATCACTGATTCATCTGCTCACAGGAAATCCGCTTGATACGAATGAAACAGTGAATGACTATTTCAAAGAGAGCTGGAACAACGAGAAAACAAATCAATATTTTGACATTTTAAAGAGCCATAATTATAAAATGAATATTTATACTTATCTGTCAGAAGTACTGACAGGAGGAAACAGTCTGGACATCGCTGAGGACAAGGTGAATAATATTACGGAAAAGGATAATGTAAGGGAAATTGACAGACCGCTTCTTTATAAGACAATGCTGGAGATGTCTTTATACCGCTATATGCCGGAATATTTTAAACCTGGATTTGACGTGAAGAATGAGCAGTATGCAAGTATCGTGTCTTACCCAAATAATATTATGCAGTATTCGAATCCTAATTTTTACAATACATTGGTAAAGAATGGATTGACAATAGATGATTCCTCAAACTATTTTGTAGTGAATCATTTAAATGGTGGGCATGAGTTTATTAATGATGCAGATTGTCAGTATGCGAAAAATCCGGATAGAAATGATACGATTAAGGGAATGTTTGTACTGGCAGCAGAGTATGTGAAGCAGATTAAAGAATCAGGTTCTTATGATAACTCTACCATTATAGTGATGACAGATCATGGAACAGGGCGGAATGCGCAGCCGATTTTCTTTATGAAAGAACCACATGAGACACATGATGTGATGCAGGAGACGAACGCACCGGTTTCTTACAATGAATTTGTGACGACATTGGTAGAACTTCTGGGTGAAGACTATACAACATTCGGACAGAGTTTTCATGAATTTAAGCAGGATGAGAGAAGAGAACGGATCTTTTATGACAGGGCACTCGATTCTGATTATCCGATGGTGAAGCGATATGATGGCATGGAAGGCGGATCGAATATCTATTATAAAATGATTTATGATGGAAATCTCGGAGCACTTCAATATCAGTATGATAACAATTTGAGGGAGATTATTCCAATGGTAGATTCTTACTATTAGGAGGGAAGAAATGCAGACAGAAGATAAGGGAGTAATAAGAAAGAGATATATAAGCTGGGTAGTTTCTATGATAGCGATTGTTTTCTATCCGAGTGTATTTATGTATTTTCAGAATATGTCGGAAGGACATTTTGTGGAAATTTTACCGTCTGTTGGGAAAAACCTGATATTGGCAGCAGTCTTGTTTGTCATATTTTTGGTGCTGCTCCGTAATGTGGGTAAGGCGGTTCTGACAGGTGAGATAGCATTACTGATTTTTATGAACTTTAATACCATTCTTGGTGCAGTGAAAAAATTGATTCCAGGAATGAGAAAAGCATATTTTTTTGTTATTGTTGCAGTTGTTCTGTTTCTGGTGCTTTGGCTTGTGAACAGAAAGATAAAAGAGACAGAAAATCTGTGTACGGTTATCGGGATTGTATTTGTTGTGTTGATTATTTTTAACATTGTCACGGCAATTCCGCAAGTAGTGGAAAACAATACGAGGGCAGTGGTGGCAGAGCAGGAGAATGATATTACAGAAAAAACTTTTTCTGGTGATAAACCGAATGTATATTTCTATCTGTTTGACGAATATGCAGGATTTGAAAACATTGAACATTATTATGATTATGATAACAGTGAATTTGCAGATTTCCTCGCAGACAGGGGATTTAATATATCCTATGGAAGCCATAATACGGAATCAATATGGACTTCGACAATTGTTCCGAATATCCTGAATCTTTCTTATGTGGCAAGTGATGAAATCTATTCCATTGATAATATGGCGAGATCAGAGAATGCATATTTATATCAGCTTTTTGCAAACAATGGATACCAGATCAATATGGTAAATCATCTGAATACATTTTCAGATACAAATTGCAATGTTTTAAATTATAAACAGAAGAAAGAAAATTTATCTACTTATGTTCTGGACAATGGCATCTGGAGCGAAATAGATTCTTTTATCAGCTGGGCACAGCAGAAATTAAGTGGAAAATCCAATGATTATTATACCAATCTGAGCGATGTGTTGACGATTATGGAAAACATTACAGATTATACGAGTGCTGACCAGCCAACATTTACTTTTGCATATGCAGAATGTCCACATGAATATTTTACGTTTGACGAAGATGGTAATCGAATAGCAAAAGAAGATGAAACGAATTGGAAGGATAAGAGTGTATATCTTAATCAATATAAATATATTACAAAATGTATAGAAAAAATAGTAGAAAATATTCAGAAAAATGATCCGGATGCGGTTATTATTCTGATGTCTGACCATGGGGCAAGATATCCGCACTGGCAGGTAGACCATTATGGTGCCAAAGCTTATGATGCGTCAGCAGAGACGATATATATGCAGAATATCCTGAACTGTGTTTATATAGGGGGGGAGAAACTTGACATAGAAGGCATGACAAGTATCAACACATGGAGAACGGTGCTGAATACCTGCTTTGGAACTGATTATGAAATGCTGCAGGCACCGGAAGGATTCAAAGCCAGTACAGGCTATTAAAGATGGAAATGTACAAAAGATATAGATACGGGGAGAGAAGGTATGCTGTTTAACTCATACAGTTTTTTGATGTTTTTTCCAATTGTTGTAGTGATTTATTTCTTGCTGCCCAAAAAAGTAAGTTATTTATGGCTGTTGGCTGCAAGTTACTATTTCTACATGGGCTGGAATGCGAAGTATGCATTATTGCTGCTTATGTCAACAACAATCACTTATCTGAGTGGTGTATTATTGCAATGGCTGAAAGAGAACAGGTCAGATCATACAGGGGCAAAGAAGTGGGTGGTTGCAGGCAGCTTTGTATCGAATCTGGCAATTTTGTTTTTCTTTAAATACTTCAATTTTACGATTGAGAGTATAAATGCATTGTTGAACCATACAAGTTTGCCAACAGTGAACACTTCTTTCGATGTATTACTTCCGGTTGGAATTTCTTTCTATACCTTCCAGGCACTTGGTTATACGGTAGATGTCTATCGCGGAGAGATTAAGGCAGAACGGAATTTCTTCCGGTATGCATTGTTTGTATCCTTTTTTCCACAGCTTGTGGCAGGACCGATTGAACGGTCGAAGAATTTATTGAATCAGCTGAGAAATCCGAAGAAATTCAACTATAATAGAATGTGCGATGGGTTAATGCTCATGATCTGGGGATATTTCCTGAAATTAGTGATCGCAGACCGGATTTCCATTTTCGTTGATAATGTGTATGCTAATGTGGGAATTTATGATGGAAAATATCTGCTGCTGGCAAGTGTACTGTTTGCTTTTCAGATTTACTGTGATTTTGCGGGATATTCTACCATTGCAATCGGAGCAGCTGAAGTTATGGGATTTCAGTTGATGGAGAATTTCAACAGCCCGTATCTGTCACAGTCGGTAGCGGAATTCTGGAGAAGATGGCATATTTCCCTTTCCTCGTGGTTTAAAGATTATCTTTATATCCCACTGGGTGGAAATCGTAAAGGAAAAGTCAGAAAATATGTGAATATTATGATTGTGTTTTTGATAAGCGGATTATGGCATGGTGCAAACTGGTCATATGTAGTCTGGGGGGGTTTGAATGGACTCTATCAGGTGATAGGGGCAGTTTTTACACCTTTGCGAAACATAATAAAAGAAAAATTACATTTGGAGAAAATTCGGCTGCCACTCACAATCATTTATATACTAGTAACATTCATGTTGGTAGATTTTACCTGGATTTTTTTCCGGGCAGATACAATACAGCATGCATTTGATGTTATCGGAAGCATTTTTCATATGAATGATCCGGCATTGCTTGCTAATGGAACTCTTTATGATTTTGGACTCAGCAAGCCCAATTTTGTTGTGCTTGGAGTGGCACTTATCATTCTGCTTATGGCAGATATTTGTAAATATCATGGGATAAAGGTACGAAGAGTGGTCTTGGATGCTAATATTGTGGTAAGATGGACGATTATTATCGCAGGAATCCTCAGTATTTTGATTTTTGGAATCTGGGGAAGTGGATACTCTGCTACAAATTTTATATATTTCCAGTTTTAAGAAAGTAGAAGAGCAGATTAAAATGAAAAGAATGAAAATACTAACTAAAAGCATCCTTTTTATAATAATTCTTAGTATATGTATCTGTATGGTTACCCAGATATTGAAACCACAAATTCCAGCGTTTTATAAGGAAAAGCACTACGATGCCGTATTTTTTGGCACAAGTCAGTCTTATTGCTCTTTTGATCCGGAGATTTTTGACGAGTATGAACTGAAAACCTATAACCGTGGCAGACAGCAACAGACAATGAATTATACTTATTTTTACATTAAGGATGCATTAGAGTCCTGTGATATTGATGTAATTGTATTGGAAATATTCGGAATGTTTTATGAAGAAGGTGATGAACGGTTTGAAGATGCGGATATCAGGGATTCTTCCTTAAATGATTTTCCACTATCATCAGTTAGAATGGAAATGATACAGGACTGCGTACCGGAGAATTTGAGATGGAGTTACCTGTTTCCGTTGGATAAATATCATGCGAGATGGCAGGAATTTGATTACTCAT
This sequence comes from Lachnospiraceae bacterium, assembly GCA_004556655.1. GTDB lineage: Bacteria > Bacillota > Clostridia > Lachnospirales > Lachnospiraceae > Oliverpabstia. The sequence continues at coordinate 27,489 of SFGF01000001.1, read as the reverse complement.
CCTGGAGTGCACTTTATAACAAGGCATTGTATCCATATTATGAGGAAACTGACAGAGGATATGTAAGGATTAAGAATGAAGAAGTTTGTGTTGACGATTATTGGAGCATTGTATTTTCTGATGTACGGCGGGAAGTGAATGAAAATAATCTGAATTATTTAGAGAAAATATATGATTTGTGTAGGAAAAAAGGGGTAAAGCTTTTACTGGTGAAAGGACCATTGCCGTGCTATGACAGAGTGGTAGAAGAAACTAATACGGTTATGGACTGGGCAGATGCACATAATGTAGGATTTATTAATTATATGAGACAGCAGGATGTACTTGAAATGAATTTCTATACAGACAGTTCAGATGGAGGAACACATTTAAATGAAAAAGGAGCATCTAGAGTATCTAGACATCTTGCACAGTATCTGAATAAATATTTTTTTATGAAGCACTAACAAATGAGGAATGAGATGAAAGTTGCAGGTCGTATATTAAAGATTATATTTTTTATGGGAATTTTAGGAAGCGGAATATTTTGTATTACGAAAGCATTACTTCCAAGAATACCAGATTTTTATAAAGAAGAACATTGGGATGTGGTGTTTTTTGGCACAAGTCAAAGTTATTGCACCTTTGATCCGGAAATATTTGATGATTATAATTTGAAAACCTATAATCGTGGCAGACAGCAACAGACAATGAATTATACATATTATTATGTCAAGGATGCGTTGGATAACAGCGATATTGATGTTATTGTGTTAGAGATATTTGGTATGTTTTATGATGAGGATGATACAGGATTTACGAGTGAGGGCGTGAGAGATTCTTCATTAAATGATCTGCGATATTCTGACATAAAAGTGGACGCAATAAAAGATTGCGTGCCGGAAGACTTACAGTTGGATTATTTGTTTCCTTTAGGCAAGTATCATTCCAGATGGGAGGAATTGGATTATTCGTCTTTTGAGGGATGGAAAGAGAGTGTAATGAATCCATATTTTACAGAGGAAGGGAGAGGATTCAAACATTGGGCGGGCGCACAGCCTTGCGGGTATGCATCCTGGGATGAGATATTTTCAGAAAAAAGACGGTCTGTTTATGAAGAAAATCTCAGATATTTGGATATGATCAATGAACTGTGTAAGGAGCATGGTACAGAATTGGTATTGGTGCGTGCACCGTTTCCATGCAATGAGAAAACGGTAGAGATGACAAATACAGTTATGGATTGGGCAGATACACATGAGGTTGAATTGATTAATTGTATGAAGGTGACAGATGTTATTGGTTTGAATTTTGAGGAAGATAGTCTGGATGCAGGAACACATTTGAATGAGAGTGGAGGTAAGAAAGTATCCAGATATATTGCGGAGTATTTAAAGGAAAATGTATTGAAATAAAATTCAATTATAGAAAGAACGATACACTAGATGAATATTTATGCAAGCAGGAGAATTAGATAAATTACTGAAAAGTGTTCCGATTGTATATGTAACATTGACAATAATGAATGCTAGTACTATACTTCAACAAGATTATGTATTTAGGAGAAAAGGTATGATCACAAAAAGAGAATTTGATACTTTGGTACTTCTGACAGAGACAAAAGAGGTTGTATCTCAGAGAGATATGGAAGAACGGTTAAAAATTTCAGCCGAAGACGTGAATAAGACAGTCAAAGAATTAACAGAAAAAAACTATTGCGAAAATGGACGGATCACACAGGCTGGTCTGGATGCATTGGAACCTTATCGTGTGAAGAGAGCAGTATTTGTTGCAGCAGGCTTTGGAAGCCGGATGGTGCCGGTCACTTTGAATACTCCTAAGCCGCTTGTCAGAGTCAACGGAACACGCATTATTGATACACTTCTTGATGCAGTGGTAGAAGCTGGAATTCCTGAGATTGTTATTGTACGTGGATATCTGGGAGAACAGTTTGATCAGCTTCTTTATAAATATCCGAACATCAGGTTTGTTGAGAATCCGATTTATAATGAAGCAAATAATATTTCCTCTGCCGTATGTGTCAGATATCTTCTGCAGAATGCCTATGTTTTGGAAGCAGATTTATTACTTCGTAATAAAAAACTGATTCGTAAATATGAATATGAAACCAATTTTTTAAGTATTCCGGTGGAATCCACGGATGACTGGTGTTTTGCAACCGATCATAATGGTGTGATCACAGAAGAAAAAGTAGGTGGTACCGACTGTCATCAGATGGTTGGGATTTCCTACTGGAGTGAAGCTGATGGAATTAAGCTTGCCAATGACTTAAATGAGGTTTATTTATCTCCGGGTGGAAAAGAGCGCTATTGGGAACAGGTGCCACTTGTTTATAAAAAGGAAAATTATCAGGTACATGTTCGCGAATGCAAGTCAGAAGATATTACAGAGATTGATACATTTAACGAATTAAAGGCGATTGATAAGCTTTATGTCACAGGTTAATAAAAAAGAGAGAAATATGAGTAATTATAAAAAAATGATAATCAGGGACAACTTCAGAGACAGTTAAGTCCTACACATGTATGGGCAATGGCACTTGGTGCATTGGTAATGATCATTATTGCGTTTAGTTATGCGTATATGGCGCCAAAGTATCCAAAGACCGGCGGCGAATTTACTTTTACCAAGATGTGCTTTGGCAGAAATACGGCATATGTTTGTGGATGGTTTCTGGTAGTGGCTTATTTGACAAATGTTCCAATGAATTCGACTGCAATTGGTCTAATTGTCGATGGCTTAGATGGATCAGCAGATATTTTAAAATGGGGGTTGCATTATCAGGTGGCCGGCTATGATGTCTGGCTTGGAGAAATGTTGCTTGCTATGGGAATATTGATTTTATTTGGAATATTGAATATTCTTGGCGTGAAGAAGGCGGGGATTGTACAGACGATTCTCGCAGCATTGCTAGGCATTTCTGTTGTGACATTGACGACAGCAGCCTTAGTGAGCAGTAAGACATCATTGGCAAATATGGCTCCATGGTGGGGGGGTTCATAAGTCTGATGCCATTGCTGCATGGACAAATGGAAATTATACATCGATTGACAATTTCGCTAACAGTGGAACAGTTGGTGCGGTATCAGCTGTACTGGCGACTTTTGTCATTGCACCTTGGGCATATGTAGGATTTGATACCATACCGCAGGCGGCAGAAGAGTTTAAATTCTCTTACAAAAAAGTGAGTGGCATTATGATCGTTGCGATTATATTTGGCTGCTTTGTCTATACAGCAAATAATACGATTACTGCAGCAACATTGGAAAATTGACCGGATCTGATTGTTGAGTCTGCATCAACACCGTGGTTATTGCTGACAGCTGCAGAATGTCTGCTTGGTACACCGGGAAAAATTTTGGTTGGAGTAGCGGTGTCAAGCGCTGCACTATCATATCCTTGTCCGGACCAATTTTAGGAAGAGAAGCATTGGGATGGTTTGTTGACATGTCTGCGCGATTGGGGCATCTATAGGCTATTTCTTTACATGTGCATCTGCGCTTGTAACAATGAAGAGGGATGGAGATGGAACGGTTTTCTTAAAAACAATGGCAACCATAGGTGTTGTATTTTATGTAAAGCAGATGAAAAAGTGAGTTAACAACTATTATGTATCATTAAGATAAAAAGTTTAAAGAAAATGTTTGCTCCTGCATAGCATTGTTGAAAGTGGTCGTATAATAATTATTATACGACCACTTTTACATTTACAGTTAGCAAAATTACTGTTATTCTTTATTTAAAAGAAACAGAAAGGAGACAGGAAGACATGGGTAGATTCGTAAACCCGGATAATAGTGCATTTCAGGTTGCGTTGAATTCTAAGATATATGTGGATAAGACTGGTTTGATTGAGTACACGAACAGTGTCCTTGATACGACAGATGCTTATATTTGTAATAGCAGACCACGCAGATTCGGAAAGTCGTATGCAGCGAATATGTTGGCAGCATATTACAGTAAGGGTGCGGATTCTGAGAAGATGTTTTCTGGATTGCAAATTAGTAAGGAAGCAGATTTCAGGGAGCATCTCAATAAGTATGATGTGATTCATATTGATATCCAGTGGTTCTTGGCGAATTGTGAGGACGTTGATAATGTTGTAACGCTTATTACAGATTCAGTTTTGGGCGAATTACGGGAAATATATCCAAATATTTTTACATGGGAAGTATCACGTTTACCGGATGCACTTTCCATTGTAAGAGAAAAAACCGGACAAAAGTTTATTATCATTATTGATGAATGGGATGTTCTGATTCGAGATGCGGCAACAAATGGGAAAGTTCAGGAGGCGTATATCAATTTCCTGAGGGGAATGTTTAAAGGAACTGAACCAACTAAATACATTCAGCTTGCTTATCTTACAGGTATTCTTCCTGTAAAAAAAGAAAAAACACAGTCTGCATTGAATAATTTTGATGAGTTTACAATGTTGAGTGCGAGCAATCTGGCTCCTTATATTGGTTTTACGGAGGATGAAGTAGAGAAACTTTCGAAGGAATATCATCAGGATTTTGATAAAGTCAAACGCTGGTATGATGGTTATCTTTTGAAGGATTATCAGGTTTATAATCCGAGAGCGGTTGTAGGTGTGATGTTAAAAGGAGAATTTAAAAGTTATTGGTCCGAAACGGCATCTTATGAAGCAGTTACTCCTTTGATTAATATGAATTATGATGGTTTGAAAACAGCTATTATTGAAATGCTTTCTGGTGCAAATGTGAAGGTTGATACTGCAACTTTCAAAAATGACACTGTAAATATTCATAGCAAGGATGATGTGCTTACTTATATGATTCATCTGGGATATCTTGGCTATAATCAGTATACAAAAACAGCGTTTATTCCGAATGAAGAGATTCGGCAGGAACTTACAGCAGCAGTTGAAAGCCGGTCTTGGAATGAAATGTTGATGTTTCAGCAGGAGTCAGAAAGACTTCTGGATGCGACGTTAGATATGGATGGTGTGATGGTTGGAACCCAGATAGAGAAAATTCATAATGAGTATATTTCTGTTATTCAGTATCATAATGAAAATTCGTTGAGTAGTGTATTGACAATAGCATATCTTAGTGCAATGCAATATTATTTCAAACCAATTCGGGAATTGCCTGCAGGCCGTGGATTCGCTGACTTTGTTTATATACCAAAACCTGAATATAAAGCGGATTATCCTGCGTTAATTGTGGAACTGAAATGGAATCAGAATGCACAGACTGCAATGCAGCAGATTAAGAATAAAAAGTATCCAACAGCCATTGAAAATTATACGGGGGATATTCTGCTTGTAGGAATCAGTTATGATAAAAATTGCAAAGAACATCAATGTTTGATTGAAAAGTATGAGAAAGAATCATAATATATGTAAAATGCTGATTGAAAATATCGTGATTATTGTTTTAAAAAGCTCGTATTGACAATTCTTAGAATTAAAGAATACAATGTATAAAGTCTTGCATTTTGAGAAAAATATACTTAAAATTGTTGAATTGAAAGAATTATTAATAAAAAGTTGAAGTTTAACTGAAAACTCGTTATATTATAAGTATCAAATACAAAAAAGAGAAACGGGTGAGATGCAATATGGCAGTATACGTTGTAGGAGATTTTTTGCGAGAAACCAGAATGAGAAAAGGATATACACAGGAAGAAGTCAGTTATGGAATCTGTACACCTGCGTCTTTATCAAGGATTGAAAATGGAATGCAAAAACCGGGAAGACTTATTCTGGAGAAGTTGTTTGAGCGGTTAGGCACGGAGAACAATCTGTTTAATACTTTTGTGAGCAGGGAAGAGATGGAGTTGTATTCTGCAATTCAAACATTGATTAGAAATGTAACGGATGCAGAGATTGAGAAAATTGAGGAACAAATTGCTGTAGTGGAGAGATTAACAAAAGATAGTTCTGAATTAGAAAAACAATGTATACTTTTTGCAAAAAGTAAATTGGCTGTAAAAAAGGATGAGGATAGTAAAAAGGCTATGGATTTGTTGATGGAAGCAATTCATATAACATTACCTGATTTTGATGGAAAAAATCCATTAAGAAATAATTTGCTTACATTTGATGAAATAATGATTATTAACAGTATCGCAGTTCGGCATGCCAAAAATGGAGATTTTTTTATTGCTATTCAAATTGAAATGTGGTTGAAAGAGTATATGGAAGAAAAAATTGTAGATGGAAAAATGAAAACAGCAAAATATCCTATGATTTTGTACAATTTAAGTTGTTGGCTTGATGATGAAAAATGCTATAAAGAGGAGTTAAGAGTTGCGGAAGAGGGAATAGATTTTTGTATTAAATATGGAAATTTAGTTGCATTTCCAAGACTAATTCTGAATAAAGCGATAGCATTGGTTGAGATGGGAAATACCAATGAAGCGGAAAAATATTTGCACCAAGCAATTACTGTGTTTAGGCTATGAAGAAAATGGATATAGTCGAACATATAAGAACTTGGTGCATAAGTCATTATTCAATAGAACTTTAATAACCACCTTCTAATGGATCAAGAATAGAAGCAACTTCATAAGAGTTATCCACAACTCCTGTACTTCCAACAATAGAAGCGGCTGCAATAAGTGCACATAATGTGATAGCAAAAATTTTCTTTTTCATGGTTTTGTACCTCCAGTTAATTTTGAGATTATGGTAAATTCCAGAGGACAAAGAGACCATTCGATGTGACGTAAATTTAAATTTACGTGATATCGAATGGTCTTTTTACATGAATAGGAATAAAATTAATTAATTTAACAGGTTGTTTGGGGAATCAGGGAAACTGTTAAAAGAGATTGAAAGAAATGAAAGGAAAATGTGAGTTATGGTAAGACTGGGATTACGTCGCAGCGAAATTGATTGGGAGAATGTGGATATTCATATCTCCAGAGAAGAAATGGAGAGAGAGCAGGAGCATGAAGCGGCAATACAGCAGGCAAAACAGTATCTGATCAAAAACTTTCCAAAGTTTTGTACAATAAATAATGGCTATTATGAGACAGAGACGTTTAATCATGATGCAGGGATGTATGAAGTAATACATGTAGATCATATCGTGATCGGTGATCAGGCAATCTATGTGATCAAGACAGTGAAGTTTCCGGAGCATGTAGAGTTATACGGTAGCTCAGACGCAAAAAACTGGTATTATGCAGAGAACACAGATAAACAGGAAACGCATAAACACAAAGTGGACAATGCGGATAAGAGAAACCAGAGTTATTGTGAGTATATACAGATGTTGGCAGGAGAAGCTATCAGACGGGATGTGCCGGCGATTGCAATTGTCAATATTATTGGACTTACAGATGAGCAGATCCATTTGGATATAGAATCAGGGCATGAGGTTGTGACAATGGATAAACTGGCAGACAGGATCCGGTATTATGAGAGTACAATTGACAGTGATCGTGTGGCGTATGAACATAGCGATGATCTGATAAGAAAATTCAAGGAAGAAGAGGTGTATGATAATATCATTCCGCAGATACGGGATGTGGAGTTGAAATACAGAATTTATTTGAAGCTATCGGAATAGATTTCAGTGAGATTTTAAGCAAATCTTAAGATGAAATCATTGTTTATAGGTTTACAAGTTTCCTTTTATTTGATAAAATTCTATTTTGGTATGTAAGAATAAAATAGGTGTCTTAATATTTTGAGATACGGTCACATTAGGAGGAAATGATGAGTTTTATTAACACGGTGTTTGGTATTCCACTTGGATATGTCATGTGGGGATGCTATCAGTTGGTGAAAAACTATGGCGTATCAATCATTTTGTTTACGTTGGTCAGCAAAATAGTTATGCTGCCGGTATCTATTATGGTACAGAAAAATAGTATTCGAATGATACAGATTCAGCCACAGGTAAATGAGATTAAGTATAAACATGCAGGCGATAAAGATCGCATTGCGGATGAACAGATGGAGTTATTCAAGAAGGCACATTATAGTCCGATGCTTGGTATGGTGCCAATGCTATTACAGATTCCATTGGTTCTTGGACTGATTAATGTCATTTATAATCCAATGCAGCATTTGATGCATATTAAGACATCTGTCTGTGATCAGATTGTGGCAGCTACCTGTTCCCTGATGGGGGTAGATCAATTGGGAAGTGGCGCACAGCTTCAGGCAATGGCAGCATTGCAGAATCCGGATAACTTGAGTTTTTTCCAGAATGCGTTGGCGGGAACTGGCATTGATATTGAGGCAATTGCGGCACAGGCAGCTACAATTAACACACATTTTCTTGGTTTGGATTTATCTGTAGTTCCACATATTACTGTATGGGCATGGATTCTCCTTATTCCATTGTTTAGCTGTCTTTCTACTGTTTTACTTTGTGCATGCCAGAATCAGGCAAACGTACTTCAGAAAGAGCAGGGCGCTTTGGGACAATGGGGAGTAACAATTTTTACAGTTGCATTCTCAACATATTTTACATTCCTGGTTCCGGGTGGAGTTGGTTTATACTGGATTTTCAGCAACTTGTTCTCCACAGCGTTGATTTACATTTTAAATGCAGTTTATAACCCGAAGAAATATATTGATTACGAGGCGTTGGAGGAAAGTAAACGTCTGCTTGCAGAACAGAAAGCGGTAGAGGATGCCTATAAGAAAAAGATGGCTCCTTATAAGGCTAAGGAAAAAGAGGACTATAAGAGGTTTTTTGCCAAAGACAATGAAAATAAACAGTTAATGTTTTATTCTGAATCCTCAGGATTTTATAAATATTATCGTGGAATGATCGAAGAGTTATTGGAAAACTCGGATATTGTGATCCATTATGTTACAAGTGATCCGGAAGATCAGGTTTTCCAGATCAGGCATGAGAGGTTTAAAGCATATTATATCGGAGAGATCAAACTGATCACTCTGATGATGAAACTGGATTGTGATATTGTTGTTATGACAATGCCTGATCTTGAAACTTATCATATCAAGAGAAGCTATGTAAGAAAGGACATGGAGTATATTCATGTGCCACATAGTATTGACAGTATGAATATGACGTATCGAAAGGGAAGTATCGATCATTTTGACACTATTTTCTGCGTAGGTCCACATCATAAAGATGAGGTCGAGAAGATGGAAGAAACCTATGATCTTCCGCATAAAGTATTGTTAAACTGGGGTTACTGTCTGCTCGATGATATGCGAAAAGATTATGAGTCAAAAGAAAAAGTGATCAATGAACAGAAAACCATCCTGATCGCTCCGTCATGGCAGGAAGATAATATTGTGGATTCCTGTCTCGAGGATATTTTACAGAAATTGCGGGCTACAGGATATAAGGTGATCGTGCGTCCGCATCCACAGCATGTAAGACATATGCCAGAGAAGATGCAATTATTAAAAGATAAGTTTGCAGAAGATAAGAATATTGAAATTCAGACAGATTTTTCTTCGAACGATACAGTATTTAATGCAGATCTGATCATTACAGACTGGAGTGGTATTGCCTATGAATATGCGTTTACAACATTGAGACCGGTATTGTATATTAATACGCCGATGAAAATCATGAATCCGGAATATGAGAAAATTGGGGTTGTGCCAATTAATATTTTCATGAGAGACAGCATCGGATGCAGCCTGAATCTGGATCAGTTAGACCGTGTAGCAGATGAGGCAACGAGATTGATCGAGCAGAGAGATTTATACCACGATAAGATTGATGCTTTTGTGAAACAATATGTATATCATTTGGGAACCAGCGCAAAAGTTGGAGCCAATTATATAAAATTACGTTTAAAACAAATTCATTCAGAAGATTAAAGGAGAAAAGATTGATGAAAAATTTAATGAAACAGATTACAAAGAACGGAAGAATTTTTTGGGTGACTTATTTTACTTTCTTTCTTATTTTGGCAATGCCAACGCATGCATGGGCATATGTTGATCCGGCAACCTTAACTTATGTAGTTCAGATTATTGCAGGTGTTTTTATTGCGGGTGGTGTTGCAGTTGGTGTATACTGGAGAAAAATCAAGAAGCTTTTCTCTAAGGACAAAACATCTGTTAAGAAGCATGAGTCAACAGAGCAGGAAAGAAATGCAGCAGCAGCAGCGGCTGAGGAATTTAACGAAGACAAATAGGAATCGTATCATTCAGAGAGAGGAATACAAATGAATATCAAGAGGAATATTTTATTGAATCCGGGACCGTCAACAACAACGGACACGGTAAAAATGGCACAGGTTGTGCCTGATATCTGCCCAAGGGAAGATGAATTTGCTGAAATGATGAGACAGATGAGGAAAGACCTTGTGAGGATCGTACACGGAGATCCTCAGAAGTATACTTCAGTTCTGTTTTGTGGTTCCGGTACATTGAATCTGGATGTATGTGTAAATTCACTTCTTCCAGAAGGAAAGAAGATTCTTGTTGTAAATAATGGCGCATATAGCAGCAGAGCAGTTGAAATCTGCGAATATTACGGATTAGATCATATCAATCTGCAGTTTCCAATCGATGAACAACCGGATCTTAAAGTGGTTGAGAAAACGATGAAGGAAAATCCGGATATTGCTGTGGTATATACAACACATAATGAAACCGGTACGGGTGTGGGAAATCCGATTCGTGAGATAGGAGCAATTGCGCATGCACACGATGCGATTTTTATTGTTGATACGACTTCGACATATGCAATGGTTCCAATCGATATTGAAAAGGACAATATAGATTTTTGTATGGCATCTGCACAAAAGGGATTGATGTCTATGACAGGATTATCTTTTGTAGTTGGTAACGAAGAAATCATAAAGAAATCCAAGGATTATCCAAAACGTTCCTATTATTGTAATTTATATCTACAGTATGAATATTTTGAAAAAACGGGTCAGATGCATTTTACACCACCGGTACAGACGGTATATGCTACCCGACAGGCATTAAAAGAGTATTTTGCTGAGGGAGAAGAGGCAAAGTGGGCACGTCATTCCAGAGTGATGAAAGCCATTCATGAGGGACTGAAAGAGCTTGGATTTAAAGAACTGATACGTCCTGAAATTCAAATTGGTCTGGTTGCGTCGGCAGTATATCCTGACGATCCGAATTGGAGCTTCCAAAAAGTTCATGACTATTGCTATGAGCGTGGATTTACGATTTATCCGGGAAAAGTGACAACTACTGATACATTTCGATTGTGTGCGTTAGGAGCCATCGATGTGGAAGATATTGAAGAGTTTTTTAAAGTGTTAAGGGAAGCGCTTATAGAAAATAATATTCGAGTTCCGGTACAATACAGATAGTGAAAGGATACAATATGAAAACAGTATATATGTGTTTTGCTACAGACGTGATCCATGAAGGACATATGAATGTAGTTAAAAAAGCAAAAGAATACGGGAAAGTCGTAGCTGGTGTATTGTGTGATGCAGAGATGGTCCGTTATAACCGTTTTCCGACAGTAAGTTTTGAAGAACGTATGGCAATGGTGAGAAATATTCCGGAAATTGATGAAGTGATTGTACAGGATAGGATTATGTATGATAATGTCATCAAAGAATTAAAACCGGATTATGTCATTCATGGTGATAATTGGTGCGATGGACCGGAAAAGACGATTCGTGAAAATGTAATTGCTTTGTTGAAAGAATATGGTGGAGAGTTAATAGAGGTTCCATATACATATAATGAAAAAGTAAAGAAAATCGATGATCAGATTAAGGAAAAACTGGCGATGCCGGAATATCGCAGAAAAAGATTAAGACAGTTGATCAAAACAGTACCAATTGTTAAAACGATAGAAGTTCACTCCGGATTAACAGGTCTTATTGCAGAAAAGACGGTAGTGGAACATGATGGAGGATTGGATCAGTTTGATGCAATGTGGATTTCCAGTCTTTGTGATTCTACTGCAAAGGGCAAACCAGACATTGAGCTTGTTGATATGTCTTCACGACTGAGAACGATCGATGATGTTTTAGATGTTACCACGAAACCAATCATTTTGGATGGAGATACAGGTGGATTGATCGAACATTTTGTTTATAATGTCCGGACATTAGAACGTATGGGTGTTTCAGCAGTTATTATTGAAGACAAAACAGGCTTGAAAAAGAATTCTCTGTTTGGCACGGAAGTAGAGCAGACTCAGGATTCTATCGAAAATTTCTGTGCAAAAATCAGAGCTGGTAAAAATGTTCTTCGTACAGAAGAATTTATGATCATAGCCAGAATTGAAAGCCTGATTTTAGAGCGTGGCATGGAGGATGCGTTAACCAGAGCTTTTGCATATGTGGAAGCAGGTGCTGATGGCATTATGATCCACAGCAGAAAGAAAACAGCTGATGAGATAATTGAATTTTGTGACAAGTTTCGGGCAAAATATTCTGATATACCGATTGTTGTTGTTCCAACATCTTATAATTATATTACGGAGGCAGAACTGGCGGCTCATGGTGTAAATATTGTTATTTATGCAAATCAGTTAACCAGAAGTGCATTTCCGGCAATGGAAAATACAGCAAAAGAAATTTTGAAAAATCATAGGGCTCTGGAAGTGGATTCAAAACTTATGCCTTTTAAAGATATTATTACATTGATAGATGAATTGTAATTTAAAATTGGATTACGAATATTGATGTAGTGGTATAATAATTTTTGATGAGGATAAAAGAGATGAGAGTAGAAACATTATTCGATGTATTAGATTCTGATTTTTATACGGGAGTTCCGGATTCACAATTACAGGCATTATGCAATTTTCTGATCGATAAGTACGGAATTTCTGAACATCATGTGATAGCAGCCAATGAAGGAAATTGTACTGCACTTGCAGCTGGACATTATCTTGCAACGGGAAATGTACCTGTTGTATATATGCAGAACAGCGGTATTGGAAATATCATTAATCCGGTTGCATCTTTATTGAATGATAAGGTTTATGCAATCCCTTGTATTTTTGTGGTTGGCTGGCGGGGAGAGCCTGGTATTCATGATGAGCCACAGCATATCTATCAGGGTGAAGTAACCCTGAAACTTTTGGAAGATATGGATATTGCAACTTTTGTAATAGGAAGAGAGACAACAGAAGCCGAATTATATGCAAAGATGAAGGAATTCCGTAATGTTCTTACAAATGGAAAGAGCGTTGCTTTTGTAGTGAGAAAAGGTGCTTTGGAATATGGTAATAAAGTCGTTTATTCCAATGAATATCAAATGAAACGCGAGGAAGTTCTTGAACATATCGTTGCAGTAACTGAAAATGACCCGATTGTCAGTACAACAGGAAAAGCAAGTAGGGAATTGTTTGAAATCCGTGAAAGAAATGGACAGGGACATGAATGTGATTTTCTTACGGTCGGTTCTATGGGACATAGCAGCTCAATTGCACTTGGTATCGCTATGAGCAAAAAGAATGAAAAAATATGGTGCGTAGACGGAGATGGTGCATGTCTGATGCATATGGGTTCTATGGCAGTATTGGCAAGCAGAAAACCGGATAATATGGTACACATTGTGTTGAATAATACAGCACATGAGACTGTAGGCGGAATGCCGACTGTTGCAGGAAACATAGATCTTGTCACAATTGCAGAAGGCTGTGGATATCCTTATGCTGTATGTGTTGATAATTTCGCTGATTTAGATAAGGAATTAAAAGCAGCGAAAGAAGCAAAGAGTCTCCGGTTTATCGAGGTGAAATGTGCACTTGGTTCCCGTGCAGACCTTGGCAGACCGACTACGACTGCGATTGAGAATAAAGAAAGATTCATGGAGAGATTGGATTGAAATCATATATCGTAAAACAGAAGGACCTGGATAGTCGTATGCTATCCAGGTCCGGTGGCATTTTTGCAGCAATATCTGACCAGGTGTTAGCACAGGGCGGTGTGATTTATGGTGCAGGAATGGATGAAAAATTTAATGTTGTACACAAACGGGCCACAAATGAGAGAGAGAGAGATGAACTTAGAGGATCAAAGTATGTGCAGAGTGACATGAATAATGCATATCAGCTTGCCTGTGAAGATTTGAAAGCAGGTCGGTTGGTTCTTTTTACAGGAACTCCTTGTCAGGTGGATGGAATAAAAGCTTTGTGTCCAAAAGAATGTGAAGAACATCTCGTTTGTATGGATATCGTGTGCCATGGTGTTCCAAGTCCGAGAATCTGGAATGATTATAAGGCGTATATGGAACGAAAATATCATGGAGAAATAGAAAAAGTAGATTTTCGTAATAAAGAACGCTTCGGATGGTCTGATCATTGGGAAACAGTTACAATTAATGGAAAAGAGCATGACAGCCAGGTTTATATGAAGATGTTTTATGAACACACTTTTTTACGTGAGGCATGCTATGTATGCCCATATAAAAATCTGCAGCGTGTCTCGGATATTTCAATAGCTGATGCATGGGGGGTAGAGGCTGCTAACCCGGAATTTGACGATAATCGGGGAGTTTCACTTGTTCTTATAAATACACCAAAAGGAGAAAAATGGTTTTTGGATTCATTACAGGGATGTGATTATAAGGAGTGTGATTTAGAAAAGTATATGCAGGAACCTCTTCGGAGACCATTTAAAAAACCAGATAATACAGAAAATGTATGGAAAGAATATAACGAGGTTTCATTTGGGAAATTTGTAAAAAATCATTATAAAGAACCGTTTTTGTCAGTTGTCAAAAGAAGTTTGAAAAGAAAAATAAAGGATATGATACCGAAAGAATTTTGGAATCGGCTCAGAAGGTGGAGGTAATATATGGAAGAAAAAAGGCTGCCGGATCTATGCACAAAAAAGGATACCTGCTGTGGCTGTAGTGCATGTGTTACGATATGTCCGGTGTGCGCAATTTCGATGTGCCCGGATGAAAAGGGGTTTTTATATCCACTGGTAAATTCTGGTAAATGTATAAGATGCTATAAATGCGAACAAATTTGTCCGTTTAAAAAAAGATAATTTTTAATATATTCTTAAGTAGCTTTTCCATTCATAAATCATGTGCTACAATATTATCAGATTAACTATATATAGGGTAGTTATGAAAAATATTAAGATATGAGAGGTATTTACAATTGAAGAAAAGAGCACTTTTACTAGGAATGATGCTGACGCTTGCAGTAACTTCGGTAGGATGTGGTAAGAAAGAGGCAGATGCTAATATCACAGAACCGATTTATGAAGAATCCAGCGAAGAGGCAGTCGTTGGGGATGTTGTAGACAATGAGGAGGAAGAAGATCTTCCGGATGGTAAAGTCCGTAATGAGCTGACAGGAGAATTAATTGATGAGTCACTTGCAAATCAAAGACCGATTGCTGTTATGGTAGATAATGAATCAATTGCATTACCGCACTATGGTCTGACACAGGCAGATGTTGTTTATGAGATGATGAACAGTACTGAGAATGGCCGTATTACAAGATTCATGGCTTTAGTGAAAGACTGGGAGACATTAGAGCAGTTTGGAAGTATTCGCAGCGCAAGGGTAACAAACTGCATTCTGGCAGCAGAATGGAATGCTGTATTATGTCATGATGGTGGACCATTCTATATTGACGAATATATTGCACTTCCAAGTGTGGATGATTTTAATGGCGGATTTTCCCGTGTCAATAATGGAAAATCCAGAGAATATACAGAGTACATTGTTTCAGGTGATCTGGACAAAAAATTTGCAAGCACAGGTGCAAGCAAAGAGTATAATAAATATTATACAGAAAATCACTTTAAATTCGCCAAAGAAGACACTGATATTGCGGATGGAACATCTGCAGTTACAGTAGATATTCCATTTCCTCATAATGGCTCTTATTTGACATATGACGAGTCGGAGAAAGTGTATAAGTACTTTGAGTATAAGAAAGAGCATGTGGATCCACAGAATGGCAATGCTCAATTGAGTTTTAAAAATGTGATTTTACAGTGTACACCATTTGAATTACACAGCTGGGGTGACGGTGTATATGATCCAAATGGTTACATGTACTATAAAATCGAGAATAATAAGGGAACAGGTTATTATATTACAAATGGTAAAGCAGAAGAGATTACATGGTCAAAAGGCGGATTGACAGATAACACAAAATATTATGATGCATCCGGCAATGAAATTAAGATTAATATTGGTAAAACATACATTGCATTAGTTCCGGATGATGCATGGGGAGATCTTGTAGTAGAATAAGAAATTTCTTAGATATAATTAGTCCAGGGAAAACACGGGATAAATAGTGTTTTCCTTGGATTTTTTTGTTATAATGAATTAGTATGTGAAAGTTCTGACGCTTATAGAAAATATGAGGAATACAGATTATGAAAATAAAGACATCTGCAATAGTTTATGGAATCCGTTATATCAGAAGATTTGGGCTGCGCACTTTGATAATTAGAATTATAGAAAAAAAGAGAGAAAAGGATTCTGAGTATCAGAGTTTTTATTTGGAAACGAAAGCTACTCTGGAACAGTTAGAGAAACAGAGGATGGAGGTTAGTCATTGGAATAAGAAAGAAAAGATCAGTATTGTGACACCTCTGTACCATACACCTGCGATTTTTTTGAGAGAATTAATCGAGTCAGTTTTAGAATCTTCCTATGAAAACTGGCAATTATGTTTTGCAGATGCAACGCAGGATGGAGAGGAAAATCAAATTGAAAATATTGTAAAAGAATACCGGAAAATGGATGAAAAATTAACAGGAAAAAAATCACGTATTTGCTATAAAAAGTTATCTCAAAATTATGGAATAGCAGAAAATACGAATCAGGCGTTAGCAATGGCGGAGGGAGATTACATTGCCTTTTTAGATCATGATGATATAATTACACCAGATGCATTATATGAGATGGCATTGGCAGCAAAATGTGCGAAGAAAACAGGGAAAGAGGCAAATATGTTTTATTCGGATGAGGATAAGGTCAATGAGAATAGAACGGCTTTTTTCGAACCTCATTTCAAACCGGATTTTAATCAGGATCTTTTGAATTCCAATAATTATATAACACATTTTTTGATGGTCAGCAGAGAACTGCTGGATCAGGTGGGCGGGATAAACAAAGAGTATGATGGGGCTCAGGACTATGATTTTATCCTAAGATGCACAGAGCTTGCAGATAATGTGATTCATATTCCAAAGGTTTTATATCATTGGAGAGTACATGAGCGATCTACAGCAGCGGGTGCTGGAAGCAAGGATTATGCAATTGATGCTGGAAAATGTGCGATAGAATCGCATTTACAGCGAATGGGAGAAAATGGCAAGGTGGTTGTCACCCCTTATTTTGGCTTTTACAGAATAGAATATGGGGTAAATACCGAAAATAAGACAGAAGATTACGTTTTGTTTGCAGATCAATCTTTGAAACCATTAAATGCAGACTGGAAGCAGATTTTATATGCAGATTGCAGCCGCAAAAAAATTGGAGTTGTAGGAGGAAAGGTTTACGACAGACATCATCGCATTTATGAGGCTGCATTTTTTGAAAAAGGTGATTGGACAGGTGCTGCATGTGGTGAAAATGTATTTTCTGGCTTACGAGAAGGATATGGAGGTTATATGCATAGAGCTAATATACAAATGGATTGTGATAGGGTTTCTGAAAAATGTATGTTAGTAAAAAAAGAAGTGTTGGAACAGATTGAGGATTATGAACAACAAATCAGAACTCCGGAATTTTCGTATATAGTTTGTCAGAAAGCAAAAGAAATGGGATATAGAATTATGTATGAACCAGAAGTAAAAATGATTTTTAAATCATGAAAAAATATGTATAATAAAATATGTATCTGCAAATGGTGTCAGGATTTGTCGTACAAAATAAGTAGGAAGCTCTTTTTTGTTGTGATATAATGGATTTATTCTAAAGTTGAAAAAGAGGACAAGTGCTTATGATGAGGGTATATATATGTCCGGACTGTGGCTGGATGCGCATGGTTTCGCGGCGTAAAAATGTAGAATGCTATAAGTGTGGTGTGCAGGATATGACTTTGGCAAAAGTAGACTTTGCCACATATGTATCCTGGTCTGAAAAAGAACGTCAGGAATATTCTGCGGCATGGATGTACATACATAACAAAGGAAAAATAAAAAGGAATTAGAAAATAATCATGCAGGAAGTGACAATCATAATCCCAAATTATAATGGAAAAAGCTTACTGGAAAATTGTTTCAGGACATTAGAAAATCAATCGTATAAAGACTTTAAGGTATTAGTGGTTGATAATGGTTCCACGGATGGAAGTACAGATATTAAGTCCGATGTTTTAGATGTGGAATGGATTGCTTTGAATGAAAATCTGGGCTTTTGCGGTGCTGTAAATCTGGCAGTGCAAAAGACAGGAACGCCATATGTTATTCTGCTTAATAACGATACAGAGACAGATAAGTATTTTGTGGAGTGGTTGTTAAGGGGGATAAAAAAGTCAGACCATATTTTTTCATGTGGAGCCCAGATGATAGATTATAAAAATCATGAAATATTGGATAATGCAGGGGATTTATATACTGCCATGGGATGGGCCGTTGCCAGAGGAAAAGGCAGACCATGTAAAGATTATGAAACGTCAAAACGAGTGTTTTCATGCTGTGCCGGAGCAGCAATATATCGCATGGATATAATGCGAAAGATCGGAGGATTGGATGAAAAGCATTTTGCTTATCTGGAGGATGTGGATTTAGGTTATCGGGCAAGAATTGCAGGATTTGAAAATTGGTATATTCCGGAGGCGAAGGTTTACCATGTCGGAAGTGCGACAACGGGTACACGATACAATAAGAAAAAAGTATTTTTAGCAGCAAGAAATACTATTTTTGTGATTTATAAAAATATGCCTGTTTTACAGTTGGCTTTAAATGTTCCATTTATTTTTACAGGTATGTTCATCAAAACTCTTTTTTTTGTCAGAAAGGGATTCGGAGAAGACTACTGCAAGGGGATTTTAGAGGGGATTTGCGATTGCAAAAAATGTTGGAAAGTGAAATTTCGTATGAAAAATCTTTCTAACTATTTTAAAATACAATTGGAATTGTGGTGCAATTTAGTGCGCATAATATAGGTGAAAGGACATTATCCCGGTTTGAAACAGTAGATGTCTGTGAAAATAAAGAAATAATTAAGATTTTGGAGCGCTCGTTTTAAGAAAATAGAGTTGTGATTTCGGGTAAATTATTGTATCATTGAAATTATGATAGCTAAGAAAAGGATGGCATTATGATAAAAGATAATCAGCAGCATTTTAATAGATTGCATGTTGTTTTGGATGGATTGGTTGTCATTGTTTCTTATGCACTTGCCTGGTGGTTAAAACTTTCAGGGATTTTTACAAACGATCATGTTGGAGTTCTTTCATTTGAATTCTATATGAAAGCTCTGATTTTTATTGTTCCACTTTATTTGCTGTTATATTATGCGTTTAATTTATATACGCCGAAGAGAGTACAGGGCAGGCGGCTTGAATTATCCAATATTATTATGGCAAATACAGTTGGAATTTTAATTGTGTTTGCAGGATTTTTCCTTGTATTGTCTTATACAGAAGAGGCAAAGAACTTCTCGCGTTCCATGTTTGCATATTTTTATATATTCAACATTGTACTTGAAGAAGTAGAAAGACTTGTAGTCCGCGGTTTTTTACGTAGCATAAGAAGAAGGGGATATAATCAGAAACATATCCTGCTTGTGGGATATTCCAAGGCAGCAGAACAGTATATAGACAGGATCAAGCAGAATCCTCAATGGGGTTATCATATACGTGGAATTCTGGATGATAATATTGCACGCGGAACAGTTTATAAAGGTGTGAAAGTAATAGGAAGTATTGGGAATCTGACTTTCATTTTGCCGGAAAATAAATTGGACGAGATTGCAATCACGCTTGGGTTGGAAGAATACTACAAATTAGAGAAAATAGTATCACAGTGTGAAAAGTCAGGAGTGCATACCAAGTTTATTCCGGATTATGGCAATATTATACCGACGAGACCATATACGGAAGATTTGTTAGGTCTGCCTGTTATCAATATACGATATGTTCCGTTGTCGAATACGTTTAATGCAATGGTAAAAAGACTGATGGATATCGCAGGATCCATAATATGTATTGTGATTTTTTCACCAGTCATGTTGCTTTCTGCGATTCTCGTAAAAATAACATCTTCCGGTCCGTTGATATTTAAACAGGAACGGGTAGGACTTCATAATGAAAAATTTATGATGTATAAGTTCCGAACAATGTATGTGCAGACAGAGGAAGAGGAGAAAAAAGGCTGGACGCAGAAAAATGATCCGCGTGTAACAAAAGTAGGAGGTTTTTTGCGTAAAACAAGCCTGGATGAGTTTCCTCAGCTTTTTAATGTGTTAAAAGGAGATATGAGTCTTGTAGGACCAAGACCGGAGCGACCGCAGTATGTGGAGAAGTTCCGGGAAGAAATTCCAAGATATATGATCAAACATCAGGTGCGTCCGGGAATGACCGGCTGGGCACAGGTGAATGGATATCGAGGAGATACTTCCATTCGAAAGAGGATTGAACATGATTTATATTATATTGAAAACTGGACATTAGGGTTGGATATTAAAATTTTATTTCTTACAGTTTTCAAAGGATTTATCAATAAAAATGCGTATTAGGAGAAAATAATTAATGAGTAGTGAACCAAATCACAATCGACAGAAAAATCATAAAGCTTTAACAAAGAAACAGAAAGAAGCAATAAGAAGGAAAAAAAGACAAAGAAAGATCATATTATTGATCGTTGAGATATTAGTTGTTTTAATTTTAGCTATTGCATTGTTTTTAATCAGTAAATTGGGAAAAATCGAACGTCAGGAAGTTCCACTTGAAAACATCGAGGTGAATGAAGGTATTTCAGAAGAATCCAAGGAGATTATGAAGAGTTATACTACCATTGCCTTATTTGGTCTGGACAACCGCTCTAATGGTAACTTGTCAAAGGGACGCAGCGATGTCATTATGATCGCCAATATCAATAATGATACTAAGGAAGTCAAATTATGTTCGGTATTCCGTGATTCTTATCTGGATACAGGAGATGGAAGCTTTAAGAAATGTAATGCCGCTTATGCAAAAGGTGGTCCGGAGGCGGCCATTAATATGTTGAATAAGAACCTTGATCTGTCCATAACAGATTATGTGACGGTAGATTTTAATGCCGTTGTTGAGTGTGTGGATCTGCTCGGTGGTATTACACTGGATGAAGTCACAGATGAAGAAGCAGTTCTTATGCAGGGATATATGGATGAAATCAATAAACTTACCAAGAATAATTCCAAGTATCTTTCCGGTGGTGGAACAAACGTGACATTGGACGGCGTACAGGCATGTGCATATGCACGAATCCGTTATACTGCAGGTGATGATTATAAGCGTGCAGAGCGTCAGAGAACTGTTCTTGCGGCAATGGTTGCAAAGGCTCAGAAATCGGATCTTGTTACAATTAATAAGCTGATTGATGCAGTATTTGGAGATATTCAGACAAGCTTTTCAAATGCAGATTTAGTTGCATTGGCAGCACAGGTATTTAATTACAAACTTGGCGAATCTTCAGGATTCCCATTTAGTAAGAATTCAACAACTCTTGGATCAAAAGGAAGTGTGGTTGTACCTTGTACACTGGAGTCAAATGTAATTGAATTACATCAGTTCCTGTTTGATGATCAGGATTACACACCATCGGATACAGTTCTTGCGAACAGTAAGAAGATCATCAACGATACAGGTATGAATGAGGGAAATGGATACAGATAAATGACAGTAGATATTATCATTCCAACTTATAAACCGGATGAAACATTATGTCTGCTCTTGCATAATTTGCAGGGGCAGACCTTTGTCGTTCATAGGGTAATTATTTTAAATACAGAAGAGAAACTCTGGAAACAGGCAATAGCTGCTTATCCAATTGAACAGGTATTGAAAGAACTTCCGTGTGAGTATGAGGTATTTCATATTGCGAAGAAAGATTTTGATCATGGTGGAACAAGGCAGTTTGGAGCAGAACATTCGGATGCGGATGTGATGGTTTTTATGACGCAGGATGCAGTTCCGGCGGATGAGTTTCTGGTAGAAAAATTAGTGGAGTCATTGCTTTTAAAGGAAGATCAGGTGTCTGCGCGGGTACAGCAGAATGCAATGGAAGTGACAGGCACTGAAAAAAGTGCAGTAAAAGATTGTTTGGTTGCAGTGGCTTACGCCAGACAGCTTCCGAAAAGTGACTGCCATATTGTCGAGCAGTATACGAGGCAGTTTAATTATCCGGAGCAAAGCCGTGTTAAGACAAAGGCAGATATTCCGACACTTGGGATAAAAACGTTTTTCTGTTCAGATGTCTGTGCGGCATATCGCAGGGATTTATTTGAAGAACTGGGGGGATTTGAGTCTCCGGTTATTTTTAATGAGGATATGTTTTTTGCAGCAAATGCCATCGAACACGGATATGGCGTTGCGTATGCAGCAGAAGCAAAGGTAGTACATTCGCACAATTATACGATGAGGCAGCAGTTTCACAGGAATTTTGATCTCGCAGTTTCACAGAAACAGCATCCGGAGATTTTTGAACAGGTGAGTTCAGAAGCCGAGGGTATGAGGCTGGTGAAGAGTACGATCGCTTATCTTTTTGCAATAAGAAAGCCATGGCTTATTTTTCATTTTGGTATGCAGTGTGTTGGAAAGTATGCAGGTTTCTGGATGGGCAGGCATTATGAGAAACTCAGCAGGAAACAGATTTTAAAGTATACGATGAACCCGGGATACTGGGATATGAGAGAGGATGTTCATGAGTAAGACATTATATATGGTAGTACCTTGTTATAACGAGCAGGAAGTTCTGCCGGAGACATCAAAAAGATTATTAGAAAAGCTGCAGTCTCTGGTCTTGAAAAATAAAATAGCGGATAACAGCCGTATCATGTTTGTAAACGATGGTTCGAAAGATCAGACATGGAGTATGATAAAGGGATTATGTGAGGAAAACTCTGTGTTTGCCGGAGTGAATCTTTCAAGAAACAGGGGACATCAGAATGCTCTTTTAGCGGGTATGGCTACGGCAGTAAAGTATGCAGATATGATCGTTACGATGGATGCAGATCTGCAGGATGATATTAATGCGGTTGACCGTATGATCGATGCTTATTATGACGGAAATGATGTGGTTTATGGAGTGCGTTCCTCCAGAAAAAAAGATACCTGTTTTAAGCGGGGAACAGCGCATCTTTTTTATAAGCTGATGAGTTTCCTTGGGGCTGACATTGTGTATGATCATGCAGATTATCGACTGCTCAGCAGGCGTGCGACTGAAAATTTGTTGGATTTTGATGAAGTGAATCTGTTTTTGCGCGGGATCGTACCAATGATCGGTTTTCAGAGCACTACTGTGGAGTATGAGAGGGGAGAACGTTTTGCCGGGGAGAGTAAGTATCCGCTCGGAAAGATGATCACATTTGCGTTTGAAGGAATCACTTCACTTTCTGTCAAACCGATTCGAATGATCACAATAGGTGGTCTGCTGATCTGTCTGATCAGTCTGGGAATGCTGATCAAGTCTTTTGTAGATTATTTTAACGGAAACGTCGTTCCCGGCTGGGCAAGTATTATGGTATCTATCTGGGTGCTTGGCGGTCTGCAGATATTTGCGATCGGTATCATCGGTGAGTATATCGGTAAAACATATCTGGAAACAAAAAAAAGACCAAAGTATGTGATTGAGTCAGTGATTTTAGATGACAAGGATATAAGCATAGACCGTAATTTGTAAAAAACGAACTTTGGCAATTCAAGAAATTTTGCTGGATTTTTTAGAAGAGAAAAAAGACATTAAGGGATTTATAAATATTATAGATATGAGTGCAGACAAAGAAAAGAGCAAGACAAATAAAAAAAAAATAGTATGGATATTTTGGGCATTCATGGCAATCGCTATTTTTCTGATTTTAAAGCAGATGGGTTATTCTGATGGCGATGATACCTATTTTTACCATTATTCTACCACCATGGGATTTTTCGAGTACTTATCCTGGCGCTATCAGACGTGGGTAGGGCGGATGGCTGCGGAAGCAATTGTATATATCACATTTAATCTCGGACTTGGATTCTGGAGAGCCGCAGATGCGGTTATGATGGTGCTACTTCCAATCGGAATTTTAAGATTGGGATGCAAGACGGCAGGCTATACGGGATATACAGCTTTGCTGAATGAGTATCAGGAGTGTGTGGAAGTTGGCACAGAGCAACGCAATTTTGAAGAATTAAACGTGTGGCGCAATATCTGGAAAAGCATCCGGTATCCGGTTTTACTTGCGAGTGGATATCTGTTGATGAGTGTCATGACATTGGGATATTCTGCGGTCTGGGTGAATGGTTCCATATTTTATACCTGGACATTCACAGCAGGAGTTTGGGCGATGATGCCGCTTGCGGATCTTGTTTTTGATACAGGGGCATTTTCGAATAGGCAATTGATTTATGCTATTCCATGTAGTATCATTGCGGCGATGTCAATTGAACAGATGGGAGCAGTTTTACTCGCATTTGAAGGACTGTCAATTTTAAGTCTTTTGATACAGAAAAAAAGAATACCGGCGGTGATATGGATTCAGACAGCCATTACATTTGTTGCATTTGTGATTCTTTTTATGGCACCTGGAAATGAGATGCGTGTAGCATCAGAAATTACAACCTGGATGCCTGGGTACAAAGAGTTGTCTGTAGGAAATCATTTATTTATGACCATCCAGTGGATGTTATCTTCCTTTGCAAATGAGGGAAGGGCATTTTTTGTTGCAATCTGGGCAGCAGGTTTTCTTTTGCTGATGAAGTCAGAAAAGACAAAAGTTTATCAGATTTTAACAGTAGTATTCAGTGTGGTAGCGATTCTTCCTTACGCCGGAATTTCATTTTTTTCGGAGATGGGCATTGGATATATTGATATCGAGCAGTGCCTCACTGAACTGCCGACATGGCAGACGATGACCACACAGAATCGGATTGCCTTTTTCTGGTGGATAGCAGCAGTTCTTTTTACTCTGGTTTTATTGTGGAAAGTGACAGGACATTCTGTTTTTATCAGCATGGTTTTTCTTGGGGGGATTGCCAGTGAGGCAGTGTTATATTTTTCACCAACGATTTATGCATCGGGAGCCCGTGTTTATTATCTGACGGATCTCATGTATTTATTTATTATTTTGTGGATGGTAATGCGCATGGATAGTGAAAAAAAGAAAAATTTATTCATTGCAGGAGCTGCAGCTCTGGGTATTATAAATTTTCTGTCACAGTATTCCATCATGTTATTAAAACTGTAACATTCATTTTTAAATGAAAATCCAAACTTCCTGTTCCTTCGGTTTTAGAAAAATTTGAGAGATAGGAAGTTTTTATTTTTAAAAACATTTTTTCTTGATATTTTTATCACAATTCGAACACAATTTGACGCTAGACTAAAATCATAAAGATAAAGGCAGCAAATAATAAGAAGCTGCACAGAAAGGGGCAAATTGTTATGGATAACAATTATTACAATAATAATCACAATTATTACAACAATAGCAACAATAACAACAATAACAGCAATACAGACAATAATAATAGCAGTAATCAGTCTTCTGATTCTTTCTACTCATATAATAATCAGCAGAATCATGGAAATCAGAACAATACACAGAACGACAGTACAGCATCTCAGGCAGGCGGATATGGCTCCACACAGAGTTCTATTTATGGAGGTCAGAACAGCAGTCATGGCTCCGGTTATGGAACGACACAGAATAACAGTCAGAGTGCCAATTACGGAAGTACCCAGAATTATAGTCAGAGTGCCGGTTATGGAAGTACCCGGAATAACAGCCAGAGCACTGGTTATGGAACGAACCCGAATAACAGTCAGAGTGCCGGCTATGGAAGTACCCGGAATAACAGCCAGAGTTATGGCTATGGAAACCAGAACGGTAACTATGGAACATATGGAAGCAATACCAGTTATCAGAGTTATGCATATGGCAGCAATCCAAAACCGGAGAAGAAAAAGAAAGAAAGAAAACCGGGTGGATTTGGAAAACAGCTTGCAAAATGTGCAGCGCTTGCACTTGTATTTGGATTGGTTGCAGGCGGTGTCATGACAGGCGTTAATTATGCATCCGGAAAAGTTCTTGGAACAACCAATGCAGGTAATGTACAGGCTTCCTTGACTACCGGAGATGATTCTACCGTGCAGCCGACAGCAATCTCATCTTCCTATGTAGCAACAGATGTTTCAGATATTGTCGATGAAGTAATGCCTTCTATCGTAGCAATTACAAATGTAAGTCAGACAGAGTATCAGAGTTTCTGGGGACAATCCAAGACTTATGAGAGCACAAGCTGTGGTTCAGGTATTATTGTAAGTCAGGATAAGGAGTATCTTTATGTGGCAACCAATAATCACGTTGTCGAGGGAGCAAACAGCCTTACTGTAACTTTTGCAAATGATGATACGGTCAGTGCAGAGATTAAAGGTACAGATCCTTCTACAGATCTTGCTGTTGTAAAAGTTGCCCTGAGCAGTATTAAAGATGATACTATGAGTGCAATCAAGGTTGCAACACTTGGTTCTTCTGATACATTAAAAGTGGGTGAATCCTGTATCGCAATCGGTAATGCCCTTGGTTACGGACAGTCTGTAACAACCGGTGTGATCAGTGCATTAAACCGTGAAGTTTCTGTTTCAGATTCTTCCAGCAGCACCAATTATACGGCAGAACTGATCCAGACAGATGCAGCAATTAACCCTGGTAACAGTGGTGGTGCATTATTAAACACAGCAGGGGAAGTGATCGGAATTAACTCTGTAAAATATTCAGACACTTCTGTTGAAGGTATTGGATATGCAATCCCAATGGATACAGCAAAACCAATTATTGAAGAACTTATCACAAAAGAAAAAGTAGATGAATCCAACAGTGCATATCTCGGTATCGCAGGTGTGGATGTCACAAGCGATGTTGCAAAAACATATAATATGCCAACCGGTGTTTATGTCGCACAGGTCATGGAAGGAGCTGCCGCAGAGCAGGCTGGTATCCAGAAAGGCGATATTATCACAAAATTTGATGGAAAAGATGTCACTTCCATGGAGGAGCTTTCTTCCAATATGCAGTATTATGCAGCAGGTACTACGGTGGATGTGGTGATTGAAAGATCATCCAATGGACAGTATGGGGAGCAGACAATCTCTGTCACTCTTGGCAAGAAGAATTAAACCGGAGTTTGACGGACGTAGTGTCGCAGATTCTGTAGTGCTTTTATAGGTTGTGAAGGGCAGATATAAGCGCCTCTCACAAGTCAGAATTTTATATGTAATGAAAAAGAAAAACGGTATAAACGAAATATTATGTTTCTGTTCGCTGGACATTCCGATAGGCTTCTGAGCAACAATCCTGAGAAGCAGTGCTTCCCAAGATTGTTAGAATCCTATCTCCATAGCTCACAAAGAAAATAATATTTGTTTATACCGTTTTTCTTTCATTTACGTTACGA